>NZ_JBHUBB010000030.1:23521-125732 GCF_042789485.1 Streptomyces sp. NPDC056835
GACCAAACCCATCCCCACCTGACCGGTCCGGCGCCCGTGGGGGGGGCACCCGGGCCCCCCCAGGGGCAAACACCCGTTACAGCACGGCCGCCCCCCCCCACCGCCCGGCCGGTCAGCGCGGCTGCTCGACGTAGCTCTGGAGTTCGCTGCCGTAGCCGAGGTCGAGCGGGAGGGCTATGCCAGGCCCCGTGGGGGCGTGCACCAGACCCTGTGCGTCCACATGGCGCTCGCGGACGACCTTCGCCGCGGTCACCAGGGACTCGTAGTAGGTGGTGTTGGAGATGGCCATGCACAGGTGGTGGTTCGGGATGTCCGAGCCGTGCACCTCCGCACGGAGCCGGTAGGCGTCGGCGAGGTGCGCGGTGCGCATGGCGCCGGTGATCCCGCCGCGGAGGGTGGTGCCCGCCCGTACGCCGAAGGTGGCGGCGCCGGCCCTGATGAAGTCCGCGGAGTTCATATGGGCTCCGTCGGAGGTCTCGGCGACCAGCAGCGGTACGTCCACGGCCGTCGCCAGTCGCTGGTACGCGGAGACGCTGAACTCGCGCATCGGCTCCTCGTACCAGAGGTAGTCGGCCTCCGAGAGCGCCCGCCCCAGCCGGATCGCGTCGGGCAGGTCGAAGCCGGCCGACCCGTCGTACATGAGGGGGACCGAGGGGCCGACGTGGTCGCGCAGCGCCAGGCACAGCTCGGCGTCCCGGCGGGCGTCGCCCCAGGCGTGCAGCTTGATTCCCCGGTAGCCCAGTTCCAGGCACTGGTCCGCCACATCGAGGAACTCCGCGATGGTGGAGAACGTCGAGGTGGAGGCGTAGGCGGGGATCGCCTCGCGGAAGCCGCCGAGCAGGCGCCAGACCGGCTGGCCGTGGTACCGGCCGGCCAGGTCCCACAGGGCGGTGTCGATGAGGCCCAGGGTGGGGAGCGGGAGTTCGTGGATACGGTCCAGCTCCCACACCCGGTGCCACAGCCATTCCCGCTGGAACGGGTCGGCTCCGACCAGTTCGTCACGGAAGACCCGGTCCACCAGGTCCCGCAGGGTGGTGAAGGCGCCCGGTCTGGCGAACAGGGCGACCCCCTCGGCTCCCTCGTCGGTGCCGATACGCAGGACCGCGCCGTCGCCCACCGGAGCGCTTCCGCTCAGCCCGTCCCTCCAGCGGAAGGGCGGGCTGGCCGCCGGAACGTCGATCCGGTGTACTTCGACATGGGTGATCTTCATCCTGGCTTTCGTTTCTGTGTGAGCGGGCCGGCCCGGGGACATACGGTTCAGAACTCGCCGTACACCTGGAGCCCGTAGAGGCTGCCGCCGTTACCGCTGGATCCGGTGACGGTCAGCCGCAGGTGGCGGGCGGTGACGGGCTGGTCGGCGAATGAGTAGTTGGCCGCCGAAACGGTGTTCTCGGAGGTGTGGTCGTCGAGCGTGGACCACGTCGTCCCGTCGGTGGAGTACTCCAGGCGGTACGTGTAGCCGCTGGACTTCTCGAACGTGGTCACCACGCCGGAGACACGGGTGTCCTTGCCCAGGTCCACCTGGATCCAGGACGGATCGGGCAGGCCCAGGCCCTGGGCCCAGCGGGTGGACAGGTCGCCGTCCACCAGCTTCTCGGGGGTGTTGTCCTCGGAGTACGACGAGGCGGTGACCGGCTTCCTCAGCGCCAGGTCGTGGTCGGCGGGGGTGGTGATGACGGCCGCTTCGCTGGGCTCGGAGGTGTTGAGCACCGCGTCGCGGGCCTCGACGGTGAAGGAGTAGTCCGTTTCCGGGGTCAGGCCGGAGACGCGCAGGGTCGTTGCGTCGGTGACGGCGATCCGCTTGCCGTCCTGGTAGACGGCATAGCCGGTCACAGCGGTGTCATCAGTCGCGGCCGGCCAACTGAGGTCCACCAGGCTGGGCAGCAGCGGCGCGACGGTGGGCTGCCCGGGGGCCGTGGGAGCCGTACGGTCCGGGCTGGGTGCGGCGGGGGTGCCGTAGACCTGGAGGTCGTAGAGGCTGCCGCCGTTACCGCTGGATCCGGTGACCGTCAGCCGTACGAAGCGGCCGGTGACCGGATCGGCGGTGTGGAAGAGGTTGGTCATCGCCGTGGTGTTCGCGGAGGTGTGATCCTCCAGGGTCTGCCAGCTGATCTCGTCCGACGACACCTCGATGCGGTACTTGTATCCGCTGCTCTTCTCGAAGGTGCTGATCGCGCCGTTCACCTCGTACCGGGCGCCGAGATCCACCTGGATCCAGGACGGGTCGGGCAGGCCGCGGCCCTGGGCCCAGCGGGTGGACAGGTCGCCGTCCACCAGCTTCTCGGGGGTGTTGTCGTCGGAGTACGACGAGTAGGTGACCGGCTTCTTCAGCGCCAGGTCGGAGCCGGAGGGCATGGTGACCTTCAGCTCCCCGCTCCGCTCGGACTCGTTGCCGGCCGCGTCACGGGCGGTGATCCGGAAGCTGTAGGTCTTGCCCCCCGTCATGTCGGGGATGCGCGCCGAGGTCTTTCCCGAGGCACTGACCAGCTTGCCGTCACGGTAGACGGAGTAGCCCGTCACGCCCGTGTCGTCGGTGGACGCCGGCCAGCTGAGGTCAGCGACGCTCGGGAAGTCGGTGACCGCTGTCGGGGCGCCGGGGGCGGTGGGCGGCGTACGGTCGGTGACGGCGGGGCCCGGGTCGAGGTGCTCGTACTCGGGCTGGAGACCGGCGTTGTTCACGATCGAGGCGGGGAGCTGGTCGCAGGAGCCGACGGTCGTGTTGCCGCCCACGTTGTTGTTCTCGCTGCCTCCCTGGACGCTGAAGGCCGGGTTGCTGGTGTAGTTGCCGGTGACGGTGTTCTCTTCGCCGTGGTTCATCAGCATCCACTGGAAGGACACATCGCACAGGGCGTTGCCCGTGTTCTTCCAGTGGCGACTGCCCTCGTCGTGGTAGATCGCGCCGTACGCGGGTGCCGGGACGCCGTGGATGTAGTTGCCGGACACCTCGCCGCCGGGGTTGGTGCTGAGGGTGTAGACACCGCCACCGTCCGCCTGCGACTTCATGATGTCGCCGATCTCGTTGTCGGTGACGACGTTGTTCCGGCTGATGGTGGGGGTGTCCCAGATGGGTACGCCGCCGTTGTTCGGGTAGGCGTGGTTGCCGCCCTGGTCGGTCAGACCCCATCCCCAGCCCACGGATATGCCGCTGTAGGGCAGGTCGTAGACCTTGTTGTGGGTGATCACCGAATGGTCGGTGTAGCCGGCCAGAATGCCCACCGAGCCGTTGTACTGGTCGGCGACCTGGGTGACGACGTTGTTGGCGACCGTGGTGTTCTTGGTGATGTCCCGGGGGTCGCCGGGGTGGGCGTCGCCCGCCTCGACGCCGCCGATCTGGATGCCGGTGGCGGCGATCTGGCGGAAGACGTTGCCCGTGATGGCGGTGTTCTGGGTCCCGGTGTTCAGGTTCAGGCCGACGGCGCCGAGGTGGGTGAAGGTGTTGCCCGTGAAGCGGATGCCCTGGCCGTGGCTCACATTGACCGCGCCGGGTGTCTTCTGCCAGTTCAGCCGGGTGTGGTCGAAGTCGGGGTTGTCCTCGCCGACCATCCGGAAGCCCGCCTGGCCCTCGATGAGACCGTCGGCCGAACTGGGCGCGAGCCAAGTGGAGTAGGAGAAGGTGATGCCCTCGAAGGACACATCGGTGACGGGCTCGGCGGTGGTGCCGTTCAGATCGACCAGGTCCTGCACGACCGGCGCCGTCACGGTCGCGGTGGACAGGTTCTGGCCGGCCTTGGACAGGTTCTGGCCGGCCTTGGGCAGGTAGTACACCTCGCCCCGGCCCTTGTCGACGTACCACTCACCGGGGGTGTCAAGCAGCTCGCGGGCGTTCTCCAGCCAGGTCGGGTTCTGGATCTCCTGGCCCGACTGGAGGTGGGCGTTGTCCCAGCAGGGCTGCCGCATCGTCATCGCGTTGCCGGAGATCGACTCCACGGGGCAGCGCATGAGCTTCCAGCCCCAGCTGCTGACGACCTCCAGGTCCTGGGGGCGCCGGTAGTCGCTGAGGCCGCTGTCGGTGAAGGTGTAGCCGGTGGATGTCTTGGTGAACCCGGGCGGGTTCTTCGCACCGCGCGCCCGGGTCGCGAGCTCCCCGTTCACATAGAGCTGACGGGTGTCGAGGTCGCCCACCTGGGCCTTGTAGATCCCCTTCGCCGGATCGGCCACGGTCCAGCCGGTGATCCGCTTGCCCCCGCTGATCACCGGGTGCGCGCCGGGGGCGGCCTCGTAGACGATCCGCCGTCCGTCGCCGCCGGAGTCCTGGGCGGTGAGGCTGAAGGTACGGGTCAGTTGGTGCGTACCGGACATCAGCCGTACGTGGACGTCGCCGCGTACCTTCTTCTTGGCCTCACGCACATAGTCCCGGGCGTGTTCCAGGGTCTTGAACGGATGCGCGGCGGTGCCGGAGCCGGCGTCCCGGCCGGTCGGCGAGACGTAGACGGCCAGGCCCGGGGCGCGGGGGGCCGCCTGGGCCGGTACGGCGGCCAGCGGCGCCGATACGACGGCCAGGGAGAGGGCCGCTGTCAGCACTCTCCGGAGCGGTTTGGCTATGCCTAGCGGTTTGCCCATGCCTAGGCGAAATGACGGTACAGACACGGAAATCCAATCGCCTGAATGAAGTGGTGTCCGGGAACCCGGTCGTCCTCCGGGTTCCTTCGGCGTTGGTCGGCTCGGTCCGCGCGTCCGTGGGACCCGCGTGGTGCCGGCTGACGTCGACGGCCTACGTCGACGCCTTGTCCCGATGGCTTACGAGGCGGATGACTCCGGGGAGAGCGGGTCGTCCTCGGCGCCCGCGCTCTTCGGCGGGCGCGCGGGCGTACCGGTGCCACCACGGGAATCGAGGTTGAACAGCCGGTCACGGATCTTTCGTTCGAACTGGCCCTGTGTGGTGGCGATGTGCTCCACCATCAGCCGACCCGCGAGATCGGCCTCCCCCGCGGCGACCGCCTCGGCGATGGCGAGGTGCTGTCGTGCGGCCACTTCCAGCGATCCCGGCGCGTCGCCGTGGAAGAGCAGCACATCGGACTGTGACGCCAACCGTCGCACGGCGGCGACGCTCGACCTCAGGAACACGTTGTGCGCGGCGGCGCCCACCGCGTCGTGGAACGCCGTGTCGGCCTTGGCGAAGCCGTACCCGTCGGCGGCGCGGGCCGCCACCAGCGAGGTCTCGGCGCACTCCCGGATGGTCCTGACCTCGATCGGCGTGGCGAGGGAGGCGGCGCGGCGCGCGGTCTCCGACTCGATGACCGTCCGGTAGTCCAGGAGCATCAGGACGTCTTCCATGCTCGTCGGACGGAAGTGCGAGAGCTGGTCGTCGACCAGCCCGGCGTTCGACTCGGCGACGAAGATTCCCGCGCCGCGCCGTACGGTCAGCCGGCCGATGGCGGACAGGACCTTCACCGCCTCGCGGGTGACATTGCGGGAGGCGCCGAGGATTTGGGCCAGGCCCTGTTCGGTGGGCAGCCGGTCCCCGGCCCGCAGGTTCTGCTCGGCGATGTGGTTCAGCAGTTGTTCGGCGACCAGTTCGTACCCCGGCCGGTAGGGGCGCGACGCGTCGTCATCGTCTTCGCCGGAGAGCGGTGAAGAATCTGCCACAGCGTAATCCCCCTGTGATGAGTTCAAATGAATCTGGTTCATCGGCGTGGGCAACTATGACATCAGCGTTACACGTTGAGAAGAGGTCGGACGAAACTTCATAGAGACGCCTCTCCAACTCGCCCCGATCTGAACAAAAGCGACAATCCTTCCGGATCTATTGCAGAGAAGGGATCAGATCCTTATGGTCCTGCCTGTCACATGAACCTGATCCTTGAGAGGGGCTGAGCCCAGTGAAGCGCTTCGCCGCCGTGATCCGGCTGCGGCCCGAGAAGGAGCGGGAGTATCTCGCCCTGCACGCCGCCGCGTGGCCGGGCGTGCTCGCGGCCCTCAAGCGGGCCCACATCGGCAACTACTCCATCTTCCTGCGGGACGGCCTGCTCTTCAGCTACCTGGAGTACACCGGTAGCGACTACGCCGCCGACACCGCGGCGATCGCCGCCGATCCGGTGTCCCGCGAGTGGTGGGCGCTGACCGACCCGTGCCAACGGCCGCTGGACAGCGTGGCCGAGGGTGAGTGGTGGGCCTCCGCCGAAGAGATCTTCCACCTCGACTGAGCCCGCGCCGCCGCCCGTGTGCTCCCGTCCGTAACCCCGTCCACCGACCCGAAGGACCGAACGGTGCGCATCGACGCCCATCACCATCTGTGGGACCTCGCGGTACGCGACCAGCCCTGGACCCGCGACATCCCCGCCCTGCGCCGGACCTTCACCGCCGCCGAACTGCGGCCCGCGCTCGACCGGAACGCCATCGACGCGACCGTCCTCGTACAGACCATCGCCGTACCGGAGGAGACACCGGAACTGCTCGCCCTGGCGTCCGGCGACCCGCATGTCCGGGCGGTCGTCGGCTGGACACGTCTCACCGACCCCGGTGTCGCCGACCGTCTCGCGGAACTGCGCGAAGCCCCCGGGGGCTCCGCGCTCGTCGGTATCCGGCACGGTGTCCAGGACGAGCCCGATCCGGACTGGACGGCGCGCCCCGAGGTCCGCCGGGGCATCGCGGCGGTCGGCGCCGCGGGTCTCGTCTACGACCTGGTCGTCCGGCCCGACCAACTGCCCGCCGCGGTAAGGACGGTGCGCGAACTGCCGGATGTCCGCTTCGTCCTGGACCACGCCGGCAATCCGGTCATCGGCCCGGACGGCCTGGAGCCCTGGGCCTCACTGCTGACAGAACTGGCCGGCTGCCCCAACGTCACCGTGAAACTGTCCGGCCTGGTCACCAGGGTCGGACCGGCCCCCGCCCGAGCGCTGCGCCCCTACGCGGACACACTGCTCGCGACGGTGGGCCCGCACCGCCTGATGTACGGCTCGGACTGGCCGGTCTGTCTGCTCGCGGCCAGGGCCGGCTACGACGACGTCCTGTCCCTCGCGCAGACGCTCACCGACCAGCTCGGCGCGGACGAACGCGCGGCGGTCTTCGGCACGACGGCCGCGCGCTGGTACGGGATCGCCGCGTGACGGCCCGTCGGCTCGGCCGTACGGGCGTCCGCGTCGGTTCCCTGGGCTTCGGCGCCGCCCCCATCGGTAATCTCTACGCCCCGATCGACGACGATCAGGCGCGCGCCGCGGTCGAGGCCGCCTGGGATGTCGGGGTGCGCTACTACGACACCGCTCCGCACTACGGACTCGGACTGTCCGAGCGGCGCCTCGGGTCGGTACTCGCCCACCGGCCGCGGGCGGAGTTCACCGTCTCCACCAAGGTCGGCCGGCTGCTGGAGCCCCACCCCGCGCCCACCGGATCCGATCTGGCCGCGGGGGGCTTCGCCGTACCGGACACCTGGATCCGCCGCCCCGACTACTCGCGTGACGGTGTGCTGCGGAGTCTGGAGGGCAGCCTGGACCGGCTGGGCCTGGACCGGGTGGACATCGTCTACGTACACGACCCCGACGATCATCTGGACGCCGCCCTCGACCACGCGCTGCCCGCCCTGGCGGAGCTGCGCGCCCAGGGCGTCATCGGCGCTGTCGGTGTCGGCATGAATACCGTCGCCCCGCTGCTGCGGATCGTGGCCGAAGCGGATGTGGACACCGTGATGGTGGCCGGCCGGTGGACCCTGATCGACCGCACCGCCCGCCCACTGCTGGAGGCGTGCGCGCGGCGGGGTGTCTCGGTGGTCGCCGCGGCGCCGTTCAACTCCGGTCTGCTCAGCCGCCCCCGGCCGCCCGACGACGCCTCCTTCGACTACGGTCCCGCCTCCGAGGCGTTGCTGCGCCGCGCCCGGCGGCTCGCCGACGTCTGTGCCCGGCACGGCACCGTACTCCCGCACGCCGCTGTGCGCTTTCCGCTGCGCGATCCCGTGGTGGCCGGGGTGGTCGCGGGCTTCCGTTCCGCCCACGAGGTCAGGTCCGCCGCCCGCTGGGCCGGCCAGGACCTGACCGACGCCACCTGGTCGGATCTCGACGCGGCCGCCGAAGAAGCCTGAGGGCTGTGTCAGCGAACGCGGGGCGGCGGGGGCTTGGAGCCGGCGGCGAGGGGGGAACGGGCCAGTTCCACACAGCCCGCCGCGATCATGGCGACCCCGATGAGTTCGGGCAGCAGCCACCAGCCTGTACGCAGGCTCTCGCCGAAGAGGGTCACCCCGTACGTGATGCTGATCAGCGCGTCGCCGAGCGTGATCATCGGCTGGGACGCGACCAGCCAGCCGGCCTGGAGGGCGTTCTGGAGCAGGAACAGCGCCCCCACCCCCGCGACCGCCGTGCCGTAGAGCTGCCAGGCGGTCACCAACGCGAGGACGCCGCCGCTTTCGAGCCGGGACATGGCGTCCTTCATCAGCGCGGCGGTCAGCGCGTATCCGCAGGCGGTGGCGAGACCCAGCAGCGCGGCACGGGCGTTGCCGCGCAGCCGCCGTGACCAGATGATCAGTACGGCCTCGAAGCACCCGGTGATGATCAGGGCCGGGACCCAGACGTGCCCGGGGACGCTCTCGCTGCCCCCGCCCGGCGCGGCGGCGGCCATGCCCAGGGCGAGACCGCAGGTCACCGCCGCCACTCCCAGCCAGGCGGACCGGGCCAGCGGGCGGCGGAAGACAACACTCGCGATCAGCAGGGTGGCGGGCAATTCGATGACGAAGATCGGCTGGACCACCGCGATCGGTCCCGTGGCGAGCGCCACCGCCTGGCACACGGCGGCCACGAGCACCAGCCCGATCCCCGCCAGCCACACCTTCTTCCGCAGCAGGTGCTTGATCAGCGAGATCCGCATCGCCTCGGCGTCGGGCACGGTGGACGCGGCGCGGCGCTGGAGCACCGAGGCGGAGCCGTTGCTGATCGCGGTCAGTACGGCGAACAGGACACTGATCATCGGACCATCATGCGGCTGACGTGTTCCGGAACAGCTCTCATCCCGGCGCGCGCGGTCCGGGCGGGGGCCGAACGAGGGACGCCGGTGTGGTCCGCCGTCGATAGACTCGTGGCGCTGACGCTCCGTGCGCCGGAGGCGACCGGAAGACGGCGCCGGGACCACACCGAGGAAGACACGGGGACCCGTGGCACGCAGACATCGCACCCCTCCCCCCTCGCCCCTCCCCCAGCGGGACGGGATCGATCCGGTACGGCTCCGGCTGCCCGCGGACAAGAAGGGCGAGTGGGCGACCGTGCGGGACCATCTGGTCGCGCGGTTCGGTGACGCCATCGGGGCCGGGCGGGTCGACGCGATGTTCCGGGAGGGACGGTTCGTCGGCGTGGACGGGCCGGTGGGGGCGGCGGAGCCGTATGCCGCCGGGCGGTACGTCTGGTTCCACCGGGACTTCTCCGCTGAGGAGCGGGTGCCGTTCGGGATCGGGATCGTGTACCGCGACGAGCGGATCGTGGTCGCCGACAAGCCGCACTTCCTGGCCACCACGCCGCGCGGACGGCATATCACCGAGACCGCGCTGGCCCGGCTCCGCCGGGATCTCGGGCTGCCGGAGTTGCAGCCCGCGCACCGGCTCGACCGGCTCACGGCCGGGCTCGCGCTCTTCGTCGTACGGGCCGGGGACCGTGGCGCGTACCAGACGCTGTTCCGGGACCGGCTGGTGCGCAAGGAGTACGAGGCGGTCGCGCCGTACGACCCCGCCGTGGCGCTGCCGGTCACGGTGCGCGGCCGGATCGAGAAGGAGCGCGGGGTGCTGGCGGCGCGGGAGGTGCCCGGCGAGCCGAATTCCGAGAGCTGGATCGACATGGTGGAGCGGCGGGGCGGGCTCGGCCGGTACCGGCTGGTGCCGGCCACCGGCCGAACCCATCAGCTGCGGGTCCATATGAACCGTCTGGGACTGCCGATCCTGAACGATCCGGTGTATCCCGTTGTCCGGGCTGAAGGCCCCGACGAGTACGCGTCACCGTTGCAACTCCTGGCGAAGGTACTGGAGTTCACCGATCCGGTGACGGGCGAGCCGTACCGCTTCGAGAGCCGGCTCACCCTGTCCCGGTGGCCGCCTCAGTGGCCGCGCTGAATCCACTCCGCCAGCTGGGGCGCCTCGGCGCCGATGGTGGTCGTATCGCCGTGCCCCGTACGGACCACCGTCTCGGGCGGCAGACCGAGCAGCCGGTCGCGGATCGAGTCGATGATCGTCGGGAAGTGCGAGAACGACCGGCCGGTGGCGCCGGGGCCGCCCTGGAAGAGCGTGTCGCCGGTGAAGACGGACGACAGCTCGGGGGCGTACAGACAGACCGCGCCCGGGGCGTGCCCGGGGGTATGGAGCACGGTCAGGGTGGTGCCCGCGACGGTGAGCGTGGCGCCGTCGGTCAGCTCGCCGTCCGGGATCTGCTCGGGGTAGGTCTGCTTCCACAGCGGCAGATCGTCGGGATGCAGCAGTACGGGCGCGCCGGTGGCGGCGGCGAGGGCCGGCGCGGCGTCGATGTGGTCGTTGTGCGCGTGGGTGCAGACGATGGCGCGCAGTGTCCGGCCGCCGAGCGCGTCCTCGATGGCGGCGGCGTCATGGGCGGCGTCGATGACGATCGCCTCGGAGTCGTCGCCGACGATCCAGACGTTGTTGTCGACGTCCCAGGTGCCGCCGTCGAGCGAGAAGGTGCCCGAGGTGACGAGATGGTCGATACGGACGGTCATCAGAACACCACCACGGAACGCAGGACATCGCCTTCGTGCATCCGGGCGAACGCCTTCTCGACATCGTCGAGTCCGATGGTCTCGGTGACGAACGCGCCGAGGTCGATCCGGCCCTGCTGGTGCAGGTCGATGAGCATGGGGAAGTCGCGGGACGGCAGACAGTCGCCGTACCAGGAGGACTTGAGGGAGCCACCGCGGCCGAAGACATCGAGCAGCGGCAGTTCGAGCGTCATCTCGGGGGTGGGGACGCCGACCAGGACGACCGTCCCGGCCAGATCACGGGCGTAGAAGGCCTGCTTGTACGTCTCCGGGCGGCCGACCGCGTCGATGACGACATCCGCGCCGAACCCGCCGGTCAGCTCGCGGATCGCCTCGACGGGGTCGGTGGAGCGGGAGTTGACGGTGTGGGTGGCGCCCATCGACTTCGCCGTCTCCAGCTTGCGGTCGTCGATGTCGACGGCGATGATCCGGGCCGCGCCCGCGAGGCGCGCGCCGACGACCGCCGCGTCCCCGACACCGCCGCAGCCGATGACCGCGACCGAGTCGCCCCGGCCGACCTGGCCGGTGTTGATGGCGGCGCCGATGCCCGCCATCACGCCGCAGCCGAGCAGACCGGCGACGGCCGGTGAGACGCTGGGGTCGACCTTGGTGCACTGGCCCGCCGCGACGAGGGTCTTCTCGGCGAAGGCGCCGATGCCGAGCGCCGCGGAGAGTTCCGTTCCGTCGGTGAGCGTCATCTTCTGTGCGGCGTTGTGGGTGTTGAAGCAGTACTGCGGCCGTCCGCGCAGACAGGCCCGGCAGTTCCCGCACACGGCACGCCAGTTGAGGATCACGAAGTCGCCGGGCGCGACGTCGGTGACACCGTCGCCGACCGACTCGACGACGCCCGCGGCCTCATGGCCGAGGAGGAAGGGGAAGTCGTCGTTGATACCGCCCTGCTTGTAGTGCAGATCCGTGTGGCAGACACCGCACGCCTGCACCTTCACCACGGCCTCGCCGGGACCGGGGTCCGGTACGACGATCGTCTCGACCCGCACCGGCTCGTTCTTGCCGGGGGCGACGACCCCCCGCACTCGCTGCGCCATTGCCAGGACCTGCCTTTCCTCACACCGTCACACGCTCGGACGCTCACACACCGAACGTTCCGTCATCCCCCACTATCCCGTGCCGAAGCGCCCTCCCGTACCGAAGCGCGCGCGGTGGCAGGCGGACGCGTGTCAGGGGGCCAGTACGTCCAGCTCCTCCAGGGCGCCGACGGCGATCTCCCGGGTCAGCTCCTCGGCGCGGGCGGCGTCGCCCTCCCGTACCGCCTCGGCGACCTGGACATGCAGGGTCACGGCGGCCGGGTCCGGGTCGTCGAACATCACCTGGTGGTGCGTACGGCCGGTAAGGACCTCGGCGACCACATCGCCGAGCCGGGCGAACATCTCGTTGCCCGACGCGTTCAGCACCACCCGGTGGAAGGCGATGTCATGGACGAGGTAATCCTCCAGCCGGCGGCCCCGGGAGGTGGCGACCATGCCGAGCGCCTGCTCGGTGAGAGCGGCGCACTGCTCGGGCGTGGCGTGCCGGGCGGCGAGCCCCGCCGCGACCGGTTCGACCGCGGAGCGCAGCACGGTCAGCGAGCGCAGCTGGCGGGGCCGGTCGGAGCCGGCGAGGCGCCAGCGGATGACGCGCGGATCGTAGACGTTCCACTCCTCGGTGGGGCGTACGGTCACGCCCACCCGGCGCCGGGACTCCACCAGGTGCATGGATTCGAGGACGCGGACCACCTCGCGGACGACGGTGCGCGAGACATCGAAGCGCTGGGCCACCTCGTCCGTGCGCACCACACTGCCCTGCGGGTACTCGCCCGCGGTGATGGCGAGGCCGAGAGTGTCCAGCACACGGGTATGCAAGCCCCGGCCTTCAGTGGTCATGGGACAACCCTACGGGGCACCCCCCGCCAAGATTAAGTACGACGTTTACATCACAGCCTCTTGAATAAGTCGTACCTAATAGGTTTCAGTAGCGCGACGGCCCGATGCCCGGGACGGACTGAAGCCGATGTCGAGGAAGACAGCGAGGCATGCGATGAGCACCCCCCACGTCGTCGTGGTGATGGGCGTGGCAGGAACCGGCAAGACCACGGTCGGGCCCCTGCTCGCCGCCGCACTGGGCGTCCCGTACGCCGAGGGCGACGATTTCCATCCGCCGGAGAACATCGCGAAGATGTCCGCCGGCACCCCGCTGGACGACGCGGACCGGTGGCCCTGGCTGGACGCCATCGGGGCCTGGGCGCACGACAGGGCCGGGCTCGGCGGTGTGGTGAGCAGTTCCGCGCTCAAGCGCGCCTACCGGGACCGGCTGCGGTCGGCCGCGCCGGGCGCCGTGTTCCTCCACCTCACCGGCGACCGGCCGTTGATCGAACACCGGATGTCTGAGCGCAAGGGGCACTTCATGCCCACCGCGCTGCTGGACTCGCAGTACGCAGCCCTGGAGAACCTGGGCGCGGACGAGGCGGGTGTGGCCGTCGATGTGTCCGGTACCCCCGAAGAAATCACCGACCGGGCCGTCGCCGCGCTGCGCCGGCTCGAAAGCTGAAGGAAGTTTCCGTGACTCCCGTGACCAGTCTCAGTGTCGAGACGCTGGCAGCGGACGCAGCCGAACCGATCACCTCGGCGGGCAACGCTCAGCTGGGTATAGCGGTTCTCGCCGGTATAGCCGTCATCGTCCTGCTCATCACCGTCTTCAAACTCCATGCCTTTCTGGCCCTGACCCTCGGTTCGCTGGCGCTCGGCGCCTTCGCGGGCGCCCCGCTGGACAAGGTCATCACCAGCTTCACCGCCGGCCTCGGCTCCACGGTCGCGGGGGTGGGCGTACTGATCGCGCTCGGCGCGATCCTCGGCAAGCTGCTCGCCGACTCCGGCGGCGCCGACCAGATCGTCGATACGATCCTCGCCAGGGCGAGCGGGCGCGCCATGCCGTGGGCGATGGTCCTGATCGCCTCGGTGATCGGGCTGCCGCTCTTCTTCGAGGTCGGCATCGTGCTGCTGATCCCGGTCGTCCTGCTGGTCGCCAAGCGCGGCAACTACTCCCTGATGCGGATCGGTGTCCCGGCGCTGGCCGGGCTCTCCGTGATGCACGGTCTGATCCCGCCGCACCCCGGGCCGCTGGTCGCGATCGACGCCGTCGGCGCCAACCTCGGTGTCACGCTGGCGCTCGGGGTGGTCGTCGCCATCCCGACCGTGATCATCGCGGGCCCGCTGTTCTCCCGGTACGCCGCGCGCTGGGTGGATATCCCGGCCCCCGAAACGATGGTGCCGCAGCGCACCTCCGACGATCTGAAGACCCGGCCGAGCTTCGTCGCGACCGTCTCCACCGTGCTGCTGCCGGTCGTGCTGATGCTGGGCAAGGCGCTCGTGGACATCGTCGTGGACGATCCGGAGAACAGCGTCCAGCGCGTGGCGGATGTCGTCGGTTCCCCGCTGATCGCGCTGCTCGCCGCCGTACTCGTCGGCATCTTCACCCTGGGCCGCGCGGCCGGGTTCACCAAGGACCGGATCTCCTCGACCGTCGAGAAGTCGCTCGCCCCGATCGCGGGCGTGCTGATGATCGTCGGCGCGGGCGGTGGCTTCAAGCAGACGCTGATCGACTCGGGCGTGGGCCAGATGGTCCTGGACATCTCCAAGGACTGGTCGATCCCCGCGCTGCTGCTCGCCTGGCTGATCGCGGTGGCGATCCGGCTGGCGACCGGCTCGGCGACCGTGGCGACCATCTCGGCCGCCGGTCTGGTGGCACCGCTCGCGGCGGACATGTCGACGACGCACACGGCGCTGCTCGTGCTGGCGATCGGCGCGGGCTCGCTCTTCTTCAGCCATGTGAACGACGCCGGGTTCTGGCTGGTGAAGGAGTACTTCGGGATGAGCGTCGGCCAGACGCTGAAGACGTGGTCGGTGATGGAGACCATCATCTCCGTGGTCGGCCTCGGCTGCGTCCTGCTGCTCTCACTGGTGTTGTAACCGCGCCACCTCACTCTGCCGCGTCCGGGCGGGGCGGGTCACTCCTCCTTCCACCGGGGGTGCTCCCGCTCCGCCCACGCGCGGTCCACCGACCCGGTACGCGTCCCGCGCCGAGAAGACCCGCGGCCCCGTGAAGCCGGGGACCGCAGGTGTTCGTCATGCTCTCGTCAGGAGCGTTCTGGTGTCGGCCTCACGACGGGTGCGTCACGGCGGGACCGTCACACCGCGGCGGTCGTCTCCGACTCGGCCGCCTTCTCCAGCTGGAACGCCTCGTTGCCGAGCCCGATACGGGCGTGCACCTCGGGCTTGACGGAGCGCAGCACCAGTCCGTACACCAGCCCGCCGATCAGCGCGAGAGCGATGATCCCGGGCAGCACCCAGCTGAGCGCGGAGCCGGGGCCGGACCCGACGAGGATGTCGAAGTCCTTGACGGTGTAGACGGCGATGGTCACCAGCGCGATGCCCGCCAGCCCGGAGGCCACCAGCCGCGCGGCCTGATGGCGCGCCGCTCCCCGCCGTACGAAGAAGACGATGACGGCGAGGGAGGCCGCGGCCATCAGCACGATGACCCCGAGCGCGCCGATGTTGCCCATCCAGGTGAAGAGATGGAGCACCGGGGCCGTCGGGTCACCGACCGGCTTGTCGTCGGTGAGGGCGAAGGCCAGGATGACGGCGATCGAGACCACGGACTGGAGCACGGAGCCCGAGGCGGGCGCGCCGCTGGACTTGTTGGTGCGCCCGAAGGCGGCGGGCAGCAGGCCCTCGCGGCCCATCGCGAAGGCGTACCGCGCGACGACATTGTGGAAGCTGAGCAGCGCGGCGAACATTCCGGTCACGAACAGGACGTGCAGGACGTCGGTGAAGGTGGCGCCCAGCCGGCTCTCGGTCAGTCCGAAGAGCAGTCCGGGCCCCTGCTCCCCGGCGGCCTTGACGATCGAGCCGGGTCCCGCCGCGACGGTCATCGCCCAGGCGCTCAGGGCCAGGAACAGCGCGGCGTAACCGACGGCCAGGAACATGACGCGCGAGACGACGACATTCGGCCGGCTCGTCTCCTCGGCGTAGACCGGGGCCTGTTCGAAGCCGACGAAGGCGGCGATGCAGAAGCAGAGCGCGGTCCCGAGCCCCGCGCCGGTGAGCGTGTCGGGGTTGAACGCGGCCATGGACAGTCCCTCCTTGCCCGGATCGGCGAGGGAGGCGAGGTCGAAGATCACGACCAGCGCGCACTCGATGATCAGCAGGACGCCGAGGACCTTGGCGTTGAGATCTATCTTCAGCCAGCCCAGCAGACCGACGATCGCGGCGGCGACGAGCGCCGGGATCCACCAGGCCACGGTCAGATCGAGATAGGTGGCGAAGAGCCCGGAGACCTCGAAGCCGAGGATGCCGTAGATCCCGACCTGCATGGCGTTGTACGCGACGAGGGCGACGAGCGAGGCACCGGCGCCGGCGGTCGGGCCGAGACCGCGGGCGATATACGCGTAGAACGCCCCGGCGTTGTGGACGTGCCTGCTCATCTCCGCGTACCCGAAGCTGAACAGCACCAGGACGACGCCGAGGATCACGTAGAGCAGGGGCTGTCCGACGATGCCCATGACACCGAAGACCGTGGGCATGACGCCCGCGACGACGAGCATCGGCGCGCTCGCGGCGAGCACGGAGAGCAGCAGGCCCACCGTGCCGAGCCGGCCGGCGCGCAGCGCCCGTTCCTGCCCCTTGTACGTATTGATCTCGTTGAGTTCGCTCGTGCCGGGTCTGCCCGTCGACATGACAGGGGGGTCCTTTCGGAATTCAGTGGTGGTTCAGGCGGAGCCGAGCGCGGCGTTGCGCGCGGCGAGGAACGCTGTGCGGGGGTCCCGGTCGGGATACGACCAGGGAGCTGAGGTGTTGTGCGGGCCGATCCGCTGGAACAGCGCGGCGGCCTCGGCGAACCGCCCGTCGTGGAACTGGGCGTGGGCGAGGAAGTTGAGGTCGACCCGGCCGCGCGGATGCTCCTCCGCCTCCCACTCCAGCCACCAGTCGAAGGCGGTCTTGAGTACCTGTCGGGCGCGGCGTCCGGTCCAGTGGGCCGACGCGGCGGGATCGCCGGGCTCGTGTCCGGCGGCGGCGAGGACGCGGTAGCGCTCGGCGTGGGCAACCACGGGCAGGATCGCGAGCGGTGAGTCGGCGGGGGCCTGTTCCGCGGCCCAGGCCGCGAAGTCGTACACCTCGTGCAACGGGTCCTGGCCGGCGCCGGGATGGCGCTCCGCGAGCCGCGCCGCCATCAGATGATGGGCGTGGTGGTGGTCCGGATGCCGGGTCCTGACCTCGTCGAAGAGCTGTGAGGTCTCTTTGTCCGTGCCATGCGTACGGGCGAGCAGCAGCAGTGCGAGCCAGGGCGTGGGATCGGCCGAGGCCCGCCGGATCGCGTCGCGGCAGGCGTCCCGCGCGCGCTGCTCGGACTCTTTTCCGCGCAGTACGCCGACGACGGTGGCGCAGGCGAGCAGGGTGGCCGCGTCGGCGCTCTCGGGTTCGGCGAGCAGCCACTCCCGGGTCCAGGCGGCGGCGCCGGAGGCCCGTGCGAGGACGACGACGCGATGGCCTCGCCGGTCCCAGTCGTCGCCGGTCTCGGCGAGCAGAGTGCGCGCCTCCGACCAGCGGCCCTGGGCCAACTGGTCTCGTACGGCGCCGAGTCGGGCGTCATCGAGGGCCGGATCGAAGAACTGGCCGGAGCGCGAGCCCCGTCTTCGTGGACGGCCCAGGGGTGGTGGCGGAGGCGGGGACATCCGCGGGAATCCTCTCAGCGCACATAAACGGGCGATGATCGCGCACAGCCAACCGGTAGGCAACGCTTTCCGTCAAGGGCTGTCTTGGTGCAAAGTGGTCCAACTGTCCTGACGCCCCGCGCCGTTGGTCCCCTTTTGCGGCCCGTGCGGCGCCCGTGCGACGCTCGTGCCCGACCGGGCCCGACCGGGCCCGAGCGGTGCCCGACTGGTGCCCGCCTTCATGTGTGACCCGGTTTCAGCCGCAGAAGCCCAGCTCGGACGGGTATCGGCCGCCCCACCGGCCGCCCCGGCCCGTCGGCTGTGCGCCGCTACCGGACGGCCTTCGCCGCCGCCCGGCCCGCCGTACGGCCCGAGAAGATACAGCCGCCGAGGAACGTGCCCTCCAGGGACCGGTAGCCGTGCACGCCGCCGCCGCCGAAGCCGGCCGCCTCGCCCGCCGCGTAGACGCCGGGCAGCGGCGCGCCGGTCGCGGTGAGGACACGGGAGGACAGATCGGTCTCCAGTCCGCCGAGCGACTTACGGGTCAGGATGTTCAGCCGTACGGCGATCAGCGGGCCCGCCTTGGGGTCGAGCAGGCGGTGCGGGGCGGCCGTACGGATCAGCTTGTCGCCCAGATACTTCCGGGCGCCCCGGACGGCCATGACCTGGAGATCCTTGGTGAAGGGGTTGGCGATCTCACGGTCGCGCGCGGTGATCTCGCGGCGCAACCCGTCCTCGTCGATCAGCCCGTCCCCGGTGAGGGCGTTCATTCCGCGCACCAGCGCGCTCAGGTCCTTCTCCACGACGAAGTCGGCGCCGTTGTCCATGAACGCCTTCACCGGTCCCGGGACATCGGCGCGCGCCCGCCCGATCACCCCGCGGACCGACTTCCCGGTCAGATCGGGGTTCTGCTCGGACCCGGAGAGCGCGAACTCCTTGCCGATGATGCGCTGGTCGAGGACGAACCAGGTGTACTCGTGGCCGGAGCGCATGATGTGCTCCAGCGTGCCCAGCGTGTCGAAGCCGGGGAAGAGCGGTACGGGCAGCCGCCGGCCGCGCGCGTCCAGCCAGAGCGAGGACGGGCCGGGCAGGATACGGATGCCGTGCCTGGCCCAGATCGGGTTCCAGTTCTCGATGCCCTCGGTGTAGTGCCACATCCGGTCCCGGTTGATGTGCCGGGCGCCCACCGCCTCCGTGATGCCGAGCATCAGTCCGTCGACATGCGCGGGGACGCCGGAGAGCATCTTCCGCGGCGGGGTGCCGAGACGTTCGGGCCACTGGGCTCGTACCAGCTCGTGATTGCCCCCGATGCCGCCCGAAGTGACGATCACCGCCTGCGCCTTGAACGCGAAGGCGCCGGTGGCCGTACGGCTGCTCGCAGTGCCGCGCGCGGCCTCGCTCGGCTCCAGGATCTCGCCGCTCACGGTGTCCACCACGCCCGCGGTGGTGGCGAGAGCGGTCACGCGGTGCCGGAAGCGGAACGTCACGAGTCCCTTCGCGACACCCGCGCGCACCCGCCGTTCGAACGGCTCGACCACCCCGGGCCCGGTCCCCCAGGTGATGTGGAAGCGCGGCACGGAATTGCCGTGTCCGGTCGCGTCGTACCCGCCGCGCTCCGCCCAGCCCACCACCGGGAAGAACCGCATGCCCTGCCCGTGCAGCCAGGCCCGCTTCTCGCCGGCCGCGAAATCGACGTACGCCTCGGCCCATTCGCGCGGCCAGTGGTCGTCCTCGGGGCGGTCGAAGCCCGCCGTACCGAGCCAGTCCTGAAGGGCCAGCTCCCGGCTGTCCTTGATCCGCAGCCGGCGCTGCTCGGGCGAGTCCACGAAGAACAGACCGCCGAAGGACCAGTGCGCCTGTCCGCCGATCGACCGTTCGGGCTCCTGGTCGAGAACGATGACGGAGCGGCCCGCGTCGACCAGTTCGGCGGTGGCGACCAGGCCCGCGAGGCCCGCCCCGATCACGATCACATCAGCGTCGTACGCCATGACTGCCATCCTTCGCGTGCGGGATCGGTGAGGCCCGGGTGGTCCGATCTTCCGTACGCGCGAGTAACGCGTCAACTGGTTGGATGGTGTTCATGAGCGCTGCTGACGAGATCCTGGACATCGTCGACGAGGACGACCGTGTCGTCGGGCGGGCACCGCGCGGGGAGGTCTACGCGCGGGGACTGCGCCATCGCGCGGTCTTCGTGCTCGCGCGGGACGCGGAGGACCGGGTCTTCGTCCATCGCAGAACCCCGGTGAAGCTGGTCTTCCCCTCGCTGTACGACATGTTCGTGGGCGGTGTCGTCGGCGCGGGCGAGAGCTACGACGACGCGGCGCTGCGGGAGGCCGAGGAGGAGCTGGGGGTGTCGGGGCTGCCCCGGCCCGTACCGCTGTTCACGTTCCTGCACGAGTCCGCTGACGGGGCCGGGGCCGGGAGCTGGTGGTCGCGGGTGTACGAGGTGCGCTGCACGCTGCCCGTGCGGCCACAGGCGGAGGAGGTCGCCTGGTACGACTTCCTCCCGGAGCCGGAGCTGGAGCGCCGGGTCGGTCGCGGTCCGGACGGCTGGGAGTGGGCACCGGACGGCCTCGCGGCGTACGAGCGGCTCCGCGCGCTCCGCGCGTAGGGTGCGGCACGTGAACGACTTTCTGCGCGGCCTGCGGCTGTGGTTCACGCCCAGGCGTGTCGCCGAGGAGGGCGAAACCCCCGACTACCGTTTCTCGCTCGCCAACGAACGCACCTTCCTCGCCTGGATCCGTACGGCGCTCGCGCTGGTGGGCGGCGGGTTCGCGGTCGATCAGTTCCTGCCGGACCTGCGCTGGGGCGTGCGGGTCGGGCTCGCGGTGGCGCTGCTCGCGGCGGGCGCGCTGTGCGCGCTGCGCGCGGTCAATCACTGGGTGCGGTGCGAGCGTGCGATGCGGCGCAAGGAGGATCTGCCCGTCTCCGCGTTTCCGACGCTGCTGAGTCTGGCGGTGGGGCTGGTCGCCGTCGCGATGCTGGTCATCGTGGTACTGGGACGGGCCGGCTGATGGCCGCGCCGCCCGGGGACGCGGGCAGGAGGGACGGGGGCGCAGACGGAGACGGAGACGGAGACGGAAGCGGAAGCGGAAGCAGAAGCGGAGACGGGGCCCCGGTCAGGGATCCGGGGCTCCAGCCCGAGCGGACCCGGCTGGCCTGGCGGCGTACGACGCTCTCCTGCACGGTGGTCGCCGTGCTCGCGGCCCGGCAGGCGATCCATGGCGGCGCCACGGCGGCCGGACTGGCCGGCGCCGCGCTCAGCGCCCTGGTCTGGCTGGCCTTTCTGGGCGTGGCGCACCGCCGCACGCTGGCGCTGGACGCGGTCGCGCCGGGTCCGCTGCCGGTGCGCGCGGCCATCGCCACGACGGGCTGCACGATCCTGCTGGCCCTGTTCGCGGTGGCGATGCTGGCCTGACGGCAGTGCCGGGAGGCATCAAACGGGCACAACGCTACGGCGGCGCTCCCGGGGATGTCGTCAACTGGCAAGATCGCCCCGTCCGTTCACCCGTGAACCAAGGGGTCCGATGCCTGCCACCGATCCGTATCTCGTCCGACTGGCACCCGAGGTGCATGCCTACGTCCAGCCGGACGGCGGCTGGTGCCTCAACAACGCCGGGTTCGTCAGCGACGGCGAGACGACGCTTCTCATCGACACCGCCGCCACCGAGCACCGCGCGCTGCTGCTGCGGGAAGCGATCCGGACGACCGGCGCCCCGCTTCCCCGAACCCTCGTCAATACGCACTTCCACGGCGATCACACCTACGGCAACGCTCAGTTCGTGCCCGAGGCCACCGTCGTCGGCCATGACACCTGTCGCGACGAGCAGTCGGCCGCCGGCCATGAACTCCGGCTGATCTGGCCGGAGACGGACTTCGGCGACATCCCGATCACTCTCCCGGCCGTGACGTACCACGACCGGCTGACCCTCCACGTGGGCGGGACCGAGGCGCGGGTGATCCACCCGGGCGTGGCGCACACCCGGGGCGACTCGATCGTGCACCTGCCGGAGCACGGCATCGTCTTCACCGGCGATCTGGTCTTCCAGGGCGGTACACCGTTCATCCTGGCGGGCTCGCTGCGCGGATCCCTGCGGGCGCTGGATCTGCTGCGCTCGCTCGACGCGGGCGTCGTCGTACCGGGGCACGGTCCGGTCACCGACCCGTCGGTGTTCGACGCGACGGAGGAGTATCTGCGGTACGTGTCCGAGCTGGCCCTGGAGGGCCACGCCAAGGGCCTCACCCCGCTGGAGACGGCGCGCACGGCCGATCTCGGGACGTTCGCCGCGCTGCGGGAGAGCGAGCGGCTGGTGGCCAATCTGCACCGGGCGTACGCCGAGCTGGACGGGCTGCCCGAGGGCTCGCCGCTGGACATGGTCACCGTGGTCACCGACATGGCCGCGATGAACGGCGGCGCGATCCCGGCCTGCCACGCCTGACCGGTCCGGGCCTGCCGAGCCTGACCGGTCCGGGCTGTCACGCCCAG
The DNA here is from genome assembly GCF_042789485.1 of Streptomyces sp. NPDC056835. Lineage (NCBI taxonomy): Bacteria > Bacillati > Actinomycetota > Actinomycetes > Kitasatosporales > Streptomycetaceae > Streptomyces > Streptomyces sp. NPDC056835. The sequence goes on from NZ_JBHUBB010000030.1 coordinate 45,382, forward strand.
CCTGTCCGGGGCCCCGGCTCCGGCCGGTCCAGGACCCCGCCGCACTGGACGACATACCGACTGGTCGGCATCATGAGTCATCAGTATCGGTCACGACCGCCCACGGAGGTACGCACGATGAGCCCAGTCCCCCCGCCAGGACTCGATCCCGAGCAGCTGCGCGGCCATCTCGACCGCGCGCTTCCCGGCCTGGTGAGCGGACCGCTCGACGCACGGCTGATCGAGGGCGGCCGGTCGAATCTGACGTACACCGTCACCGATTCCGCCGATCCCGCCCACCGCTGGGTGGTCCGCAGACCCCCGCTCGGCCATGTGCTGGCCACCGCGCACGACATGAGGCGCGAGTACCGGGTGATCGAGGCGCTGCATCCGACGGCCGTGCCGGTGCCCGAGCCGCTGCTGCTCTGCGAGGGCGAGTCCGTGCTCGGCGCGCCCTTCTACGTCATGGAGTACGTGGCGGGCACGCCGTACCGTACGGCCGAACAGCTCGCCCCGCTCGGCCCCGAGCGCACCCGCGCCGCCGTCCTGGCGCTGGTCGACACACTCGTCGAGCTGCATGCCGTCGATCCCGCGGCGGTCGGACTCGGTGACTTCGGCCGCCCCGACGGGTTCCTCGGCCGGCAGCTGCGCCGCTGGGGCAAGCAGCTCGACGCCTCCCGCGACCGCGAGCTGCCCGGTATCGACGAACTGCACGCGGCCCTCGGCCGGTCGCTGCCCGGCTCCCCCGCGCCCACCGTGATCCACGGCGACTACCGGCTCGACAATGTCCTGATCGGTGAGGACGACCGGATCAAGGCCGTACTGGACTGGGAGATGTCCACGCTCGGCGATCCGCTCACCGACCTGGGGCTACTGGTGATGTACAGCGCGCGCCTGGAGCTGACGGGGTCCCCGATCAGTACGACGGCCGGGGCCGCGGGCCACCCCGCGCCCGGCGAGCTGATCGAGCGGTACGCCGCGGGCTCGGGCCGGGACACCTCGGCGATCTCCTGGTACACGGCGTTCGCCTGGTTCAAGCTCGCCGTGATCCTGGAGGGCATCCACTACCGCTACACCCTGGGCCGGACCGTGGGGCCCGGCTTCGACCGGATCGGCGCTCTCGTGCCCGTCTTCATCCAGCACGGCCTCACCACCCTCCAGGAAGGCTGAGTACCCCTCATGGACTTCGCATTCGACGCCCGCACGGAAGAGCTGCGGGCCAGGCTGCTCGCCTTCATGGACGCGTACGTCCTGCCGGCCGAGACGGTGGCGCACGAACAGCGGGCCCTGCTGGCCGATCCCTGGGGCACCCCGGCGGTCGTCGAAGAGCTCAAGGCCGAGGCGCGCGCCCAGGGCCTGTGGAACCTGTTCCTGCCCGATACGGAGTACGGCGCCGGGCTGACCAATCTCCAGTACGCGCCGCTCGCCGAGATCACCGGACGCTCCCCGCAACTGGCCCCCACCGCGCTGAACTGCGCCGCGCCCGACACCGGGAACATGGAAGTGCTCGCCCAGTTCGGCGCCGCCGGGCAGAAGAAGCGGTGGCTGGAGCCGCTGCTCGCGGGCGAGATCCGGTCCGCGTTCGCCATGACCGAACCCGACGTGGCGTCCTCGGACGCGACGAACATCCAGACGTGGATCCGGCGGGACGGCGACGACTACGTCATCAACGGCCGCAAGTGGTACATCTCCGGGGCGATGAACCCGGACTGCGCGATCTTCATCGTGATGGGCAAGACCGACCCGGACGGCGAGGACATCCGCCGCCAGCAGTCGATGATCCTGGTCCCGCGCGACGCGCCGGGGCTCGAAGTCCGCCGCGCCATGCGGGTGTACGGCTACGAGGACCACTCCCACGGCGGCCATGCCGAGGTGGTGTTCGACAACGTCCGGGTGCCCGCCTCGTATCTCGTCGGCGAGGAGGGCGGCGGTTTCGCGATCGCGCAGGCACGGCTCGGTCCCGGCCGGATCCACCACTGCATGCGGCTGATCGGGATGGCCGAGCGGGCGATCGAGCTGATGTGCCGCAGGGCCGTGTCGCGCACGGCGTTCGGAAAGCCGATCGCCCAGCAGGGCGTCGTCCAGAACTGGATCGCGGACGCCCGGGTGACGGTCGAACAGCTGCGGCTGCTCGTACTGAAGACGGCCTGGCTGATGGATACGGTCGGCAACAAGGGCGCCCACACGGAGATCCAGGCCATCAAGATCGCCACCCCGCGCGCGGTCGTCGGCATCATCGACTCGGCCGTCCAGCTGCATGGCGCGGGCGGGGTCAGCCAGGACTTCCCGCTGGCCGAACTGTGGGCCGCGGCACGGACCTTGCGGCTCGCGGACGGTCCCGACGAGGTGCATCAGCGGTCACTGGCGCGGCGGGAACTGAAGAAGTACCTCTGAGCCCGCCCAGGCGCCCGGGACAGGACCTGGACGAGTGAGTCCGGCCGCGGGCCCGCGGTCTCAGGACTCTCAGGGGTCCGGCGACGGTGGTGGGAGCAGGCCGAGCGACTGGGCGCGCATGACCGCGGAGAGCCGGTCGCAGGTGCCCAGTCTGCGGTAGATGCCCTCGATGTGTTTGTGCACGGTGCGGGGGGAGATATGCAGCCGGCGGGCGATCGCGTTGGCGGGCATGGCCTGCGCGAGCAGCGTGAGGACCGTGAGCTGACGCGGTGTGAGCCCCGCCTCCGCCGCTCGCTCGACCGGGTCCGTGACGGACGCGACGCGGGACGGGGCGGGACAGGAGGGGGCGCCCGCGCGGCTGGCGGCGGCGCGCCATCGCGCGAGGGCGCTGTAGTGGGAGTCGATGCTGACCAGCAGCGGCTGAACGCGGCGGGCGTACGCCAGCTCCTCCGCCGTGAAGTCGTCCTGCGGGTGGTGCAGTACGAAGCCCCTGGCGACGCCGGCCGGGGCGGGCAGCGGAATCCCGAGCATATGGGCACCGAGGGTCCCCCGGGCCAGGCGGTGGCTGCGGCTGCGCAGCCAGGAGCGCTCGCCCATGATCTGGCTCGCCGAGAGCGGGGTGTGGTCCCGGGCAGAGGTGTAGTGGGCCACGAGGGGGTTGTCCGCGCGGAGTTGCCGGGCGGTCAGCGTGTCCAGATAGTCCTGCGAGAACGCGTGCGCGGACTTCCACGCCACCACACGGCCGGTCCGCTTCGCGTAGCTGGCCTGGGAGAGCGAGACTGCCGACGCGTGCATGCCCCGGGCCAGTTCGGCGAGGACCGAGGACCAGGCGGGCTCCGGGTCCGGGTGTTCCAGGACCGCGACGGCCAGACCGAGCATATGGGCGTAGTCACGCCACAGGACAGACCCCATCGACACCCCCGCACCCCCGACGGCCGGTGATGGCCGTACGCACCGATACCGATACTCTCCGTGTTCATACTGCCGCATCCGTCGCTCGATGGGTAGATCGGTCGAGGGTGGATCGGCATCACATCAGGGGGCTCCCGGGGACTCGCGCACAGCCGCCGCCCCGGGAGCCCTGGGCCGAGGGGGGTGCCCGCCGGTGGAGATGCCGCGGCCACGGCAACTTCAGCGGCGCCCTCCGGCCCGTCACGCCTTCGGGCCGTCGCTCCGTCCGGCCTTCACGCCACGGGAGCCACCGGCCGTCAGGCCGTCAGCAGGGCACGACGTAGTAGACCCCCGTCCAGGTGGCCGTGCCGGTCTGGGGCGCCCTGGAGGTCCAGCGGACGCTGCGGTCGGAGTTCAGGAACCTCGCGGTGGTGCCGCGGGTCTGGTTGTTGTTGAACGTGCCGTCCCCGACCCAGGGCAGGCTGTACGTCCCGCACCGGTAGTAGTCGCGTGAGTCGCCGGGCCTGTAGAGACAGAGGTGTCCGTACGCGCAGGCGGCGGGCGCCCGGCCGCTCGCTCCCGCCCCGGCCAGGTCGCGGGCGTACCGCTGGCCGGGAGCGGCGACGACGAGGTCGCCGCCTTCGGTCGCGATCCTGTTGGCGGAGACCTGCCTGCTGCCCGGCTCTTCGGCCAGATAGCCGTCGACCCGGTCCTGGAGCTCGCCCGCCTGGGCGGGTGTCAGCCCGGCCCGTTGCGTCTGCGCGGCGAACGGCGTCTGTGCGGCGAACGCCTGGCGCCCGCCGTCCTGAGGACTCTGCGCCCCGGCGGTCGGGGCCGTCATCACTCCGGCCGCGAGCGCGCCGGCGGCGAAGACACCGACCGTGGCCCTCAGCATGAACGCGCGGATCTTGTTCATTGATCCCCCTAAGTCAGCTACGAATGGTCAGGCACGCGGAACACTTCACGTTCCGTAGACCGAACGACACTCATAGTGACCATGGCGCGGATTCCCCGCAATGCGTACAAGTACGTATGGGCGAGCAACCACCGCCGGTGCGGGGGGCGTTGGCCCGTCGGCCTACGGGCGCAGCGCCCGCAGCAGCAGATCCGCGAGATGGTCCGCGACCTGCTGCGGCGTGAGCGGACCGTCCGGGCGGTACCAGGTCGAGAGATGGTGGACCGAGCCGAAGTGGTAGTCCACCACCAGATCCGCCGGCGTCGCGGTGGAGAAGACCCCGCTCCGCTGGCCCTCCTCGATCAGCGCGCGGAACCGCTCGTGGTAGCGGCGGCGCTCCGCCCGTACCCGCTTGTTCTTCTCCGGGCTCAGATGGTGCATGGAGCGGAAGAAGATCGCGGCGTCGTCCAGGTTGTCGATGGTCGTCACGACGACGTCGGCGGCGGCGGCCCGCAGTCGTCGCTCCACCGGTTCGTCCGCGTCCGCGTAGGCGTCGAGACGTTCCTGCTGGAGGCGCAGGACGCGGGCGTAGACCTCCTGGAGCAGGTCCTCCTTGGAGCCGAAGTAGTGGTAGAGCGCTCCCTTGGTGACGCCCGCCGCCTCGACGATCTCCTGGACCGAGGTGCGGTCGTAGCCGCGCTCGGCGAAGAGCCGGGTGGCGGCGGCCAGCAGTCGCTGGGGAACGGGGGTACCGTCCCCGTCCGTCGTTCTGGCCATCTGCCGTCACCTGCCTTTCACTCCGGGAAACGCCGTTCCCGCCCGAGGATCTTCCCACCCGCCGTCCCGGGCGGCTCGGGCAGGATCGATGCCGCGCGGGGGCCGCTTGCGCGCGGACCTGTCCGGTCATTCCCGCGCGCCCTCGCCGCCTCCGACCGCCTCCCACTTCTGCTGGACGCGGTTCATCGTGGCGAGCCAGCGGTCGGGGTCACCGGCGCGCGCCTGGTAGAAGCCCGCCACCTCGGGATGCGGCAGCACGAGGAAGCGGTCCTCCGCCATCGCCGTGAACAGCGCGTCGGCCACGGCGGGCGGCTCGATGGCGGTGGGGGTGAGCACGAGGTCGCCGGCGGTTCCGGTCGCGGCGAGCATGTCCGTACGCACACCCTGCGGACAGATGGCGTGCACCTTGAGACCGCGGTGACGGTAGGTCAGCGAGAGCCATTCCGCGTAGGCCAGCGCGCCGTGCTTGGTGACGCTGTACGGGGCCGCGCCGATCATGGTGAGCAGTCCGGCGGCGGAGACGGTGGAGACGAACCTGCCGCTCCCGCGCTCCAGCCAGCCGGGCAGCAGCGCCCTGCTGGCCCGTACGTGCGCCATGACATTGACGTCCCAGGCGGCCGACCAGACGTCCTCGCCGGAGAGCGCGTCACCGGCCGAGCCGAGCCCGGCGTTGGCGCAGTAGATGTCGACGGTGCCGCCCAGCGCCTCACGGGCGTCGTCCACGATCAGGGAGGCGTCGCCCGGGACCGCGACGGCGTCGATCTCCGCGGCGACGGCCTCGGCCTTCCGCGCGTCGAGGTCGTTGACCACCACCCGGGCGCCTTCGGCGGCGAATCTGCGGGCCAGCGCGGCCCCGATGCCACCGCCGGCTCCTGTGACCACAACCCCCGCACCGTGCACCGAACTCATCGGGACCTGCCTTTCCGGCGTTCCGGTTCCTTGCCTTCCTCGCCGACGACCCCGTCGGCTCCGGCAGACTAACCGGTCGGTATGTGATGGGGGAAGAGGACCGGGCCCCGTCCGGACGGGGGCGGCGGCGCGGCGTGCGGTCGGCCTCGTTCCGCGCGGTCGGCCGCCGCGCTAGCGTGCGTGGCCATGACAGATGACGAGCCGATGCGCGGAGGTAGCGGAATGAGCCTGTCCAGACGGGGATTGCTGGCCGCGGGTGGCGCGATGGGTGTCGTGGGCGCGACGGGTACGGCGGGTGCGACAGGTACGGCGGGTGCGACAGGCGCGACGGTCGCGGCCCCGGCCCCGGCCGCCGCGCGCCCGGGCGACGGGACCGGGGCCGCGCACCCCGGGGGCGGGACGCGGGTCCGTACCGGCTTCGACCGGCTGGCCGCCGACGGCTACCGTCCGCTCGCCGGGGAGAAGGTCGGCGTGGTCACCAACCCGACCGGAATCACCTCCGACGTACGCCACATCGTGGATGTCATGCACGCCGACGCGCGGGTGAGGCTGGTCGCCGTCTTCGGCCCGGAACACGGCTTCCGCGGCACGGCGCAGGCCGGCGGCTCCGAGGGCCGATACGACGATCCGGCCACCGGGCTGCCCGTCTACGACACGTATCTGAAGAGCGGGCAGCCTCTCGCGGACATCTTCACCGCGTCCGGGGTCGACACCGTCGTCTTCGACATCCAGGACGCGGGCGCCCGCTTCTACACGTACATCTGGACGCTGTACGACTGCATGGAGGCGGCGGCGCTCGCGGGGAAGCGCTTCGTGGTGCTCGACCGGCCCAATCCGGTGACCGGGCGGGCGGCTCTCGGGCCGGTACTCCACCGGGAGTTCGCGACCTTCGTGGGGCGTCAGCCGATCTCGCAGGCGCACGGCATGACCGTCACCGAGCTGGCGCGGCTGTTCAACGGCGAGTTCCTGACGTCGAAGCCGGTGGAACTGGACGTCGTCACGATGACGGGCTGGCGGCGCGGCGACTTCTTCGACGCGACGGGCCTGCCATGGGTGCCGCCGAGCCCCAACATGCCGACGCCCGAGACCGCTTTGGTGTACGCGGGGACCTGTCTCTTCGAGGGGACGAATCTGTCGGAGGGACGCGGCACGACACGGCCGTTCGAGCTGCTGGGCGCGGAGGGCATCGGCCGCGAGTGGGCGGCGGCGGTCAACGCGCTGGAACTGCCGGGGGTGCGCTTCCGCGAGGCGTACTTCGCGCCGACCTTCTCCAAGTTCCAGGGCCGGACGGTCGGCGGGGTCCAACTCCATGTCCACGACCGGCAGTCGTTCGATCCGGTACGCACCGGTATCGCGCTGCTGGTGACGGCGAAGCGGTCGTGGAGCGGGTTCGCCTGGCGCTCCGACAACTGGATCGACAAGCTGACCGGGTCGGCGAAGGTCCGGGCGCTGATCGACGCGGGCGCGGACACGGACGAGGTGACCGGCGCGTGGCAGAGCCAACTGGCCGCGTTCCGGGACGTACGGCGGGAGTATCTGCTCTACCGGTAACCGCTCCACCGGTAACCGCGTGGTTCCGTCGGCGAGCGCGCGGCCGATAACAATCGGTAGCGAAGCGATATCCGAGAGTGTTCAACAGGCGCCGTTGACCGTGCCGTTCACCGGCCGTGAAAGTGCCTGTCGTGATCGACGAAACTCTGTCCCCCACTCCCACGGCGCCCGCCGCGGACACTCCGGAACGCCGGGAGAGTCCGCGCCGGGTGGCCGTGGCGAGCTTCATCGGCAACACCATCGAGCTCTACGACTTCTTCATCTACGGCATGGCGGCGGCGCTGGTCCTCGACGACGTCTTCTTCCCCAACCTCTCCCCCCTCAACGCCACGCTCGCGTCCTTCTCCACGTACGCGGTGGCCTTTCTGGCTCGCCCGATCGGCTCAATCGTCTTCGGCCATTTCGGTGACCGCGTCGGCCGTAAATCCGTCCTGGTCATCTCGCTGCTGCTGATGGGTCTGTCCACGGCGCTGGTGGGACTGCTGCCCGGCTACGCCACCCTGGGCAGTTGGGCGCCGCTGCTGCTCGTCATGCTCCGCTTCCTCCAGGGCATCGGGATCGGCGGCGAGTGGGGCGGCGCGGTGCTCCTGGCCGTGGAGCACGCACCGCGCGGGCGGCGCGGGCTGTACGCGGCGTTCCCCCAACTCGGCCCGCCCGTCGGCTTCTCCGCCGCCACCGGTGTCTTCTGGCTGGTGTCCGCGTCCCTCGACGAGGCGGCCTTCGCCAGTTGGGGCTGGCGCATTCCGTTCCTGCTGTCCTTCCTGCTGGTCGCCGTCGGGCTGGTCGTACGGCTGAAGATCAGCGAGACCCCGGTCTTCGCGCGGTCCGTGGCGGAACGGGCCACCAGCAGGGCACCCCTGATGGAGCTCCTGCGGTGTCACACACGTGAACTGCTGCTCGGCGCGGGCGCGATGGCGGTCGTGTACGCGCTCTTCTACACATCGATGACCTACGGCCTGTCGTACGCCACGACATCACTGGGCATTCCGCGCAATACGATGCTGGCGCTGTCCCTGGTCGCCTGCCTCTTCCTCGCGGCGGGCATCTGGTTCTCCGCCACCCGCTCCGACAAGGACGGCCGACGGAGACTGGTCCTGTCGGGCTGCGGACTGGCCGCGGTCTGGAGCCTGCTGCTGTTCCCGCTGCTCGACACCGAGCGGCCGGTGCTGATGGCGCTGGCCCTCGGGGGCGCGCTGTTCTGTCTGGGTGTGACGTCCGGTCCGATGGGCGCGTATCTGCCGGAGCTGTTCCCCGCCCGCGTCCGCTACTCGGGCGCGTCGCTCGCGTACAACCTGGGCGGTGTTCTGGGCGGCGCGGTCTCCCCCCTGGTCGTGCCGCGCCTCCAGTCCGGCTTCGGCTCGACGTCGGTGGGCTGGTACGTCTGCGGGATGGCCGTGGTCTCCCTGCTGTGTGTGCGGGCGCTGCCGGAGACGCGGGAGCGCGAACTGGGCTGACGTACGAAGCCGAGGCGTCCCCCGCTTGCGTACGGCGGCGTCCCCGCCTTCGTACGCGGGGGACGCCGCGCGAGCACCCGGCCGCTAACGGTGGCTCGGGAACTCCACCACCTGCTGGTACGTCGGCCTGTTCTGCCAGTTGACCTTCGGGTGGCTGATGCCGCCCAGCGCCCGGTGGATGATCGTGTCCGTGCACCACTGGTCCCCGGCCGCGCAGCTGTCGTCGCCCGGATAGACCGCACTGGCGGGCACCGCCGCCGCTGCCTTCAGGGTGGTGAGCAGCACGTCACGGCAGGCGCTCAGGGAGCCGCCCCCGCAGTACGTGTCCGGTGTCGGGGCCTGGACCGGGTCGCCCAGGACCTGCCGGAGGTCCTTGTCCACATATCCCCACCAGCCGTACTGGAACGCGGAGCCGCTGTGCGCGCCCGTCGGGCCATGGCTGGAGGCCGGGGACTCGTCGGTCGGGAGCGACGCGGTGAGCGCCTGGTAGAGGCCGTCGCCGAGGCCCGGCTTGAACGCGGCCTCCACCAGCCTGGGCCACCACGCGTCCATGATCCGTACGGCGTCGGCGTTCCCGTACGTGTGCGAGCCCTGCGCCGTCTCCTTGCGCGGGGAGCCCGCCGCGCGCCAGGCCTCCAGCTGCTGTACGGCGGTGCTGAGCTGCGGATCGGTGACGGGCGCCGAGCGCAGCACTTTCAGCAGTTCGGGCAGTACCTGCTCACCGCGCAGATCGGTCACGGCCGCCTCGGCCATCGCCCGGGTGAGGGAGGCGCGGGTGACCCCGCCGTCCGCGACCAGTTTCTTGACGCGGCCGTCCAGCAGATCGCCCCGGTGCACGGCTCCGAAGCCGAAGCCCGCCGTGTCGTACTCCTTCGCCTGCCGGTTGTTCCAGGAGATGTAGTAGTCCTGTCCGACCGACTGCGGATGCTGGGCGAACGGCGTGTACGCGGCGGTGTTGTGCACCGGGTCGTAGCCCTGCCACTCGTACGCCTGCTCGGCCTTGACGGGCAGCGCCGGATCGACGCCCGCCGCGCGCACCGGGTTCGAGCCGCTGTTGAAGAAGGCGGCCGTGCGCGAGTCCGCGTAGAACCAGTTGAAGGCGTAGCCGATGCGGTGCGCGGCCTGCTGGAAGGAGGCCGCGTCCTTGGTGTACGCGGGGTCGTTGAGCATCTGGAAGCCGATGATCGACTCGGCTTCGTGCCGGTAGGTGGTGCGCAGTGAGGTGTAGGCGACGGGTTTGCCGCCGATGGTCGCGCGGTGGGTGACCATGCCGTACTTGGTACGCCAGACCTGGAGCCGGTAGGAGCCGGCGGCGGTGGAGTCGGCGACGGTCGGCTTCCAGGAGTTGCTGCGCTCCATCTTCTCCATCGGGGTGCAGACGGAGCGGTAGAGGTAGTGCGTGGACGCCTTGGTGGCGGGCGAGCCGTTGGGTTCGCACAGCTCGACGGCGTACGTGTCGGTGATGTCCTGGCCCGCCGAGGTGGCGCTCCAGGCGTAGTCCTGGCCGCGGCCCATCTGGACGTACATGCCGACTCCGGCGAAGGCGACGCCGCGGGCGCTGATGCCGGGGCCCTGGAGTTCCTGGAGCATCATGAGCTGTGGCGCGAAGTAGCCGGTCTGCGGGCCGAAGACGGCCACGGGATTTCCGCTCGCGGTGTGCTGCCCCGAGACGAGCAGCGCGTTGGACATCCCGCGCTTGGCGGAGAGCGAGCCCGGCGGGACGACTCCGTCGTCGAAGAGGCCCTGGAGCGGCTTGAGTTTCTCCGGGGCTGTGACCGGGGCCTTGGCGTTCGTACCGGCCGAGCCGGTCCTGTCGTACACCAACTGTTCGGCCTGGACCGAGCCGGCGTCGGGCAGGGCCGTGCCGCGTGGCTGGGCGGGCTTGCGCGCGTACGGGAAGCGGGTGCCGTCGTGGACGGTGAGCACGGCCTCGGGGTCGTCGCGCTGGCGGAACGCCTCCCAGACCTCGGTGCCCTTGACGACGCCGTACTTCTGCTGGGCGGCGAGGAGCGAGAGCGCCGCCTGGACCTCGCCGCCGCCTCCGCCGCCGAACTGGCCGCCGACGACGGACGCTATGGAGATCAGGTCGGTGAGCTTGAAGGGCTGGATCTCGCCGACGTTGGTGATCGAGTCGATCTTGCCGGTGAGTACGTACTCGCCGGGGAAGTAGCGGCCGTCCTTGGACTTCTGGCGGTAGGCGTTGATGCCGTCGACATACGCCTGCGCGTCCGCCATGGCCAGCTCGCCGCGCTCGCCCTCGGTGGTCCTGATCCGCTCGATCTGGGCCTCGTACTCCGCTTCCGTGTACGGGGCCGAGGGCCAGAACTGCTGCTCAAGGCCCTGGTTGGCGAGCGCGCCGCCCGCGAAGGAAGTCAGCTCACCGCGGCCGATATGACGGAAGAGGTCCATCATCCACAGCCGGTCCTGCGCCGCCGCGTAACCGGCGCCGAACTCGGTGCCGTAGCGGGTGGTGCCCTTGATGTGCGGGACGCCGGTCTTCTTGTCGCGGGTGATCGTGACGTCGTCGCGCGGGGAGGTGACGGACTCGACCTGGTCCGCGGGCACCCCGAAGGAGGCGTCGTTGAAGAAGTCGGAGAGCTTCGCGTCGGTGAGTCCGCCATGACCGGCCACCAGCGCGTCGTACCGGCCGAGTTGGTCGGAGGCATGGGCGGGGAAGGTGCCGAACAGACGGTTGCCGAGGATATCGGCGAGGGTGGCGTTGCCGTTCTGGCCGGGCGGCAGGATGTCGGCGCACTGGCCCTGGCAGTGATCGGTGACGGGGTCGGCCACCGCGGCGGGGGCGCCTGCCGCGGCGGCGTCCGCGGCGGGGGCGGGTGCCCGCGCGGGTTCGGCGGCAGCCTGTGGCAGTGGGGTCAGCAGAGCCGCGCCCAGCGCGAACACCGCCGCGGCGGTGGCGCTGGCGAGTCTTCCGGTGCGTCGTCGCATGGGTGCTCCTCGGGGAGGCCGGTGCGCCGGAGGTTACCGGCGGTATAACCGCTCGGTAAGATGAACATCAGTCACCTTTTCCGAACCGCCACATGCCGGTTCCTGTGAATCACCATCGAATTCGGCTCGATAACAACCGGAATGTCGGAATCCATGGGTGCCATCGGATTTTTGATGGAGCCGAATGGGGCAGACGTACGTCCATTCCTCAACGCCGATGAAGCGACGGAGGTGGCATGCGATGGCCGGATTCCGGAGTCTTGCGAGACAGGTGCGCGACCCGCGATGCGATCTGGCCTTGCGACGGTACTCACTGCGCAAGTGCCTGGAGCGATTTGCCCCTTATGGGCACCGGGCGACCTGGGATCATCTGTGCGCGAGGCACAGTATCGAGCCCGAGGACAGGGCGCCCGATCCGGTGCGGCTGATGGCCGCACTGGACGAGTTGGAGGAGGCGCGGGCCGTCTGGCTCGCGTACGAGAGGGAGTTCGCGGAACGACGCAGGCGCGAGAAGCACGACGGACTGAGGCGCCCCAAGAGCTTCGACGACTGGCACCGGCGGACCTGGGGCGGTAACGGCGTCGCCCGGTGCGACGATCCGGCCGTCCATCCGCCCGAGTCACTGGCCGAGGTGCTGCGCCGGCTGATCTCCGGGCTGGAGAGGGGCCCGGGGGCGACCTGCCCCGTCTGCGCGGACCATGACATCGTCTGGCGTCCCGACCTGGCGGGCGAACCCTGGTCGGGACCGGTCTGTATGGGCTGCGGCATCGTCGTACCGTTGCCCGTCCTCACGTCCGAGGCACTGGACCGGGCGAAGCGGGTGCGGTTCAAGGATCTGGCGTCGGTGGCCTGAGGTCTGCGGGGGCGGTCTCCGGAGATGGCGCCCCCGCGGTATTGATGCCCTGTGTGACGGTGACCGGTTCAGTCCTGTGCACGGCGCGGGTGACGGTCGTGCTTGGGTGACGGCTGCGCGTCGGGTGACGGCCGCGCGCGGGTGACGGCCGCGCGCGGGTGTTCAGGAGCACTCGGGGCTCTTCGGAGCCCGACGCTCCGGGAGCAGGCGCGAGCCCGTCATGCGCTCACCGAAGATGTCGTCCGGGTTGGACAGCACACAGGTTTCCAGGGACAGACAGCCGCAGCCGATGCAGTCGGTCAAGTGATCACGGAGCCGCCCGAGTTGCGTGATGCGCTCGTCCAGCTCCGCGCGCCATGCCTCCGAGAGCCGGGCCCAGTCGTCCCGGTTGGGGGTGCGCTCCTCGGGGAGTTCGGCCAGCGCGTCCCTGATCGTGGCGAGCGGGATACCGACGCGCTGGGCGGCGCGGACGAAGGCCACGCGGCGCAGTGCGTCGCGCCCGTAACGGCGCTGATTGCCGCTTGTCCTGCGGCTGCTGATGAGCCCTTTGGACTCGTAGAAGTGCAGGGCCGACACGGCGGCACCGCTGCGCGCCGACAGCTGGCCGACGGTCAGCTCGTGGATCTTCTCGGGAATCTGTGGCACTCCGCCAACCCTATGCCGTGCACCCTGTGTCCGCGTTGACAGGAGCACGTGCGCCCAACATGCTGAGCAAGCGCTTAGACGGATTCGCTTGACGCACTTGACGTTCTTGACGTTCTTGACGTTCTTGACGTTCTTGACGTTCTTGACGGGCTTCATGGGCTTGAGAGGCAGGGAACAGGGACATGGCCGAGCCGAGGATCTTCACCTCCGCCGAGGAGCTGCGCGCCGGGGTCGGCGAGCAGTTGGGGCACAGCGAGTGGCTGGAGATCGACCAGAAGCGGATCGACCTCTTCGCCGAGGCCACCGGTGATCACCAGTGGATCCATGTGGACCCGGAGCGGGCCGCGGCGGGGCCGTTCGGGACCACGATCGCGCACGGCTATCTGACGCTCTCGCTGCTGCCCGCGTTCGTGCCGCAGATCCTGCGGGTCGAGAACGTGAAGATGGGCATCAACTACGGGACCAACAAGGTCCGTTTCCCCTCCCCCGTGCCGGTCGGCTCGCGGCTGCGCGCGTCGGCCGTCCTGACGGACGTCACGGAGGCGGGCGGCGGGGTGCAGATCACCACGCTCGTCACGGTCGAGCGCGAGGGCGGCGAGAAGCCGGCCTGTGTGGCGGAGTCGGTCTCCCGGTACTACTTCTGACCGCGTTCTGATCGTGCTACTTCCGCGCGTTCTGCTTCTGCGCGGCGACCATGCGCAGGACGAGGTCGGCGTAGAGCTCGCCGACCTCGTCGGGGGTCCGGGCCCCCGCCGCGTTGAACCAGCGCGCCACATCGATACAGAGCGACAGCACCGCGAGCGTGGTGCCGGGTACGTCGGGAACGTCGAACTCCCCGTCCCGCACCCCGTCGACCAGGATGCGCCGCACCGCCGCCGTGCTGCGCCGCCGCAGTTCGACGATCTCGGCGCGGTGCTCGGGGCCGAGCGCGTCCAGCTCGTACTGCACGACCCGCGCCGTGGTGTGCCCCTCGGCGTGCCAGCGTACGAAGGAGTGGACGGCCTCGGCGAGCCGCTGCGCCGCCGTGCCCTCGCCGTCGGCCGCGGCCGTCAGCAGCGCCAGGGCCTTGTCGTGGCCGATCCGGCTGATCCGGTGAAGCAGCTCTTCCTTGGTCTTGTAATGGATGTAGAGCGCCGCCGGACTCATCCCGGCGCGCCCGGCGATATCGCGGGTGGTGGTGGCGTGGTAGCCACGCTCGGCGAACGCCTCGACCGCGGCGACCAGCAGTTTTCTGGCCGCCTCCGGGGTGACCTCACCCCACGGCGCGTTCTCGCCGTCCGCTGTCCGCTCCGCCGCGCGCATCGCTCACCTCTGCCCGTTCCATCCGGCTCACCCGTCCCGCCCGGCCCACCGGGCGGGACGAACACCATACCCCGAGGGTGAGCAAGCGCTTAGATCGACTCAGGGCCACCCGCGCACAGACAGAGACCACCGGACATGAGCCCACGACACGGGCATCCGAGAACTGTCGATGGGCCTGATCGCTCCGCGCTTTCGGACAGCGCGCCGCCTCGCACCGTAGTGGCGGCCACCGACAACATCCTGTTCCCGTCCCCGACGCGCTGTCCGGCGGCGGCGCCGCCGCTCGGGCCCTCCGCTCTTCCGAACGCCCGCCGCCCGGAGCCTCCGGGCGGCTCAGAGCTTCTGGAAGGGGTCGTGTTCCGCGAGGATCTTCTCCAGTCTGGCCTGGTCGACCCGGCTGACGATCTGCCCGGCCTCCTGCCGGTCCCTGACCACCTTGGCCAGCGTGAACGCCGAGGTCGTCAGATAGAGGACGGCGATACCGAGAAAGCCACGCACCCACGCGCTGGCTTCGAGCTTGATGATGCCGATGGTCACGGCCGCCAGCGCGAGGCCGAAGGAGAGGACGGCCTGACCGTAGAAGGCCGCGGTGTTCTGCTGCTTGACGGGAGTCTCAGTCATAACGGTCAGCATCGGGGGCTGTGGCGGGCGCCACATCCGTATCCGTACTCAGCCGGTACTCAGAGGGCCGGCACTCCTGTCAGCGAACGGCCGTTGATCAGTTATGGACCCGCCGGTTAATTAGCACTGCTAGTTTATGGTCGGCAGGCCCTACTATGTGCGCCATGGCCAGACCGCGCAAGCCCCTGCTCAGCAGAGAACGCATCGTCGAGACGGCGGGCGCGCTGGTGGACGCGGAGGGCCTGGAGGCGGTCTCCACCCGGCGGCTCGCGGCCGAGCTGGGGGTGAGCGGGCCCTCCCTCTACAACCACTTCCGCACCAAGGACGAGATCCTCGAAGCCGTCGCCGACGCGGTCAGCGCGCAGGTCGATCTGTCGATGTTCGAGGAGAGCGACGGCCGCGACTGGCGTACCGCGCTGCACGACTGGGCCGTCTCCTACCGCGCGGCGCTCGCCGACCACCCGCACCTCGTCCCGGTCCTCGCCGTCGGCCCCGGCCGCAGACCGGCCGGGCTCCGGGTCGCCGACGCCGTGTTCGGCGCGATGGTCCGGGCCGGCTGGCCGCCCGCGCAGGCCACCCATATCGGCGCGCTGATGCGGTACTTCATCACCGGCTCGGCGCTCGGCTCGTTCGCACGCGGCTTCGTCGACGACGCGACGGCGTACGACCCGGCCGACTATCCGCACCTCGGCCAGGCCCATCTGCTGGCCGAACGGCGGCAGCAGGTGGACGAGGGTGCCTTCGAGACCGGGCTGCGGGCACTGCTCGACGGCCTCGCGCTCCAGTACGAGCGATACGGGGAGGCGTCGGCTTCCGCTCCCCCGGGCACCACGCTTCGGCCCCCGCCGAACCGTCCCTGACGCATCCCGGAGAGATGGCACGCACCAGGAGCTCAAGCCGCGTCTGGCCGGGGTGGCGGGCGCGGCGCTGTGCCGCCACGCGCTGGGCGCCGGATGGTGCGTACGGATCGGCTCCGAGCGTGCGGTGAAGGTGACCGAGGACGGGGAGCGGGAGCTGTACGAGAGGCTGGGCATCGAGCCCGCGATATTGCGGTGAGAGCCGAACTGTTGTCCGCGTACCTTCACCGTATGACGCACTCGACAATCTCCGTCCGCCCCGCCCCTCCGACCTGGCTGCCCGTGGCCGCGGCGGGTGTGACGGTCGTGCTCTGGGCCTCGGCCTTCGTCTCGATCCGCAGCGCCGGCGCCGCCTACTCGCCGGGGGCGCTGGCCCTCGGCCGGCTGCTCGCGGGCGCGCTCGTCCTCGGCGCGGTCTGGCTCGTACGGCGTGAGGGTCTTCCGCCGCGCGCCGCCTGGCCCGGGATCGCGGTGTCGGGGCTGCTCTGGTTCGGCGTCTACATGGTGGTGCTCAACTGGGGCGAGCAGGAGGTCGACGCGGGCACCGCCGCGATGGTCGTGAACATAGGCCCGATCCTCATCGCCCTGCTCGGCGCCCGGCTGCTGGGCGAGACGCTTCCGCCCCGGCTGGTGGCGGGCATGGCGGTGTCGTTCGCGGGTGCGGTGGCCGTGGGGCTGTCGATGTCCGGCGAGGGCCATGCCTCGGTGCTGGGCGTGTTGCTGTGTCTGCTGGCGGCGGTGGCCTACGCGGGCGGGGTGGTGGCGCAGAAGCCCGCGCTGGCGAAGGCGAGCGCGCTCCAGGTGACCACCTTCGGCTGTCTGGTCGGCGCGGTCGCCTGTCTGCCGTTCGCCGGACAACTGCTCCACGAGGCCGCGAGCGCCCCGCTGTCGGCCACGCTCAACATGGTCTATCTGGGCGTGTTCCCGACCGCGCTGGCGTTCACGACCTGGGCCTACGCGCTGGCCCGTACGACGGCGGGCCGGATGGGTGCGACGACGTACGCGGTCCCGGCGCTGGTCGTCCTGATGTCCTGGCTGTTCCTGGACGAGATCCCGGGCCTGTTCACGCTGGCGGGCGGCGCCCTGTGTCTGGCGGGGGTGGCGGTGTCACGCTCGCGTCCGCGCCGCGGCGCCGTGGTCGCGCGGCACGACGGCGGCACTGCCGCCGGGGACAGCACGACGACGGACACGGCGGCCCGGGTCGACTGAAGGCCGAGAACCGCGGGCCGCGGGATGCGGGCTGGGAACTGCGGGCCGCGGGCCGCAGGCTGGGGGATGCGGGATGCGGGATGCGGGATGCGGGATGCAGGCTGCGGGATGCGGGCCGCAGGCTGCGGGCCGCGACGTACTGCCGAGCGCGCGGGGAGGGTCACATGTCCACGAGTCCCGGCATGTCCCTCGGCGCGGGGCAGATCCGGCGGCCGTAGTCGTCGAAGACATAGAGGTGCGCGAGATCGACGAGGAGCGGCACCTGCGCGCCCGTCCGCAGCCGCATGTCGGGGCCGGTACGGACGACCAGATCGCTGGCCGAGATGGCGGCACGCTCCGGGCTGTACGTGGCCGGGCGGGGCGGTTCCGGGTCGTCGAGCGCCACGACCGGACCGCTGACCCGGCCCATCGTGCGCTCCTTGAGCCGCTCCAGCATCCCGGGGCCGCTCCTGCCGCGCCGCCGGGTGGGCGACTTGGGCCGGGGGGATTCGAGATCGGCCACCACCGCGGGCCGGGAGCCGATGTCGAGATGCACCAGCGCCTCATGGCCCTGGTACTCCATGTGCTCGACGATGCCGCTCAGCGCCACCTCACCGGGGCGTGCCTGGCTCGGCGCGGCGATACGGGCCGCCTCGGAGCGCAGCCCGACGATGATCTGCCTGCCCTGCTGGATACGGAGCAACTGGTGGTCGGAGCTGAGGGGTTCGGGCAGCGGGAGGCGCTGCTTGCCGAGGTCGATGGACATCCGTCCGTCCAGCGGCGCGAACACCACGGCCTGGAGCAGATTGATCCGGGGGGTGCCGATGAACGCGGCCACGAACACGTTCTCCGGCAGCGCGTACACCTCGCGCGGCGCGCTCACCTGCTGGAGCACTCCGCCGCGCATCACCGCGACCCGGTCGCCGAGTGACATCGCCTCCGCCTGATCATGTGTCACATAGACGGTGGTGACGCCCAGTTCGGCGGTGAGCTGGGCTATCTCGGCGCGCAGATGGCCGCGCATCTTCGCGTCGAGATTGGAGAGCGGTTCGTCCATCAGAAAGGTGGAGGGCCGCCGGGAGATGGCCCGGCCCATCGCGACCCGCTGGCGTTCGCCGCCGGAGAGCTGGCTCGGATAGCGGTCGAGCACGCTCTCGATACCGAGCATCCGGGCGGTGGCCTCGACCCGTTGGCCGCGGTCCCCGCGCGGATTCTCCAGCATGAGGGGGAAGCCGATGTTGTCGCGGTTGGTCATGTTCGGGTAGAGCGCGAAGTTCTGGAACACCATCGCCATGTCGCGTTCGCGCGGCGGCGCTTCGTTGGACAGCTCGCCGTCCAGGAGCAGTTCGCCGTCGGTGATGTGCTCAAGACCGGCGATCATGCGCAGCACGGTCGATTTACCGCACCCCGAGGGGCCGAGGAGCACCACGAACTCGCCCGGTGCGATATCGATCGAGAAGCGGTCGACGGCGCGGGTGGAGCGTCCGTACACCTTGCTGACGCTGTGCAGAGAGATGGCGCGAGTCATGAATTGTTCCGCCCGGGAAGAAGAAAGGTGGAGCGGTTGGGACGCCTGAAGTTAGCCGACTACGCGCTGTCAGGGAATGACTCGTGCGAAGGTTCAGTGACCTTGGGGGACTTGGAGGCCGCGCGGACAGGTGGGGCGGCGTCGCGTGCCGATGGGCGGCGCCCCACCTCGGCGCCCGCGCCGGTACCGGTGCTGTTACCGGTACCGGGCGGTGGGACGGCGGGGGGCGTCCCGCCCGACTTGCGCAGGCCGAGTCCGGCCGCGCCCACCAGCAGCGCGCCGAGCATCACGAACGGCGCGGCCGTGCCCGCGACCCCCGCGATCAGACCGGCGGTGGCCGGGGCGGCGACCTGTCCGAGCCGGTTGCCGGTGAGCCGTAGCGCGAGGGCGGTGGAGCGGGCCTCGTCGGGGGCGGCCCGTACGACGGTCGTCATCGACAGCGGCTGGCCGACGCCCAGACAGAACCCGAGTGCCGCGAGCATCAGGGCGAGCCCCCACACCGGTACGGGCAGGGCGATGCCCGCGCACAGCAGGCCGCCGAGCAGACAGGTGACGGTGAGCAGGACCGTACGGCCGAGCCACCGGATCATCGGGGTCATCACGAGCCGGCAGGCGATGGTGGCCGCGGCGCGCAGGCTGAGCAGCAGACCGATCACGGTGGGCGTGATCCCCCGCTCCTCGCCGATGACCGGAAGGTAGGCGGTGAGGACATCGGTCGCGGAGAGCACGGCCAGGCTGATGAAGATGCCCGCCGGTACGCCCCTGGTCCGCAGGATGCGGTGGACGGGGACCCTGGCGGAGCGCCGAGTGGCGGTGGCGCCGCGGGCCGTACGCGCCTCTATCCGCCACAGAGAGGTGAAGGAGACCGCCGCGGCGGCGGCCGAGACGAGCAGCGCGAGTGCGCTCGTACGGGCCATCTCGCCGCCCTGGCCGGAGACCAGCAGCCCGGCGGCGACCGGTCCCGCCAGCTGCCCGAGGGAGGCGCCGATGGTGAAGTGGCCGAAGTTGCGGTCCTGTTCGTCCGGGGCGCTGCGGCGGGCGACGATCGACTGGGCGCCGATGACGAAGCAGAGATGGCCGAGGCCCATCACCCCGCTCCAGGCTGCCAGTTCGGGCAGGGAGCCCGACGTACCGCTGAGCGCGCAGCCGGCCGAGATGAGAACCACCCCGGCCACCAGCAGAGGGGCGCACCGTCCGTGGTCGGTCCTGCGGCCGAGCGGTACGGCGACGAAGAGCGGCAGCAGCGCGTAGACCGCCGTGATCACACCGATCGCGCGCTCGTCCGCGCCCACGGAGAGCGCCCGGTAGGAGACCGCGGGCCGCGCCATCGACACCGCGCCCTGCGCGAAGCCGAAGGCGATGACCAGACGGAGGAGCCAGCCTCTCCCACCGGGCGCCCCGACCGGGGCCGGAGCGCGGACCATCAGATGATTCCGAAGAGGATCCCGGCGGCGAGCACCACCAGCGAGGTGAGCGCGGCCCACTTGACCGTGAACTTGGTGTGGTCGCCGAACTCGACCTTGGCCATGCCGACGAGGACATAGACGGCGGGCACGAGCGGGCTCGACATGTGCAGCGGCTGGCCGACGAGGGAGGCGCGGGCTATCTCCAGCGGGGAGACGCCATGGGCGGCGCCGGCCTCTGCGAGCACGGGCAGGACTCCGAAGTAGAAACCGTCATTGGACATGAAGTAGGTGAGCGGCAGGCTCAGCACGCCGGTGACGATGGCCATGTGCGGACCCATGCCGTCCGGAATGGCGCCGACGAGCCAGTCGGCCATGTGCTTGACCATACCGGTGCCGGTGAGGACGCCGGTGAAGACGGCGGCGGCGAAGACCATACCCGAGACGTTCAGAACGTTGTCGGCGTGGGCCGCGATCCGGGCCTTCTGCTCGGCCATGTTGGGGTAGTTGACGGTGAGGGCGAGGGCCGCGCCGAGGAGGAAGAGGACCGGGATCGGCATCAGTTCCATGATCATCGCGGTGAGGAGGGCGACCGTCAGCCCGGCGTTGAACCAGTAGAGGCGGGGGCGCAGGGTCGCGCGGTGGGGGTCGAGCCCCTGGAAGCCGTCGTCGTCGGACGTCTCGTCGTTGTCGGTGGCGTCGGTGCCGCTGCCGCCGGTGGCATGGCTCGTACCGGTAGTACCGCCGCCCTTGCCGGAGCCGCCCTGTCCGGAGCCGCCGCCGACGGCCGTCGTGCTCGTACCGCCTCCGGCCTTGATCAGTACGGTCTCGCTCGTGGTCCCGTTCTCCAGCGCCTCGTCGAGGGTGAGGACGCCCAGTCGCTTGCGCTCCCGGAGGCCCAGCACATAGGCGAGGAAGAACACGGCGAGCAGTCCGACGCCGAGCGCCGGGATCATCGGGACGAACACATCGCCGGCGTCGACCTTGAGCGCGGTCGCCGCACGGGCCGTCGGACCGCCCCAGGGCAGGGTGTTCATCACGCCGTTCGCGGTGGCGGCGACACCGGTCATCACGATCCGGCTCATCCCGAGCCGCTTGTAGAGCGGATACATCGCGGAGACGGTGATCATGAAGGTGGTGGAGCCGTCGCCGTCCAGCGAGACGATCGCGGCGAGCACGGCCGTACCGACGACGATCCGCATCGGATCGGCCTTGCAGAAGCGCAGGATGCCCCGGACGATCGGATCGAAGAGCCCGACGTCGATCATCACGCCGAAGTAGACGATGGCGAACATCAGCATGGCGGCGGTGGGCGCGAGGTCGCCGACGCCCTTGATGACGTAGTCACCCAGCTGTCCGCCCTGCCCTACGAGGACACAGAAGAGTGCTGGAATGAGCACCAGCGCCGCGATCGGCGACATCTTCTTCATCATGATCAGCACCAGGAAGGTGGCGATCATGACGAAGCCGAGGATGGTCAGCATGTGGAGGCCCCTCACGTTCACCCTTGAACTCCCGCCGGGGGCGGCGGTCCGGATGACGTTAGAGCCGGCCTCCAGCCGTTAACAAGATGTTGACATGCGAGCAATACGAGCAAAAGCCCAGGTCACGGCGGGGATGGTAGGGGCGAGCCGGCGGAGCGGGGTGGCCGGCGACGGCTCGACGGCGAATCCATTGAGTTCGTCCGCGCCTTCGACTGAGTTCGCCCACGCCTTCGACCTGACGGGCGGCCGGACCACACGCGCCGGACCACACGCGCCGGTCGGCGTGCGTCGGTCGGCGTGCGTCAGTCGAATGTCCTGGCGAGATAGGCGCGCAGCAGCTTCCTCGTCTCCCCCACGATCCAGGGATCACCGGCCGGATCCGTACGGAACGCCAGCTGGAGCAGCGCGTCGGCGGCCTCGACGGCGACCAGGACCGTGCGGTGCAGAGCCGGGTCGGGCGCCCGGCCGAGATGGCTGGAGAGCAGCCCGGCGAGGCGTCTGGCGACCCGGTGGTTGGGGTCGGTCGCCGGGTCGACGGGGATACGGTCGAGGGGCTGGGGCCGGGTGCCCAGCGGGAGTTGGGCGCCGAAGTCCACGAGCGAGAAGCCGGGCACGGTGCGCTTCATGGAGAGGTACTCGTCCAGTACGGCGTCGATGGCACCCCGCCAGTCGTTCGGGTCGAGTGTCGCGAGCCGGTCCGCGATGCCCTCGGTATAGCCGTCCAGATTGCGCCTTCCGAGTGCGTCCGCCATGGCCCGTTTGTTGACGAAGAAGCGGTAGACCGAGCCGATGGGAACGCCCGCGCGGGCGGCGACGGCCCGGGTGGACAGCTGCTCGTACCCGGTCTCGTCGAGGAGCGCCCCGCAGGCGTCGAGGATCCGGGCCAGCCGCTCCGTGCTGCGCTGCTGCACAGGCACGGTGCGGAGCCCTCCGACCTCGGATTCTTCGTCGGCCTCCGGGTCCGCCCCGATATCGGCGTCGGGGGCGGAGTCGGGCTCGGGCTCGGGTTCGGCGCCGGCGCGGGGCTCGGCATCGGGCTTCGTATGCGTACGGTCGCGTGACACGGGATCCATGATGCCGCTCGGCCCCGTTGACGTGGCGCACCACTAATCCTACGGTTGTCCATAGGATTAGCCTTCCGGGATTCCTTGATCGAGGAGCGGATACCGATGACGAACGACATCGAGCGGGCGCGGAAGACGGCCGGGGATCTGGACCACTCCTTCGGCTTCGGCAATGAACACAGCTCCGAGGCCGTGCCGGGGGCGCTGCCGATCGGCCGCAACGCGCCCCAGCGCGCGCCGCTCGGTCTCTACGCGGAGCAGCTGAGCGGCAGCGCGTTCACCGAGCCCCGCGCGCACAACCGGCGGTCCTGGCTGTACCGGATCCGGCCGTCGGCCGCGCATCCGCCGTTCGTACGTATCGACAACGGCTCGGTGCGTGGCGCCCCGTTCACCGAGACCGTGCCCGACCCCAACCGGCTGCGCTGGGACCCGCTGCCCGAGCCCGCCCCCGGCACGGATTTCCTGGCCGGTCTGTGGACGCTGGGCGGCAATGGAGACGCGGCGCAGCGCACAGGGATGTCGATTCATCTCTACTACGCCAACTCCCCCATGACGGACCGGGTGTTCAGCGACGCGGACGGCGAGCTGCTGATCGTTCCCGAACAGGGCGGTCTGCTGATCCGTACGGAGCTGGGCCTGCTCGCGGCCCAGCCGGGCGAGGTGGCGCTGATCCCGCGCGGGACGCGCTTCCGGGTCGAGCCGCTGGACGAGACGGCACGCGGCTATGTGTGCGAGAACCACGGCCGGCCGTTCGTCCTGCCCGACCTCGGGCCGATCGGCGCCAACGGTCTGGCCAACGCGCGTGACTTCCGCGCGCCGGTCGCCGCGTACGAGGACATCGAGCGGCCGACCCAGGTGGTCAACAAGTTCTGCGGCAATCTCTGGGCCGCCACCTATGACCACTCCCCGCTCGATGTCGTGGCCTGGCACGGCAATCATGTGCCGTACGTCTACGATCTGCGCCGCTTCAATGTCATCGGGACCATCAGCTACGACCACCCCGATCCGTCGATCTTCACGGTGCTGACCTCCCCGTCCGAGACCCCGGGCCTCGCCGGAGTCGACTTCGTCGTCTTCGCGCCGCGCTGGCTGGTCGGCGAGGACACGTTCCGGCCGCCGTACTTCCACCGCAATGTGATGAGCGAGTACATGGGCCTGATCGAGGGCGCGTACGACGCCAAGACGGCGGGCAAGGGAGGCTTCGTCCCCGGCGGCGGCTCGCTGCACAACATGATGTCCGCGCACGGCCCCGACCGGGAGACCTTCGACCGGGCGAGCGCCGCCGAGCTCAAGCCGCAGAAGATCGACGACGGCCTGGCCTTCATGTTCGAGACCCGCTGGCCGGTGACGGCGACCGCGCAGGCGGCGGGTGCCGGCCATCTTCAGCGCGGCTACGACAACGTATGGCAGGGTCTGGAGCGCCACTTCAGGCCATGACCCGGAGTTTCGGACACTCAGTCGGACACACAGTCGGACACACAGTCGTGGAGGTGCCACCGTTTTGGAGTCGGTTTTGGAGTCGCCACAGCCGGGGAGTCGCCGGTGACCTCCTTCGCCCCGGACTCTCTGATCCTGAACCGCAAGCTTCCGCTCTGGTATCAGGTCTCCCAGTCGCTGCGCGCCTCGATACTGGGGCGCCGGCCGCACGATCCGCTTCGGCTGCCGACCGAGGAGCGGCTTGCCTCGCACTACGGCGTCAGTGTGCTGACGATGCGTCAGGCGCTCAAGGAGCTGGAGACGGAGGGCCTGATCAGCCGGCACCGGCGGCGCGGCACCTTCATCGAACCGGGCGCCCGGCGCGGCGCCCCGCGCCGGCTGCTCGGCTCGATCGACGCGATCGTGGCCCAGCAGTCCGGTGAGCTGACCACGCTCCTCGGCCATGGCCCGGCCCCGGTGCCCGGCGAACTCGCGGAGTACTTCCCCGGGGCGGACGAGGTGGTCACCTACCGCCGGCTGCGCTGCGACGGCGAGAGCGGCGAGCCCGTCAACTGGGCGGAGAACGCGGTCCGTCCGGATGTCGCGGCCGGCATCGAGGTGACCGATCTGGAGCGCTGGCCGATGACGAAGGTGCTGCGCGACATCGTCGGGATCCGGATCAGCCGGATCACGGACACGGTGGAGGCCCGGCTCGCGGACCCGGTCACGGCCGAGTTGCTGCGGGTGCCGCTGCTGAGCCCGATCCTGCACTACACGGGGGTGACGTACGACGAGAGCGGCCGGGTCGCGGATGTGGCGCGGATCCACTACCGGGGGGACCGGTTCTCCTTCTCGGTCACGGTGGAGGCGGACCTCATGGGTTAGGGACTGTCTGCCCGGGTCAGGAACTGTCTTCGGAGGACAAACCGCCCCGGCGGCCCGTGCGCGGTGGCCGATAGCATGCCGCCGAGGGCGCAGAGACCGACGGGAGGGACGGTCCGCATGATGGCGACGCGGTCCGGGGCGGCGGGCGAGAGTCCGCTGCTCAGCGATCTCATGCCGTGGTCGACGCCCCCGCTGCGGTTCGGCAGGGAGTGGATCCTCGCGCCCGACCGGCCCTCCCTCACCGCCCGCTGGGACCGGCTCGTACGGGCCGAGGGCGCCGAGCGCGAGGCGCTGTTCGGGCCAACCCGGGCGCGTACGCCGTACAGCGCGGTCGCCGCTCTGCCGGGCCGGGCCACCGGCACCGGGCGGTTCGCGCGGGAGTCGGGGCGCTGCCCCGAGCCGGTACGGGTGCTGCACGGGCCGTTCGACGAGCAGTGGCTGATCCCGGACCACCGGCTGATCGACGCGGCCCGCCCCGAGCTGTGGCGGGTCGCCGACGACCATCAGATCTTCGCCGTGGAGCAGGGCTTCGTACCGGGGGCCGCCGGGCCCGCGCTACTGGTCGGCGCGGTGCTCCCGGACGGCCGTTCCCCGGCCGGGCGGCCGGGCGGGATCCGGCCGCTCTACCGCCGCCCCGGCGGCGTGGAGCCCAATCTGACCCCCGGGCTGACCGCCCTGCTGGCCGCGCGGTACGGCCATGAGGTCACCGCCGGGGAACTGCTCGCCTGGGCCGTGGCGGTCGCCGTGGGCACCCCGGCCGGCTGCGCGGTGCCGCTGACCGCCGACCCCGCCGTCTGGGCCTCCGGCGTCGAGCTGGGGCGGCGGATGATCCGGATCCAGCTGCGCGGGGCGCACGGCGGTGAGCGGCCCCGGCTGCCCGGTGGCCGCCGTCCCTATGTACGGGCCGCCGTTCCGGCCCGGCCGGAGGCGATCGACTACGACCCGGGGGACGAGGTGCTTCGGCTCGGCTCGGGCCGTATCTCCCCCGTACCGGCCGGTGCCTGGGAGTTCACGGTGGGCGGCGTGCGGACGCTGGAGCTGTGGTTCGAGCGCCGTACGGCCCGCCCCGAGCCGGGCACACTGGCGGCGATCCGCCCGTCGGAGTGGCCGCGGGAGTGGACCTCGGAGCTGCTTGAGCTGATCACGGTCCTGGCGCTGCTGGCGGAACTCCGGCCGCTCCAGGCGGAGTTGCCCGGCGACGGTCCGGGGATCAGTACGGCGGAGCTGCGCGCCGCGGGCGTTCTGCCGGTCCCGGCGGCGGCCCGGCGGCCTGCCTCCGTACTGGACCATCACGAGGAGGGACCGGAAGGCCAGTTCGCGCTGATCTGACCGAGTGCGGCCGGCTTCAGGAGGGCCCCGGCCGCCGGGTGTCGAAGGCGTCCAGGACCCGTGCGAGCGCCCGGTCGAAGACGGCCTCCATGTCGATCGGCCCCGAATCCTCCGCGAACGCCGCCGCCAGCCGTGGATAGCGGCCGGACGCGATCTCCCGCCCCAGGTAGGCCATACGTACGGTGTGCTCCTGCTCCGCCGACCAGGGCAGGGACTTGGTGCGCTCCGCCGTCTGGAGCTCATTGGCGACATACGTGGTCACGACGCCGTTGACCATCGCCACCAGCTCCATCTTCTCGCCGTAGGGCGCGTCGATGGCGTCCAGACAGCTCAGGCTGTATTCGAGGTA
Organism: Streptomyces sp. NPDC056835; assembly: GCF_042789485.1. Lineage (NCBI taxonomy): Bacteria > Bacillati > Actinomycetota > Actinomycetes > Kitasatosporales > Streptomycetaceae > Streptomyces > Streptomyces sp. NPDC056835. Next base: position 72,102 of record NZ_JBHUBB010000030.1, read on the forward strand.
CCGCATCGTGTTCGGGCTGAATCCGTAGACGGCCGACATCAGCCGCGCCATCCACGGATGTACGTGCATGATCGCGCGGGCCCGGTGCGCGAGGCTGGTCAGATCGGCCCGCCAGTCCCCGCTCGGCTTCTCGGGCAGGTCGTACTCGCCGGAGACCCGGTCGACCATCAGCTCGTACAGATCCTCCTTGCGCGGCACGTAGTTGTACAGCGACATCGTGCCGCAGCCCAGTTCGGCGGCGACATGGCGCATGGTCACGGCGTCGAGGCCGCCCTCGTCGGCGATACGGCAGGCCGCCGCCGCGATATCGGCGCGGCGGAACGCCGGTTTGGGACCGCGTCCTGACCGCTCCGGACGTGCCCAGATCACTTCGGGTTCAGCAGGCCGCCCCGCCATCGATCATCACCTCGTCCACCATCTTAGTTACGTACAACGTACGTAGTGCGCTACGGTGGACCCATGACAACTACGTACGCTGTACTTAGTGAAGGTCTGGAGAAGCGCTACGGCGCCGATGTGCACGCCCTTCGCGGCCTGGACCTGGCCGTCGCGGAGGGCACGGTCTGCGGGGTGCTCGGGCCGAACGGCGCGGGCAAGACCACCGCCGTACGGATCCTGACCACCCTCACCACCCCCGACGCGGGCACCGCCCTGGTCGCCGGGCATGACGTCCTCGCCGATCCGCGCGCGGTACGCCGGTCGATCGGGGTCGCCGGTCAGTACGCCTCCGTCGACGGCGAGCTGACGGGCCGGGAGAACCTTCGGCTCTTCGCCAAGCTGCTCCGGATCAGGGGCCCGGCGGGCCGGGCCCGCGCCGATGAGCTCCTGGAACGCTTCGAGCTGACGGACGCGGCGGACCGGGCCGCACGGACCTACTCCGGCGGAATGCGGCGGCGGCTCGATCTGGCCGCCAGCCTGCTGACCCGGCCCCAGGTGCTGTTCCTCGACGAGCCGACCACCGGACTGGACCCGCACAGCCGCGACCAGATCTGGCGGGCCGTACGCGAACTCGCCGAGCGGGGCTCCACGATCCTGCTGACCACGCAGTATCTGGAGGAGGCCGACCGGCTGGCCGACGACATCGTGCTGATCGACCGGGGCCGGGCCGCCCACCGCGGCACCCCGGCCGAACTCAAGGCACGCATCGGCTCGTACGCGGAGGTCGTCCTCGCCGAGCAGCCCACGCGGGCCGCGGCGGAGATGGCGATCCTCGCGGCGGCGGCCGTACTCGACCAACTGACCGGCGCCGAACCCGCGCTCGACCGGGAACGCCGTACCGCGGGGGCCGTGGCGAAGGACCCTTCGCTGACCCTGCCCCGGCTGGTGCGGGAGCTGGACACGGCGGGGGTGCCGGTGGCCGACGCGAGTCTGCGTCCGCCGACCCTCGACGAGGTCTTCCTGCGACTGACCGACCGTACGGACCCCGGCGCCCCGCATAGGCACGACGGGCGATACGACAAGGAGCACGCCGCGTGAACGCGATCGCGTACGACAGCGGTGCCGTCCTCGGACGGCACCTCCAGCGGATCAGGCACGCGCCGGGCGTGGTGATCCTCACCCAGGCCATGCCCATCAACATGCTGCTGTTCTTCGGCTATGTCTTCGGCAGCGCGCTGGCGATGCCGGGTGAGCAGTACCGCGCGTATCTCGTGCCGGGGCTGCTCGCCGCGACGGCCGCGGGCGGCATCATGACCGGGATGTTCCAGGCGTCGCAGGACGTGCAGCGCGGGGTCATGGACCGGTTTCTGACGCTGCCGATGAGCAGGGTCGCCGTACCGCTGGGGCAGACCGCGGCGGATCTGCTGACCACGGCCGTGGGGATGGTGCCGCTGCTGCTGGTGGGGCTCGCGGTGGGGTGGCGGATCGACGGCGGTGTACCCGGCGCGCTCGGCGCCCTCGGGCTGCTGCTGCTCTTCCGGTTCGCGGCCAACTGGGTCGGTACGTATCTCGGGCTGCTCATCCGAAATGAGGAAGCGGCCGGTCAGCTCGGCGCGGCGACATTCATCCTGCCACTGCTCTCCAACGCGTACATCCCGGCCGAGGGGCTGCCCGGCTGGCTGCGCGTGATCGCGGAGTGGAACCCGATCAGCGCGCTCGCCGCGGCCGTCCGCGATCTCTGCGGCAATGCCGCGCCGGCCGCGGACGCCGCCTGGCCGGTGGCGCATCCGGTGGCCGGATCGCTGCTGTGGTCGCTGCTGCTGCTCGCCCTGTTCGTACCGCTCGCGGTCCGGCGGTACGCCGGAAGCGACGCGTAAGGGCGGCGAGTCGCCGGACGCGCCGCTGAGGGAGCGGGGGGAGCAGAGGGAGAAGGGTGCCTGGGCGGCCGGCCCGGACCGGTGTCGGGGAGTGAATTCACCGGCCGGGGCCGCCGCTTGAGGAGAGGTCACGCGCCGGGCGAACGCTCCGGCGCACCGCTGCGGGCCGTTGGGGATGACGGACGAGTGGAGTGCAGCGCTGCGCCGGGCGGCGTGATCACCCGAGCACGTTCGGGAATGCTCGGGCAGGCTCGGACACGTCGGGAACGCGGTAACTCCGTGAGGCGGTCACGCGCTCACGGTGCGGCGCGTCGACGCCGTGGAGCCGCGAGGATCAGCGGCGGCTGCCGAACAGCGAGCGGCGCAGCCGCCGCAGCGGAGCGAAGAGCGAGACGCGCGCGCCCTTGCTTCCATGTGTCTCCGAGGCATCACGCGATGTCAGCTCGCGCATCAGCAGCGTCGCCTCGGCCGCCTCCCGCTGGGGCACGGCGGGACCGCCGAGCACCGAGAGATGGCGGTCGAGGCGCGAACTGGACGCGCTGCTCCCGCACGTGATCGCAGGGACTCGCGCCCTGCTGTGCACCGTTATCTGTTCCATTTCACTCCCCACCCGTACGAGGGCACCCGGCCCGGGCAGGTTAACCCTATCGCCCCACCCGGACACCCGTGTATACCGCCTTTGCGATTGACCACACCCGTACGAGTAGCGACAGCCACCGCTCGATCCATCTTATTTCAGGGCGAGTTGGACACTTCGCCGCATCCGGGACCGATACGTGCGGCGGGGCCGGATCCGGGTCTCACCAGGCCCCGGTCACCGGCCCCGCCATCGTCACGGCATCAGGTCGTCATGGCATCAGGTCGCCACCGACCGACGCGCCCGTCACACCGTCACGCCCGTCACACCGTCACGCCTGTCGCGCCCGTCACGCCGCCGAGCGGAACACCGGCAGATAGCCGCCCGACTGACCAGCGGCGGTGGGGTGGTACGACTCGCCGATGTTGAGCCAGTTCACGCTGTGCAGCCACGCCGAGCCGGAGCAGATCTCATGCCCGGTGAAGGCCCCGGCGACATCGGCGAAGGTGAAGCCGTAGTCGGCCGCCCGCTTGGCGGTCGCCGCGTTGAGATAGTCGGAGGCGCCGTTGATCGCGGCCCGCTCCGCCTCGCTCAGCCCCGTGGCACAGGTGCCGTTGAGCTGGTAGAAGCGCGGATAGCCGAGGACGACCACCCGGGCCGACGGCGCCTTGGATCTGATCGCCGTGTACACCGAGTTGAGGTTTCCGGGCAGGGTGCTGTCGACGAAGGCGCGCGCCTGTGCGACCCGGCTGAGGCAGGTCGCCTCCGACTGGAGCACGCAGGTGGTCATCACATCGGCGAAGCCGGCGTCGTTCCCGCCGATGCTGATGCTGACGAGATCCGTTCCCGAGTTGAGCGGGCCCAGCTGATTGGCGGTCACATCACCCGTACGGGCACCGGAACAAGCGGTGAACGCGAACGAGGCGGGTGCGTTCGCGGCCGCCCAGAGCGCGGGGAACGCCTTGGGGGTGCGTTTGCAGCTGCCGCTCGCGCTGTCGTAGCTGCCGGATCCGACGCCCGACGAGTACGAGTCGCCGAGCGCCACATAGTCGACGGCTGCCGCCGAGTCCGCGGCCTGGGCCGTGGCGGCTCCGGTGAGAGCGAGCACGGCGCCAAGAAGGAGCGAGGACGAGAACGCTGTGATGCGGGACAGTTTCATAAGACCTCTCCTAGCAGGATTGCTGCCTCAACTTTGTTACCAGGCAGTTCACTTCCCTGGAAGTGTCCATGCCAAGAACATTCCGAGAGGCTTCCCAGCCGGAGCGTCAGAAGCACATGATTCGCCCCTGTTCGAATAGATCCGATCAGGGAGGTTACGGATGCGACCGGCGATGTACGGCCAAAGAAGCGAAAACCGTGCCGAGGTTCGAGGTCTTGCCATAAGGTCCCAACCATCAATACCGTCTTACATCCACCCGCATCGGCCCATCGCACGCGTGGCTCAAGGGGAGGGCTCAAGCGCCGCGTTGGGTTCCGGGGCGGGTCGCGGTAGGGGGGTGGCCGCACTCGGTGACCGCGTGCGGTGCCAAGTCGCATGCCGCGCGACACGTTCCAACGCTCACCCGTCCAGCGGGAGTTCTACGATCCATGCCGTCATGGCGGGGTGAGAACCCCCCTTTCGAACCGGAAACACAGCCGGACCGCCCGGGGGCGGGCGGTCCACCGGACGAGAGGGAAAGAGACAAGTGAGCGCTTTTCTGCGCCCGGAATCGTCGGGCGAAGACCCGTTAGTCATCGTGAGTTCGGTCAGTTCCGTCAGTTCCGTCAGTTCCGTCAGTTCCGTCAGTTCGGTGGGCAAGGTGAGCGAGCGGCCTTATCGGCCGGTCTCCTCTCATCTGGCGATCGCCCCGCCCGTGAGCATCGTGATACCCGCGATGAACGAGGCGGAGAACCTTCCGTACGTCTTCAGGTCCCTGCCCGACTGGATCCATGAAGTCGTGCTCGTCGACGGCGATTCGACCGATGACACCGTCCGGGTCGCCCGTGCGCTCCGGCCGGACGTGAAGGTCGTGGAACAGCGCGGCAAGGGCAAGGGCGACGCCCTGATCAGCGGCTTCGCCGCCTGCACCGGCGACATCATCGTGATGGTCGACGCGGACGGCTCCGCCGACGGGCAGGAGATCGTCTCCTATGTGTCGGCCCTGGTCTCAGGCGCCGACTTCGCGAAGGGCTCACGGTTCGCCAACGGCGGTGGTACGGACGACATGACGCCGATCCGCAAGCTCGGCAACAGGGTGCTGTGCGCCGTCGTCAACGCCAAGTTCGGCGCCCGGTACACCGATCTCTGCTACGGCTACAACGCCTTCTGGCGCCACTGCCTGGACGAGATAACGCTGGACTGCACCGGGTTCGAGGTCGAGACCCTGATGAACATCCGGGTGGTGAAGGCCGGGCTGAGGGTGCAGGAGATACCGAGCCATGAGTACGACCGGATCCATGGCGTCAGCAATCTGAGAGCCGTTCGCGACGGACTGCGGGTGCTGCGGGTGATACTGCGCGAGAGACGCGTCCCCCGGTCGGTCCGGTCCGTCCGGGCGGTCCGCCGCCGTCCGGCCGGGCTCCGGTTCACCATCCCGGCCGTCCCTGTCGTCCCCGTGGCACCCACGATGCCCCGGGGTGAGGTGTTATGACCCGCCCCCATCACCGCGATCGTCCCCACCACCGCGATCGCCCCCGCCCTCGCCATTGGCGCCCGTTCTCCGTGGTGATCTGCGTCTATACCGAGGACCGCTGGGACGACATCCTCGCGGCCGTCGACTCGGTACGGCATCAGTCACTGCCTGCCCTGGAAACGCTTCTCGTGGTCGACCACAACACGGCTCTCCTGGCGCGGCTCGGCCGGGAGTACCGGGAGCACGCGGCGCGCGGGGAAGTACGGGTGCTCGCCAACGCGGGCCCGCGCGGCCTCTCCGCGGGCCGCAACACCGGCATCGCCGCCGCCCGCGGTGAACTGGTCGCGTTCCTCGACGACGACGCCGTCGCCGAGCGGGACTGGCTGCGCTTCTTCGACGAGGCGTACGACAATCCGCGCGTGCTGGCGGTCGGCGGGCGGACGATACCGGTCTGGGCCTCGGGGAGCAGGCCGCGGTGGTTCCCCGAGGAGTTCGACTGGGTGGTCGGCTGTACGTACCGCGGACTGCCGCACGGCACGGCGCGGGTACGCAATGTGCTCGGCGGGAACGCCTCCTTCCGGCGTACCGCGTTCGATTCCGCCGGGGGGTTCGCGACGGGAATCGGACGCGACGGCGACAAACGTCCGCTGGGCTGTGAGGAGACGGAGCTGTGCATCCGGCTCACCACGGCCGTACCGGGCGCGGTGATCCTGATCGACGACCGGTCGGTCATTCACCACAAGGTGCCGGCGGTCCGCACCCGGCTCGGCTACTTCCGTACGCGTACCTACGCCGAGGGGCTGTCGAAGGCGCTGGTCGCCAGAAGCGTGGGGGTGGAGAAGGGGCTCGCGTCCGAGCGCCGCTACACCACCCGCGTGCTTCCGGCGGGTGTCGTGCGCGGCGTGCGCGACGCGTTACGGGGGCGGCCCGGCGGTCTCGGCCGCGCCGGCGCGATCGTCGCGGGAGTGACGATGACGACCGCCGGCTATCTGGTGGGCCTGTTCCGCAGCCGGGGCGGGGGCGTCACCTTCTCCTCCGGCCCGATCGAGACCGGTCCGGTCAAGCCGGGACGAGTGGAGCCGGGTCGGGTGGAACCGGGACGAGTGGAGCCGGGTCGGGTGGAGCCGGGTCCGGTGGAGAGGGCCGCGGTGCCGCGCACCGGCCCCCGGGGGGCGGTCGCGTGAGCGGGGGCGAGACGGGCACCGCCGTACCGATCCTCATGTACCACGCCGTCGGGCACCGGCCCCCGGCCGCCACGTACGCGCTGTCCGTCTCGCCCGAGGCGTTCGCGGAACAGATGGAGTTGCTCCACACGCGCGGGTTCACGCCCGTCACCACGGCGCGGCTCGCCGGTGCCTGGCGCACGGGCGCGCCGCTGCCGGAGCGGCCCGTACTGATCACCTTCGACGACGGGTACGAGGGCGTGCACCGGCACGCGCTCCCCGCTCTCGCCCGGTACGCCTTCCCCGCCACGCTGTTCGTCTCGACGGGGTGGCTGCGCGGGCCGTACGACGAGGGCGGCGCCCCGGACACCATGCTCGACTGGGACCAGGTGCGCGAACTGGCCGCCGCCGGTACGGAGATCGGCGGCCACAGCCACACCCATCCGCAGCTGGACCAGCTCGATGACCGGCGGCTCGGGTTCGAGACCCGGCGCTGCCGGGAGATCATCGCGACGGAGCTGGGCGCCCCGCCCGACTCCTTCGCCTATCCGTACGGCTACTCCAGCCGGCGCGTACGGCGTACGGTCCGCGCGGCGGGGTTCACGCAGTCGCTCGCCGTGGGAAACGCGCTCGCCCGCCGCGGCCAGGGCCCGTACGCCCTGACGCGGGTGACGGTGCGCCGCGCCACGGGCATCGAGGAGTTCGGGCGGCTGGTGGAGGGGAGGTCGGTCGGCCGCTCGTTCGCCGGGGACCGGGTGCTGACCAAGGGGTACGCCGTGGTGCGCCGCGCCCGGCGGGCGGGGCCGATCGCGCGGGAGGTGAGCCGCGGGCTCGCGGCCGGCCTCAGGTGACGGATACAGCCACAGGTACGGGTAGGGGCGGGGCCGGGGCCCGTGGGGACCGGCCCCGGAACCTTCGGCCACAAGCAGCCGCCACAGGGCAAAACACCGTGCATCGGCCGCTCCTGTGCCGGATCATGGGCGACATGTCTGCCAAGCCTCAGGACGCCCTGCCGATCCGGCTCAACGTCGACGACAGCGACTCGCCCTCGGATGTGGTCGACGCGCTGTTCCTCGGCCGCTTCGCCACGGGCGAGCAGCCGTACTCCCACAGCTCCACGATCGACCGGGTCAGAACGGGTGTGACCCTGCTGCCACCGGACGCGATCGTGCTGCGCTCCGCCCGCGACGACGACCGCAGCGCGACGCTCGCCGAGGGCGCCGGCTGGACGCTGCTGGTGTCCCGTTGGAACCGCGGCGCGGATGTCACGGTGACGGCGGTCAGCTCCGAACTGGCCGAGAAGATCCACCACCAGGTGACGGACGGCGCGCAGGACGAGCCGGAACCGCAGCCCGAGAACGTGACCATGGGCTTCTGGTACGTCTCGCCGCGCCGCGGCCCGCACCGCACCACCCGGCAGATCGCGGCGGGTACGTGGGACGAGGTGAGGCCCAACTACACCGCGCCGGTCGCCGACGCGATGGACCGGCTGATGAAGGTGACCCCGGACGACATCGCGGGCCGGCTGCTCCTGCTGCACGGCCCGCCGGGCACCGGCAAGACCTCCGCGCTGCGCACGCTGGCCCGTTCGTGGCGCGACTGGTGCCAGGTGGACTGTGTCCTCGACCCCGAGCGGCTGTTCAACGATGTCGGCTATCTGATGGACATCGCGATCGGGGAGGACGACGGCTCGGCGAAGGGCCGCTGGCGGCTGCTGCTCCTGGAGGACTGCGACGAACTGATCCGCGGCGAGGCCAAGCACACGGCGGGCCAGGCGCTTTCGCGGCTGCTGAACCTCACCGACGGACTGCTCGGCCAGGGCAGGAACGTCCTGGTGGGCGTGACGACCAACGAGGATCTGGAGCGGCTGCATCCGGCCGTGGTCCGGCCCGGCCGCTGTCTGGCAAGGATCGAGGTCGGCTCGCTGACCCGTTCGGAGGCGCTGTCCTGGCTGAGCAGGGAGGACGGGGACTGGGAGACGGCGGTCGGCCGCGAGGGGGCGACGCTGGCGGAGCTGTACGCGCTGCGCCGGGGCACCGGCCCGGCGTCGGTCCCGGCCCAGCACACGGGCGAGGACGCGGGCCTCTACCTCTGACGCCCGCGTCCCGCACCCGTTGTCCGGCGGTCGCCCGTACCACTTCCGGTCACTTGGCGTGTACGGCTCACTCGACGTGGACGGCTCACTTGGCGTAGACGGCCCGTACCGCTTCCTCCACCGCGGCGAGCGCGGCGGCCCGGCCGAGCCCCAGTCGCTGGGCGCGCTCCGCGTAGGCCCGTGCCGCCACCGCGGTCTCACGCTCGGCGGCCTCCCCCGCGGCGGCGACGAACGTACCGTTTCTGCCCCGGGTCTCGATCACCCCGTCGGTCTCCAGCGCGCGATATGCCTTGGCGACGGTGTTGGCGGCCAGCCCCAGCTCCTCGGCGAGCCCCCGTACGGTCGGGAGTCTGTACCCGACGGGCAGCGCGCCGGACCGCGCCTTCCCGGAGATTTGGGCACGCAGTTGTTCGTACGGTGGGGTCGTGGCAGCCGGGTCGATCACGATCTTCAAGGTCACGGACCGATTCTCCCCCACGACCCACCGCCACCGGGCGGTACACGGCAGGGGTGGCCGGAACGCGACGGGAAAAGGAGAGGCGGACCGAGGAGGCGCGCCCGTAGTGTCGCGCTCCATGAATGTGACCGTCCGTGATTTCCGCCCCGGGGACGCCGAGGCCGTCGTCCGGCTGCGACGCGCCTGCGTTCCATTCCTCATCACGACCGAGGAATCCCTCCTGTTCGATGTGGCGACCGCCAACCCGGCCAAGAAGTACCGCCTGCTCGTCGCCGAGGAGGCGGGGGAGATCATCGGATCTGCGCATGTCGGCATCGCGTACGACAGCAGCGAGCCGGGCCAGGCGTCGGTCACCCCGCAGGTTCATCCGGAGCGCCGGGGCCGTGGCGCCGGGTCGCTGATCCTCCGTACCGCCGAGGAACATCTCGCGGCGCACGGCGCGACGAGCGTCTACGCGTGGGTGTTGGAGGAGCCGTCCAGCATCGCCTTCGCCGAGCGCCGCGGCTACCGCCCGACGCGTCTGGCACACTTCCAGCGCCTCGATCTGGCGAGGGGCGTCCTGCCAGGACCGCCGGCGGAGCTGCCCACGGGGGTGGTGCTGCGTACGGCGCTGGACTACGCGGCCGATCCGCGCCCGCTGTTCGAGGCGGACGCGGAGGTGACATCCGACGAGCCGAGCGACATCAGCACGGGCCTGGACGACTACGACGACTGGCTGAACCACACCTGGAACCAGCCGTGTCTGGACCGCGAGCTGACGACGGTGGTGGAGGTGGCAGGCCAGGTCGCCGCGTTCACCTTGGCCCATACCGACGGCGCCACCCGCTATCTGACCGCGATGACGGGCACGCGCCGCGCCTTCCGCGGCCGGGGCCTGGCCAAGCTCGCCAAGACGGACTCCCTCCATCGCGCCGGCAGGGCGGGCTTCCTGGACGCGTACACCGCGAACGACGGGGCCAACGGCCCGATGCTGGCGGTCAACCGGTGGTTCGGCTACGAGATCTGCGCGTCGGAGATACGCCATGTCCGCACCCTGGGCTGACGCCCCCGCCGCCCCGACGCCCCGCCGCTCCTGTGAACCAGCCTGAAACCGGATTGAATTGGCCACGGCCTGCCGCCGGCATCGTCAGTCACCGGACCGTCCCGGCGTCGAGTGCGTCTCCCGGTGCGTGGCGGGCAGGATGACCGACCGGTCCGGGGTGCCCGGGGTGTGGGCGATCGGGTCGTCGTCCTCATGCCAGTGGATGACGAAGCGTTCGCCGGCGCGGTAGGCGTCGAGGCCCGCGCGGCAGTAGGCGACCAGATCGTCCGGGAGCGCGGACAGCGGATGCCAGGAGAGGCCGGAACACTTCTCCGGCTCGCGGTTGAACGGCTCGCCCCCCGCGCCGTACGCGGCCTCGAAGAACCAGCCGATCCGGGGCTGTCCGGCCGGTCCCCGGTGCTGCATGACCAGCGCGACGCGCAGATCGGCGGGGGTCAGCTCGACGCCGACCTCCTCGTACGCCTCACGGATCATGGCCGTACGGACGTCCTCGCCCTTCTCGACATGTCCGGAGGGGCCGTTGAGCAGGCCGTCCCCGTATCCCGTGCCGGAGCGGCGGGCGAGCAGGATCTCGTCGCCCCTGCGCAGGATCAGATGGACGTCGACCACCTCGGTATGGCGCCGGGGCGGGGCCAATTGGGCGATCAGCGCGTATCGCTCGTCGTCGACGGGGCGGCCCCACAGGGCGGGATCCGCGGAAAGCCGCTCGTGGTGGACCCGTTCGGTGAGCGGGGCCAGGGCGGCGGTGAGCCGGGCGGCGGGCAGGCCCGTACCGGACCAGACTCCTTCGATCAGCACCAGCCGGCCGCCCGGTCGCAGCAGCGATGTCCAGTGCCTCAGGGTCTCTTCGGGATCGGGCAGCGCCCACAGCACATGGCGGGCCAGGACCACATCGAACGTCCGCTCCCCCACCGGCGGCCGCCCCGCGTCACCGACCAGCACCTCCGCGTCGGTACCCGCCAGCTTGGACCTGGCCAGACCCACCATGCGGGGCGAGAGATCGACGGCCGTCACCCGATGGCCCTGCTCGGCGGCGAGCAGGGCCAGGCTGCCCGTACCGCACCCGAGGTCGAGCACCCGGGAGGGCTCCCTGGGCAGCCAGCCCTCCAGCCGGGCGGCCCAGGCGGCGCGGACGTCGGGGTCGAGCAGCCCGTGATCGGGCTCCTGGTCGAAGGAGTCGGCGAGGGAATCCCAGTCGATCGTCGTCATGTCCCGATACTGCCAGCCACCACTGACAACGCCCCTGGCCTCGGACAACGCCCGTAATGGCAGGGGCTTTCGCTCATTCCCCCGCCTGGTGGGGGGATGCGAGACGGCTCACCTCGTCGGCCGAGAGACGCAGCGCGCCGGCGGCCACGTTGTCGGCCACGTGATCCGGATTACCGGTGCCCGGAATGGCCAGCACATGCGGCCCGCGCTGGAGCGTCCATGCCAGCCTGACCTGCGCGGCGCTCGCCCCGTGCGCCCGCGCGACGGCGCGTACGTCCTCGCTCTCGGTACCGCTCGCGCCCGCCTCCCGCCCGGCTCCGGCGATCGCGAAGAACGGCACGAACGCGATGCCCTGTTCGCCGCAGGCGCGGAGGAACTCATGGTCCTCGGGCCGCGCGTCGATACCGTAGGGGTTCTGCACACAGACCACCGGCGCGATGGCCCGCGCCTCCGCGAGGTGGTCGGGCCTGACGTTGGAGACGCCCAGGTGGCGGATGAGCCCCGCGGTGCGCAGCTCGGCCAGCGCGCCGAAGTGCTCGGCGATCGAGCCGGTGGTCCGCAGTCTCGGGATACGCAGGTTGACCACGTCGAGGTGGTCCCGGCCGAGTTGGCGCAGATTCTCCTCGACCTGTCCGCGCAGCTGCTCCGGAGTGGCCCACAGCCAGTCGCCCGACGGGTCCTTGCCGGGACCGACCTTGGTGGTGATGACGAGGTCGTCCGGGTACGGGCCCAGCGCCCGGTTGATCAGCTCGTTGGCGGACCGCAGCGACGAGAAGTAGAACGCGGCGGTGTCAATGTGGTTCACCCCCAGCTCGACCGCGCGGCGGAGCACGCTGATCGCCCGGTCGCGGTCGCTCGGGGTGCCGTCGGCGTTCGCCGTCAGGCGCATCGCGCCGAAGCCGATCCGGTTGACTGTTCTGTCGCCGAGCCGCCAACTGCCCGCGGAGTCCGCGGTGATCGTCTTCGAGGTCATCGGGGGAGTATGCCATACGGCCGTGTGGGGTCGGGGTCGGCCGTCCTTGCCGTACGCGTCCGCCCCGCGACCACCGGAGTGGTGGTCGCGGGGCGGATGGCGACGTCAGTCCTCGTACGTCACACCGTCACATCGCTGCGGTCACCGCGGTCACTACGGTCACCGCGGTCCCGGCGCAGCGCGATCAGCTTGTTCACCGCCGGCCAGGCGAGCAGCAGCACGATCACCGCGTACACCGTTACGGAGAAGGGCGTGTTGACCAGTCCGGTCACGCTTCCGTCGCTGATCTGGAGCGCGCGCCGCAGCTGCTGCTCGGCGGCCGGGCCCAGGATGACGCCGATCACGGCCGGCAGCACCGGCAGTCCGTACCGCCGCATGCCGAAGCCGATCAGACCGATGATCAGCAGAATGATCAGGTCAAGCGCCTCCCCGCCGACCGCGTACGCGCCGACGGCCGCGAAGAAGAGGATGCCCGCGTAGAGATACGGGCGCGGGATGCGCAGCAGCTTGGCCCAGACCGGCGCGAGCGGCAGGTTGAGCGCGAGCAGCAGCACCATGCCGACGAAGAGCGAGGCGATCAGGCCCCAGACCAGGTCGGGTTCGCGTTCGAAGAGCAGCGGTCCCGGCTGGATGCCGTACTGCTGGAAGGCGGCCAGCATCACGGCGGCGACGGCCGTCGTGGGCAGCCCGAGGGTCAGCATCGAGACCAGCGTCCCGGCCGCCGAGGCGGAGGCCGCGGACTCGGGTCCGGCCACGCCCTCGATCGCGCCCTTGCCGAACTCGTCCTTGTGCTTGGAGAGCCGCTTCTCCGTGACGTACGAGAGGAACGTGGGGATCTCCGCGCCGCCGGCCGGGATCGCGCCGAACGGGAAGCCGATGAGCGGTCCGCGCAGCCAGGGCCGCCAGGTGCGGCGTACGTCCTTCTTGCCGAGCCAGGGACGGCCGACCGGGATCGCCTCGCCCGTCGTGCGCCGCAGATGCGCGGCGACCCACAGGGCCTCGCCGATCGCGAAGAGCCCGACCGCGACGATCACCACGTCGATGCCGTCGGCGAGCTGAAGCGTGCCGAAGGTGAGCCGCTGCTGACCGGTCATCTGGTCGAGACCGACCAGACCGAGCGTGAGTCCGATGAGCAGTGAGGCGAGTCCGCGGATCCGGGAGGAGCCGAGGACGGAGGTGACGGCGATGAACGCGAGCACCATGATCGCGAAGTAGTCGGGGGCACCGATGTCCACCGCGAGCGAGGCGACGGTGGGCGCGAGGACCACCAGCAGGATCGTGCCGATCATGCCGCCGGCGAAGTGCCCGCCGGCCGCCGCGGCGAGCGCCTGCGCTCCCCGTCCGGCCTTGGCCATCGGGTTGCCCTCGATGGCGGCCACGACGGCGGCGCTCTCACCCGGGGTGTTGAGCAGGATCGAGGTGGTCGAGCCGCCGAACATCGCGCCGTAGTAGATGCCGGCGAACATGATGAACGCACCGGTCGGTTCGAGCCCGTACGTCACCGGGAGCAGCAGCGCGACGGCCATGGCGGGGCCGATGCCGGGGAGGACCCCGATGGCCGTGCCGAGCAGCACGCCTATCGCGGCCCAGAGCAGATTCATCGGCGTGAGCGCCGTACCGAAGCCGTCGATGAGCGAGTTCAGGGAGTCCATCGGTTACAGCACCCCCATCAGCGGGCCACCGGGGAGGGGGACACCGAGCAGGTTGTTGAAGACGAAGTAGGTGACGAGCGCGAGGCCCGCGGCGATCAGCGGGTCACGGTCGTAGTGGCGGCTGCCGAGCGCGTACGCCGAGCCCCAGAAGAGCAGGGCGCCGGAGATCGGGAAGCCGAGCGGGCCGATGAGGACGGCGTTGCCGAGGAAGACACCGGCGAGCAGCAGTACGGTCCGCCAGTCGCTGGGCTCCGCGAGGTCGATGTCCTCGCCGCCCTCCGCCTCGCCGCGTCCGCCGCGCAGGACGTCGAGGGTGAGCAGTACGGCGACGATGAGCAGGCCGATGCCGACGACGACCGGGACGGTCTTGGGTCCGACGGGGCCGCGCTGGGCGATCTCGACATTCATGGTGAGCGCGTCGGTGAGGACGAGGACACCGAGGACGAGCAGGAGGAGTCCGACGCCGATCTCGGAGTGCTCGCGCAGCCAGGAGCGGGCGCCGGGGCCGGTGCGCGGCGCTTCGGGGGATCCGGGTGTTCCGGATATTCCGGAGACTTCATTCGTTCCGGATGCTTCGGTCACTTCGGACGCTTCCGGCTTGTTCGGCGTTCCTGGCGTGCCGGTGGGTGTCATCACAGTCCCAGCTCCTTCAGGACCGAGTCCACGCGGCGGTTCTCCTCGGCGAGGAAGTCTCCGAACTTCTCGCCGGTCAGGAACGCGTCGTCCCAGCCGTTCTTCTTGAGGGAGTCCCGCCACTGGGACGAGTCATGGAGCTTCTCGATGAAGGCGAGAAGCTTGGTGCGCTCGGCGTCGGAGATTCCCGGCGGGGCGACGATGCCGCGCCAGTTGGTGAAGTCGGTGTCGAGGCCGGACTCGCGCAGGGTGGGGGCGTCCAGGCCGGGAAGCCGCTCGGGGCCGGTGACCGCGAGAAGCCGCAGCTCACCCGACTCGATCTGGTCGCGGTACTCGCCGAGGCCGGAGACTCCGAAGGAGACCTTGTTGCCGAGGATCGAGGCGAGGAGTTCGCCGCCGCCGTCGAACGGGACGTAGTTGACCGTCTTCGGCGCGATGCCCGCGGCCTCCGCCATCAGCATGGGGGCGAGATGGTCGGGCCCGCCGGGGGCCGATCCGCCGCCGACGGGGACCTTGGCCGGGTTGGCCTTCCAGGCCGTCAGCAGGTCGTCGATGGTCTTGAACGGGGAGTCCTTGCTGACGACGACGATGTCCGACTCTTCGGTGATCCGGGCGATCGGGGTCGTGTCGGCGAGGGTCTTGGGCGACTTGTTGGTGTGGACGGCGCCGACCACCCCGAGCCCCATGGACATCGCGAGCTTGCCGTTGCCGTGTTCACCCACGAGCCGGGCGAGACCGACGGTGCCGCCCGCCCCGGGCAGGTTGAACACCTCGATGTTGTGAGTGAGTTCGGCGTCCTCGGCGTTCTTGGCCATGGTGCGGGCCGTGATGTCGTAACCGCCGCCGGGGGTGTTGGGGACCATGAAACGCAGGCCGGGGATCTGCGTACCGGTGTCGTCGCCGCTGCCCGCGGTGAGCAGCGGCGGCCCCACCAGCACCAGCAGCGCCGACCCGAGCAGGGCCAGGGGGGTGCGCAATCGCACGTGTGCCGCCTTTCGGAATTCTGAGCGCGAAGAGATGAGCGAAGAGGAAGAGGTGAGCGAAGAGGTGAGCGAAGAGCTGTGAAGTGGGCCACATGTTGCCTTCGCGTTAACAAGCTGTCTCTCTTCCGGAATCAACGGACGTTGTGGTCGTTGTGGTCGCGGCCTAGCGTGTCGGCGTGATGAAAGTGCTGGTGGTGGACGACGACTTCATGGTCGCGAAGCTGCACAGCCGCTTTGTGTCCGCCATGGACGGGTTTACGGTCGTCGGGGTGGCCCACAGCGGTGCCGATGCGCTGCGCGCCGCCGAGCGGCTGTGGCCGGACCTTGTCCTGCTCGACATCTATCTGCCCGATATGGACGGGATCGCCGTACTGCGCGAGCTGCGGGCGGCGGAGGAACGGGACCGAAGACCCAACAGCGTCGACGCCCTGTTCATCACGGCGGCGAGGGACGCGGGGGTGATCAGGGCGGCGCTGCGCGCGGGCGCCCTGCACTATCTGATCAAGCCCTTCAGCCAGGCGGCGCTCCAGGAGCAGCTGCGCCACGTCGCCTCGCTGCGCTCGCGCCTGGCCGGCCTGGGCGAGGCACGCCAGGAAGACGTGGACCATATCTTCGGCACCCGCCCGCCGGGCAGCCGCGAACTCCCGAAGGGCCTGGCCCCGCACACGGCCGATCTGGTCGAACGAGTCCTGCGCGCACACGCGGACGGCCTCTCGGCCACGGAATGCGCCGAGGCGGGCGCCCTGTCGCGGGTGAGCGCCCGCCGCTACCTGGAGTACTTCGCGACCACGGGCCGAGCGGAGATAACCCTGCGCTACGGCGGCACGGGCCGCCCGGAACGCCGCTACCGCTGGCGGGGCTGAGCGCGTAACGGATCTACAGGGTTATGGTTTCGCGGCCGCCCCAGCCCCTGTGCCGCCCTGTCGACCGGCCGCACGGGATCCTGCGTAGGGTTCGGTCATGACCAGGGCAAAGGGGCGGTGGCCCAAGCTGGAACCGGACCAAGGCGTCGAGGACGCGACGCTGCTCATCCTGGAATGGCTCGGTGAGCAAGGTGTGGGGGCCATGATCCGGGTTGACGCGGAGCGCATGCGGGACGGTCGGCCGGCGTGGACCTTCGCTGCCGGTGGTGGCCCTCTGTCCGGGGGAATGAGGGCTGATGGCGCCTCCGTCGAGGAATGCATGGGCAGGGCACTGCTCAAACTGCGCGAGGCCGGGCTGACCGTACCTTTCTGACCAGGAACCACAAGCCTCGAACACAGGGCGCCGCGACGAGGACCGGTACAAGGATCGCAACGATCCGCTCATGATCCGGCGGGCAGGAGCGCGGCGGTCTCACCCAGAACTCGGGCCGCCGGTGCCGGGTCGACCAGCCGCTTCAGGTGGCTGCTGGTGAGCGTACGGAGTACGCGGCGCCCGCAGCCCTTTTCCCGCGCGCTGGATCGCGCCGCGCGCTTCGTAGAAAGCGCTTCACCAACTTCTGCGCGAAGCATTGACGAAACATCGGGACCGGCCCTAGCTTCATCGCGTCGTACTTCGTACGTCATATATGAGACACGAGATCTGAGAGCGCCCATGGCCTTCGCCCCGAGTCCGATCCCCTCCCGCACCCAGTACGTTCTGGAAGCGATCAAACACGGCATCCTCACCGGCGGCCTCAGCCCCGGTCAGCCCCTGGTCGAGACCGAACTGGCCGCGCAATTCGGGGTGTCGAAGACTCCGGTACGGGAGGCGCTGAAGACCCTGGCGGGCACCGGCCTCGTCGTGATGAGCCAGTTCAAGGGCGTCACCGTCCGTACGGTCGACGCGGCCATGGCCCACCAGGTCTATGACGTAAGGCTGTTGCTGGAGCCGGAGGCGCTTCGCCGCTCCCTGACCCGCCGCGCCTCGCTGGAGCCCGCCAGGGAAGCCCTGGTCAAGGCGGACGAAGCGGCGGACCGCGCCGAACGGTCGCTCGCCAACCGGGAGTTCCACCGGGCGCTGTATCTCCCCTGCGGCAATCCGCTGCTGGCCCGGATGCTCGACGAGGTACGGGACCAGGCGGCCCTGGTCTCGACCGTCGCCTGGGCCGCCGTCCCGTCCTGGGAGCAGGAGGCCGGGGAGCACCGGGAGATCCTGCGGCTCGCGCTCGCCGGTGACGCCGACGGCGCCGCCCGGGCACTGCACGACCACATCGCCTCATTCGTACAGCGGGCGTTCCCCGAGGGAGACCACGCATGACGACCACTCCTGACCTCGATTCGTCGCGGGACGCGCTCGCCGATGTCGTGGCGATCCCCGTCACACCGTTCGGCGACGACGACACGCTCGACCTCACCGCCCATCGCGCTCTGCTGCGCCGGCTGCTCGACGGCGGCGTACGCACCCTCACCCCGAACGGCAACACCGGTGAGTACTACGCCCTCAGCCCCGACGAGCGCCGCGTGGTCACCGAGCTGACCATCGAGGAGGTGGCGGGCCGGGCGTCGGTGCTGGTCGGTATCGGTCTCGACCTGCCGACGGCCGTGGCAGCGGCGACGCACGCCCGCGAGGCCGGGGCCGGGATGGTGATGGTCCATCAGCCCGTGCACCCCTATGTGTCGCAGGCCGGCTGGATCGACTACCACCGCGCCATCGCGGACGCGGTGCCGGAGCTGGGCGTCGTCCCGTACATCCGCAATCCGCGGCTGAGCGGTGCGAGCCTCGCGACGCTCGGGGAGCTGTGCCCCAATGTCATCGGGGCGAAGTACGCGGTGCCGGACGCGGCGGGCTTCGCGGCCTTCGCGCGGGACGCGGGGCTGGAGCGGTTCGTCTGGGTGGCCGGGCTCGCGGAGCTGTACGCCCCCTCGTACTTCGCGGGCGGAGCCACCGGTTTCACCTCGGGCCTCGTCAATGTCGCCCCGGCCGTCTCGCTGGGGATGCTGGAATCGCTGCGGGCCGGGGACTACGCGGCCGCCATGAAGGTGTGGGAGCAGATCAGGCCGTTCGAGGAGCTGCGGGCCGCGCGGCAGTCCGCCGACAATGTGACGGTGGTCAAGGAGGCGCTGGCCGCTCTCGGTCTGTGCCGGCGCGACATCCGCCCGCCGAGCCGCGCCCTGCCCGAGGAACGGCGCGCCGAGGTCGCCGCGATGGTGGCGGGGTGGGCGATATGACCGTACGGCGTGAGGGCCCGACCGCGGGGCCCCCGGACGGGACGGTGCGGCCCCCGGACAGGACGGTACGACCCCCGGACGGGACCGCTGAGCCCGAGGGCGTGACGACCGTACGCCCCGAAGACCTGCGCAGTCACCGCTGGTACGGCGGCGGCGACGGCTCGACCGGCCTCCGCTCCTTCAGCCACCGCGCCCGCACCCGCCAGCTCGGCTATCTCCCCGAAGAGCATCTGGGCAAGCCCGTCATCGCGATCCTCAACACCTGGTCCGACATCAACCCCTGCCATGTCCATCTGCGGGAGCGCGCGCAGGCGGTGAAGCGCGGGGTGTGGCAAGCCGGCGGCTTCCCGCTGGAGTTCCCGGTGTCCACACTCTCCGAGACGTTCCAGAAGCCCACGCCCATGCTCTACCGCAATCTGCTGGCGATGGAGACGGAGGAGCTGCTTCGCTCCTATCCGGTCGACGGCGCGGTGCTGATGGGCGGCTGCGACAAGACGACACCGGCGCTGCTGATGGGCGCGGCGAGCGTCGATCTGCCGGCCGTCTTCGTACCCGCCGGGCCCATGCTGCCGGGGCACTGGCGCGATGAAGTGCTCGGCTCGGGCACGGACATGTGGAAGTACTGGGACGACAAGCGGGCCGGGCTGATCGGCGACGCGGAGATGGCCGAGCTGGAGAACGGTCTGGCCCGCTCGCCCGGCCACTGCATGACCATGGGCACCGCGTCCACGCTCACCGCCGCCGCCGAGGCGCTGGGCGTCACCATGCCCGGGGCTTCCTCGATCCCGGCCGTGGACTCAGGACACGACCGGATGGCCGCCGCCTCCGGCCGGCGCGTGGTGGAGCTGGTACGCCACGATCTGCGGCTCTCGAAGATCCTGACCCGGGAGGCGTACGAGGACGCGGTGGCCACCGTCCTCGCGCTGGGCGGCTCGACGAACGCGGTGATCCATCTGATCGCGATGGCGGGACGCTCGGGGATCCGGCTCACCCTCGACGACTTCGACAAGGCCGCACGTACGGTGCCGGTGCTGGCGAACCTCCGTCCCGGCGGCCGGTATCTGATGGAGGACTTCCACTTCGCCGGCGGACTGCCCGCGTTCCTGGGTCAGTTGACGGACGTACTGCACCTGGACCGGCCGACCGTCGCGCACCCCACCCTGCGGAAGCAGCTCGACGGCGCGCTCGTCCACAATCCGGATGTGATCCGGCCGCGCGAGAACCCTCTCGCGGCGGAGGGCGGGGTGGCGGTGCTGCGCGGCAATCTCTGCCCCGACGGCGCGGTCATCAAGCACATCGCCGCCGAACCGCGCCTGCTCAAACACACCGGTCCCGCCGTGGTCTTCGACGACTACCGGACGATGCAGCGGACCATCAACGACCCGCAGCTCGGCATCACGCCCGGTCATGTGCTGGTACTGCGCAACGCGGGCCCCAAGGGCGGCCCCGGCATGCCGGAGTACGGGATGCTGCCGATCCCCGACTATCTGCTCAAGCAGGGGGTGCGGGACATGGTCCGGATCTCCGACGCCCGGATGAGCGGCACGAGTTACGGCGCGTGCGTCCTGCACATCGCGCCCGAGTCCTATGTCGGCGGGCCGCTCGCGCTCGTACGCACCGGCGACACCATCACCCTCGATGTCGAGGCCCGTAGCCTCCATCTCCACCTTTCGGACGGGGAGTTGGCGCGGCGGCGCGGCGAGTGGACACCGCCGCCCGAGCGCTACCGGCGCGGTTACGGCGCCCTCTACGACGAACAGATCACCCAGGCCGACACCGGGTGCGACTTCACCTTCCTGGCGAGGCCCGGCGAGGTGCCCGACCCGTACGTGGGCTGAGACGGCCCGTCGCACGCCCGCCCGTCCTCGTCCGCCCCCCGCATTACCCGGATCCACCGGTTCGGCATATCGAACACCGTCTGCGAAGCGCTTCACCAAAGGAACGGAGAAGCAGTCATGGCCTCAGCTGTGGCGCAGGACTCACCAGGGGCTCCGCCGCCCCGGACGCCCGGGAAGCCGGGGCGCCGTACGGGAGCCACACCACGCCGTCTCCCGTATCTGCTGATCGCCCCCGCCGGACTGCTGATGCTCGGCTTCATCGCCTATCCGATGCTCAGCGTCTTCTACTACAGCCTCCAGAACTACAACGTCACCAAGCCCTGGCGGAACGGCTTCGCCGGCCTCGACAACTTCCGGCGGATCTTCACCGACGACCCGCTGTTCTGGGACAGTCTCGTCTTCAGCGGCAAATGGGTCGTCACGGAAGTCACGCTCCAACTGGCCCTGGGGCTGGTGCTGGCGCTGCTCGTCAACCAGACCTTCATGGGCCGCGCGGTGGCCCGCGCCCTGGTCTTCTCGCCCTGGGCCGTCTCCGGCGTGCTGACGACCACCATCTGGCTGCTGCTCTACAACCCGTCCACGGGCGTCGGCCGCTATCTCGCGGACGCGGGCATCGGTGAGTACGGCTCGTCCGTGCTCTCCGACACCGGCACCGTCTTCTGGGCCGCCGTACTGGCCGAACTCTGGCGCGGTGTGCCGTTCTTCGCGATCCTCATCCTCGCCGACCTCCAGTCCATCCCGGGCGATCTGTACGAGGCGGCCTCGGTCGACGGGGCGAACAGGTTCCGGCAGTTCCTCCACATCACACTCCCCCACCTCAGGGACGCGATCATCCTCTCCACACTGCTCCGGGCCGTGTGGGAGTTCAACAACGTCGATCTGCTGCTGACCCTCACCGAGGGCGGTCCCGCCGGTGTCACCACCACACTGCCGCTGTATGTGGCCGTCACCGGTTTCGAAGCACACGACTTCGGCTACGCGACCGCGCTGACGACCGTCGCCTTCGCGATCCTCCTCTTCTGCTCGATCCTCTATCTCCGCCTGAGCAAGTTCGGAGGCGACCACAAGTGACCGCTGTCATCACCGAGAAGTGCCTGCCCGCCGCGCCCGCGGACGGCGGCCGGAAGCCCCCGCCCCCGCGGCGGAAGCGGCGCGGGCGGCGCGGGCGTGCCTTCGACGAGGTCCCCCGGTGGCAGATCTATCTGCCGCTCGGCCTCTATCTGCTCTTCACCCTCATCCCCTTCTACTGGATGCTGCTCTTCTCGCTGCGGCCCGCCGGCTCCACCTCGCTGGTGCCCTGGCCGGTCACCTTCGACCACTTCGAGAAGGTCTGGAACGAACGCAGTTTCTCGGTCTTCTTCCAGAACAGTGCGCTGATCGGGGTCTTCACCCTGATCTGTACGACGGGGGTCGCGCTGGCCGGCGGCTACGCCCTGGCGCGCTTCGACTTCCGTATCAAGCAGGGCTTCATGCTGGCGCTGCTGTGCTCGCAGTTCATCCCGGGCGCGCTGATGCTGGTCCCGCTCTTCCAGATCTTCAAGAACCTCTCCCTGATCAACTCCCCGCTGAGCGTGGTCATCGCGGAGACGGTCTTCCAGCTGCCGCTGTCGATCATCCTGATCAGCGGCTTCATCAAGAATGTGCCGTACTCCCTGGAGGAGGCGGCCTGGGTGGACGGCTGCTCACGGCTCCAGGCGTTCCGTATCGTCGTCCTGCCCATGCTGCGGCCCGGTCTGATCGCCGTCGGCTCCTTCGCCTTCGTCCACAGCTGGAACCACTTCCTCTTCGCCCTGATGTTCCTGATGGAACAGGACAAGCAGACGATCCCGGTCGGCCTCTCCACCCTCATCGGCGCGGACAGTGTGGACTTCGGGGCGCTCGCCGCGGGCGGTGTGATCTCCGCGGTGCCGGTCGTCATCGTCTTCGCGTTCATCCAGAAGTGGCTGATCACCGGCTTCAGCGCGGGGGCGGTGAAGGGATGAGCCTCCCCGTCGTGCTGGCAGGGGCGCGTGGTCACGGCCGTACGCATCTGCGCAACATCCGCCGTCTCGAACAGGCCGGGCCGGTACGGCTCGTGGGCATCTGCGAGCTGGAGCCGCTGAGCCCGCGCGAGCTGGCCGACGCCGGTTACGGTGCCCCGGGGCCCGCGCAGTCCTCCGACTTCGGCGAGCTGCTGGAGCGCACGGGCGCGCGGATCGCGGTCATCTGCACGCCCATCCACACCCATACGGATCTGGCCCTCACCGCCGCGGCCCATGGTGTGCACACACTGCTGGAGAAGCCGACCACACCGTCGTACGCGGAGTACGAACGGCTGCTGGCCGGCCTCGACGAGCGGGGCACGGCCTGCCAGGTCGGGTTCCAGTCGCTCGGCTCCCACGCGGTCCGAGCGATAAGGGAGCTGATCGCGGACGGCACGATCGGACAGCTGCGCGGGATCGGCGCCGCCGGGGCATGGGTACGGGACGAGGCGTACTTCCGGCGGGTCCCCTGGGCCGGACACCGCACCCTGGACGGGCGGGACGTCGTGGACGGCGTGCTCACCAACCCGCTCGCGCACGCGGTGGCGACCGCCCTGCGTATCGACGGCAGTGATCTGGCCGAGGACATCTCCGAGTCGGAGCTTGAGCAGTACCGGGCGCATGACATCGAGGCCGACGACACCAGTTGTCTGCGGCTGCGGACAGCGAGGGGGACCCGGATCGCGGTCGCCGTCACCCTGTGCGCGGAACGGAACGCGGAGCCGTACGTCCTGGTCCACGGGACGGAGGGCCGGATCACCTTCTGGTACAAGCAGGACCGGGTGCTGGTGGAGCGTGCGGGCGTGGGCCCGGTCGAGACCGTCCACGCGCGTACCGACCTGCTGGAGAATCTGGTCGCGCATGTGCGCGACGGCAGCGGGCTTCTCGTACCGCCCCGCCGTACGGGCGCCTTCACGCGGATCGTCGAGGCCATCAGGACCGGGCCGTCTCCCGAGCCGCTGCCCGCGGACGCCTGGTACAGCGCGCCCGGCGAGAAGGCACCGCGCCGGATCGTCAAGGGCATCGACTCGCTGATCGAGGCCGCCGCCGAATCCCTCGCCACCTTCTCCGAACTGGGCGCGGACTGGGCCGTGCCCCCGGCGCGGGTGCTTCCGCGGTGAGCGGGGCACGGCTCTCCCGGGCCGAAGAGGTGACGGTACTGCGCTGTGACGTCGGGCCCGTGGCCGACTACGTACACCGGCCGCGGCTGCCCGGAACGCTGTCGCCGCGACCGTATCTGCATCCCGTACGGACCCTGGGCGGTGTCACGGTCACGGAGCTGGGGCCCGCCGACCATCCGCACCACCTGGGCGTCTCGATGGCGGTGCCGGACGTCGCGGGTGCCAACTTCTGGGGCGGACGGACCTTCGTACGCGACCAGGGCCCCGTATGGCTGGCCAACCATGGCTCGCAGCGGCACACGGACTGGCTGCTGCGGGACCCCGACGGCTGTGTCCAGGAGCTGTGCTGGACACACGGCGAACGTCAACTGCTCAGGGAGCGCCGCACGATCAGCGCTCTCGCCCTCTCCGGCGACGCGTGGGTCCTCGATTTCACTTCGTCGCTGACCAATGTGTCGGACGGGGAGCTGTCGCTCGGCAGTCCGGCCACCAACGGCCGTGCGGGGGCGGGGTACGGGGGATTCTTCTGGCGAGCGCCCAAGGAGGACGCGGCGGGCCCGGCACCCGACGCCTTCACCGAGGGCGCGTCGGGCGAGCGCGCGGTGCACGGGAGCACCGCGCCCTGGCTGGCGCTGGCGGGCCGGGACTGGACCCTGATCTTCGCCGGGGCGAACCGGGAGACCCGCGACGACCCCTGGTTCGTCCGTACCACCGACTATCCGGGGGTCGGCTCAGCGCTGGCCTGGCGGCGGCGGCTGCCGCTGGCCGCGGGCGGCAGCGTCTCCCGGCGCGTGGTGACGGTCGTCGCGGACGGCCGGCTCGACCGGCGGGCCGCCGCCGCGCTCGCGCGCAAGGCGGTGGCGGTATGAGCCCGCCGCGCAGCGCCCGAGCCACCACGTAACGCGACACCACACAACACACCACGCCTCATCACACACCACCGCCTCAGCACGTACCACCGCCTTCAGACGTAAGCCTGTGAGGAGAGCCGCAATGACGCCGCACCTGCGCAGCAAGCATTTCCGGGCCGGTGCCACCGCCTGCCTGACCACACTGACCGTACTCACCGCGTTCACCGCGCTCACCGCGCTCTTCGCGGCCCCGGTCGCGCCACCTGCGAGCACCGACAGCTGGGCGCCGCACCAATGAATTCAGCAGAGAACCCACCGAGAGAGAAGAGCCGACCATGAGAATCTCCAAGGCAGTCAGAGGGCGGACGGCCGCGGCCGTCTCCCTGACGGCGGTGCTCGCCCTGACGGCGACCGCGTGCGGTGACGACGGAAGCGGCAGCGGCGGCGCCGAGGGCTCCGGCAAGGGCGAGATCACCCTCTGGGACAACAACACCGGTGAGCGCCGGGACGTCTGGGCGCGGATCATCAAGGACTTCGAGAAGCAGAACCCGGACATCCGCGTGAAGTACGTCGGGATCCCGATCGACCAGGTGCAGGCGAAGTACGACACGGCGATCGACGGCGGCGGGCTGCCGGACGTCGGCGGCGTCGGTACCGCCTATCTCTCCAACCTGGTGGTACGGGACGTCCTGGAGCCGGTCGGCGACCGTATCGACGCGAGTTCCCTCAAGGGCAGGCTCGTGCCCGCGATGGTGGACAGCGTCAAGGCGGCGGGCGGTCGCGGGGACTCCATGTACTCGGTGCCGACGTCCAGCAACAACGGCACGCTCTGGTACCGCACGGACCTGTTCGCGGGGGCCGGTCTCGAACCGCCCACCACCTGGTCGAAGTTCTACGCGGCGGCCGAAAGGCTCACCGTGGCCGGGAAGAACCGGTT
This sequence comes from Streptomyces sp. NPDC056835, assembly GCF_042789485.1. Classification (NCBI taxonomy): domain Bacteria; kingdom Bacillati; phylum Actinomycetota; class Actinomycetes; order Kitasatosporales; family Streptomycetaceae; genus Streptomyces; species Streptomyces sp. NPDC056835. The sequence goes on from NZ_JBHUBB010000030.1 coordinate 97,652, forward strand.
CGGCTACACCATCCGGGGCGGCGCGGGTTCCATCGCGCCGGCGATGGACGCGATGTACGGGCAGTCCGGCATCACGTCGTTCTGGGACGGTGACAGGACGACCGTTAACGATCCAAAGAACGTGGCGGCGCTGGAGAAGTACGTCGCGCTGTACAAGAAGGTGACACCGTCCGCCGATCTCAACAATGACTTCATCAAGATGGTCGCCCAGTGGGACAACGGCTCCATCGGCATGCTGACCCACAACCTCGCCTCGTACCAGGATCATGTGAAGGCGCTGGGCGCCGAGAAGTTCAAGGGCCTCCCCTACCCGGCCCAGGAGAACGGCTCGCGCGTCCAGGTCTCCAACCCGGTGGACGGTCTGGGTCTGTTCAAGAACAGCGAGAACAAGGCCGCCGCCTGGAAGCTCATCGAATTCGCCGCCTCCCACAAGTCGAACAGCGCGTGGAACGAGTCGGCGGGATCCATCCCGGCCAACACCGACGCCGCCTCCGACGCCTGGATCCAGCGGGCCGAGCCGACAGCGGCGGCGATGAAGGCGCTCAGCGACGGCTCGACCAAGATCGTCAATCTGCCGTACTACCTGCCCGACTGGAACACCATCAGCAAGAGCGGCAACGAGCCGAACTTCCAGAAGGTGCTGCTCGGTGACATGACCGCGAAGGAGTTCGCGGACAAGGTCGCCAAGGAGCTCAACGAGGCCCAGGCGGAGTGGAACGAGCAGACCAAGGGCTGACCTGTCCGAGGAGAAGTCGGACGAGGAGTTGGAGGAGAAGTCATGCGCATAGGGAGACATCACACGCTCATCGCGGCGGCGGGGCTGGCGTGCGCGATGGCGCTGCCCACGGCCGCCCCGGCGGCTCCGGCATCACCAGCGCCGGCACCGGTATCGGCGCGGGTGTCGGCGTCGGCACGGCCGTCCCTCGAACGGGCCGTCCTCGCCCCCGACGACGGCTGGGCCTCCGCCGACGGCGGCACCACCGGCGGCCGGGCCGCGGACGCCGCACACGTCTACACCGTCACCACCTGGGCCCAGTTCAGACAGGCCCTGACCGACGCCGCGGGCAGTCCGTCGGTCATCCGGGTCAAGGGCACGCTCGACGCCCTTTCCGACGGCACGGGGAACCCGCGCACCTGCGACGACTACGCCGTCGACGGCTACTCCCTGGCCGGCTACCTCGCCGCGTACGACCCGGCGGTCTGGGGCCGTGAGAACCCGGTCAGCGGCGAACAGGAAGATCTGCGGGCCGCGTCCGCCGCCCGTCAGGCCGCGCAGATCAAGGCGTATGTCCCGGCCGACACGACCATCGTCGGTGTGGGCCGGGACGCCCGTATCCTCGGCGGCAGCCTCCAGGTGAAGGATGTCGGCAATGTCATCATCCGCAACCTCACGTTCGAGGACGCCTTCGACTGCTTCCCCCAGTGGGACCCGACGGACACCGAGCTGGGCAACTGGAACTCCGAGTACGACAATCTGGTGCTGTACAACGCCACGCGTGTGTGGGTGGACCACAACACCTTCACCGACGGCCGCCGCCCGGACAGTGAACAGCCCCACTACTACGGCCGGTTGTACCAGCAGCACGACGGCGAGCTGGATGTCGTCCGGGGCTCGGATCTGGTGACCGTCTCCTGGAACGTCTTCGCCGACCACGACAAGACGCTGATGATCGGCAACAGCGACAGCGCCGCCGCCACCGACCGGGGCAAGCTGCGGGTCACACTGCATCACAACCGCTTCACGGACATCATCGAGCGGGCACCGCGGGTCCGCTTCGGGAAGGTCGACGCGTACAACAACCACTTCGACGTACCGGAGTCGGGCTACGGGTACTCCTTCGGCATCGGTCTCGAATCCCAACTGGTCGCCGAGAAGAACGCGTTCACACTCCCGTCGACCGTGAGCGCCGGCCGCGTCCTGAAGAAGTGGAACGACGCGCCGGTCACCGCGGCGGACAACCACGTCAACGGGAAGTACGTCGATCTGCTCGCCGCCCACAACGCGGAGATCCCCGAGGAGACACTGCGCCCCGACGCGGGCTGGACGCCGACGCTCCGCACCACGGTCGACCACCCGCGCGCGGTCCCGCACCGGGTCGACAGGGGGGCGGGCGCCGGAAAGATCCACTGACCGGACAGGACCCCGGACAGCTCTTAGGGGGCGGGCATGGTTCCCACGACGACGGTGGCATAGAGCTCGTCGGAGCGCGCCACGCGTGGGATCAGCCCGCTCCCGGCGACGGTCTCGACGGCGCGCGCGGCCTGGTGCTCGCTCGTCTCGACCAGCAGGCCCCCGCCCGGGGCCAGCCAGCGCGGCGCCTCCGCGGTCACGCGCCGCAGGACGTCGAGCCCGTCCGCACCACCGTCGAGCGCCACCCGCGCCTCGTGGATACGGGCCTCCGGGGGCAGCAGTCCGACCTCCTCGGTGGGTACGTACGGCACGTTGGCGAGCAGGACGTCCACACGGCCCCGCAGGGCGACGGGCAGCGGAGCGTACAGATCGCCCTCGTACACCCGGCCACCGACGGCCGCGACATTACGCCGGGCGCAGCGCACCGCGGCCGGGTCGATGTCGGCGGCGTGCAGTTCGGCCCGGTCCAGGATCCCGGCCAGCGCCGCGCCCAGCGCGCCCGAGCCGCAGCACAGGTCGACCACGACGGCTCCGGGCCCGGCGAGGGCGGTGGCGGCGACGGCGGCCTGCCGCACAAGGAATTCGGTACGGCGGCGGGGTACGAAGACCCCGGGGTCCACAGCGATCCGCAGTCCGCAGAACTCCGCCCAGCCGAGGACGTGTTCAAGGGGCAGACCGCCGACGCGCCGGTCCACCATGGCCGCGAGATCGTCCGGCGTCGCCGCCGTGGAGATGAGCAGCCGCGCCTCGTCCTCGGCGAAGACACAGCCGGCGGCGCGGAGCCTGGTGACGATGACGGACTCGGTCGCGGAAGAAGGCTCGGAAGGAGACTCGGAAGAAGAAGGAGAAGAAGAAGAGGACGGAGAAGGAGCCGACATGAGGAGGAGGAGCCTTTCGGGATGCCGATGGGCACTCCCGGCGGTCAGCTATGCCTGCGGGACCGCGCGGCCGTGAAAGGGGAGCACCCGACCTGATACAGCGGTAATGGGTCTCGCCTCCTTCGGTAGGTAACGTCCACAGCTCGTACTGCGCTGGTCACCCTACCCGAGCCCGGCCCCCCGGGGCGCGGACGGATGAGAGTGACCGGCCCGTCCCCGAGGGCTGCCAAGGGTTGCCCGGGGCTTCCCAAGTACTTCCCAGAGGCTTCCTGAGGGGTCTCTTAGCCGCTCCTTAAGCCGAGCATAAGGAGCGTCGTCACCCGCTCCCAACAGCCGATTTCGCGGTTCCGGGCGGCTAGTTTGCTGATCGCTGGGGCGGTACGGCGACGGGGAGGTCACCTGCCGCTCCGGCTGTCCCCCTCCCCGCTGCCGCCGCTCCGAAGGAGAACCAGTTCATGACCGTTCGACGTACGGCCACCGGGATCGTCGTCCTCGGCCTCGCTCCGCTCGCGCTGGCCGGGCTCTCCGCCGGGCCGGCCGCCGCCCATGGCTCGATGACCGATCCGGTCAGCCGGGTCGCCGCGTGTTTCGCCGAGGGGCCGGAGAGTCCGCGGTCGGCGGCGTGCGAGGCGGCGGTCGCGGCCGGCGGAACGCAGGCGCTCTACGACTGGAACGAGGTCAATATCGCCAACGCCGCCGGGAACCACCGGCAGTTGATCCCGGACGGCAAGCTGTGCAGCGCGGGCAGGGACAAGTACAAGGGACTCGATCTGGCGCGCGGCGACTGGCCGTCGTCCGAGCTGGCACCGGGCAACCGCACCTTCCGCTACAAGGCGACCGCGCCGCACCGCGGCTCCTTCGAGCTGTATGTCACCAAGGACAGCTATGACCCGGCCAAGCCGCTGAAGTGGTCGGATCTGGAGGAGAAGCCCTTCCTCAAGGTCACCGACCCGAAGCTGGAGAGCGGCGCCTATGTCTTCGACGGCATCGTCCCGAACAAGTCGGGCCGTCATCTGATCTACTCCATCTGGCAGCGCTCGGACAGTCCCGAGGCCTTCTACACCTGCTCCGACGTGGTCTTCGGGCAGGACAACGGCGGTGCGGGCGGCGGTGCGCCGGCCGCTTCCGCGCCCACCGACGAGAAGATCGCGGACGGTACGGAGAAGTCCACCGTCGAGCACAACGGCCATGGTGACCTCGGTACCGACGCGACGAAGGTCTCGGCGAAGGACACCCCGGCGACTCCGGCCACTCCGGCCACTCCGGAGAAGCAGCCGGACACCAGCACCGACGCCTACGCCGACTCCGACACCAATGCCAACGCCAACGCCAACGCCGACACGGAAGCCAACTCCCCCGAGGCGAAGAGCGCCGACGGTCAGGACACCCTCGCCGCGACCGGCGGCGACAGCACCACGTCATACCTCGCGATCGGTGGCACGGCGGCCCTCGCCATCGGTGCCGCGGTGACCTTCGGAGCCGCTCGCCGCAGGGCCGTATCGTCCGGGCGCCATAGCCGCTGACCCCCGCCGTACGGCACCGCACACTGCCTTCCGCAACCGGGAACTCTTCGGCGGCGGAGGGCAGTCGTGTGTGTACGGGTGTACGGATGTACGGGTGTACGGGTCAGCCGATCACCGAGGAGCAGGTGGTCGGGGTGGCACGGGCGGGATCGAGCGCGTTGGTCACCTCGTGGAAGGCGATCCTGTCGATCGTCCCGATCGCCACATGCTCGGAGAGATCGACCGGGCACAGGTCCTGGAGCAGCACATTGCGTACGTCCGGGCCGGTCAGGAACTGTGACCGGTACGGGGTGACCACCTCGTCGTACCGGGTGGCTATCACGGTATAGCGCACCCCGGGAACGGTGTCGCCGCCCGCGTTGAGCTTGGTGAGGAAGGCGGATCCGGCTATCTGGTCGGCGAGCCCCGGGGTCTTCTCGTTCAGCAGATCGACCGCCCCGGGGAAGTACGGCAGCAGCCGTGTCAGCCCGAGCAGGGTGCTGCCGCGGTTGGAGGGGGCGAGGCCGACCAGGGCGTTCACCTTCGCCGCCCCGCCGAGGAACTTCAGGTAGTAGCGCGGCATCATGCCGCCCTGGGAGTGGCCGACGATATCGACCTTCGCGGCGCCGGTGGCCGCGAGCACCTTGTCGACATAGGTGGCGAGTTGCCCGGCCGAGGCGTCGATGGGGCCGAGGCCGTAGAAGAGCGGGACGCCGGGGAGCTGCCCGTAGTCGAGGGAGAAGACGCAGTATCCGCGGTTCACCAGATACGGGGCGAGGCCGAGCCAGTTGTCGACGGCGTTCCCGAGGGTGCCATGGACCAGGACGACGGGACGGGGATGGGCGGCGGAGGGCTTGCAGGAGTAGTCGTTCCAGCCGCTGCTCGACGCGGAGACAGCGGAGACAGCGGGTACAGCAGGTACAGCGGAGACGGCGGCGGTGGGGGCGCCGGACACGGAAGTGGGGGTGGTGGGGGCCGCGGCAACGGCGGGGGTGGCCAGGAACGTAGCGGCCAGCAGCAGCGCGGTCAGTGGTCCGAGCGCGCGCTTCCAGGGCAGCATCGTGTGATCTCCTTGCGGCTCAAGGGAAATGGCGATGACTGTCAGCCCTGTGGCCCGGACCACAAAGATGCTTCCGCTATGAAGTTACGCATGAGTAAGGTGAAGAAGGGAAGTTACGCGTCGGTAAAAAGTGCGACGCGTGGCGCCAGTTCGTGCTTCCGGCGCGGTCACACGGGAGGAACGGCCGCGGGACGGCTCCTGGCACAAGCGGTCAGTTGGCCAGAGCCGCCGGCCGTACGGCATCCGGCCCGAAGCGGCGACGCGCACGGTCCGCGGCGGCTTCGGCCGCGCGAGCACGGGCATCACCAGGATCCAGGGAGAGCTGACGGTAGGCGCTGTTGGCCGACCACAGGTCGTCGGCACGGATCACGAAGGCCCGGACCCGTGCTCGTTGCAGCCCAAGAGCCGCCAGCAGCCCCAGGGCGGCTACGGCGAGAGCCGGTGAGTGGTTGGTGGGTTCCGGGAGCGCACGCGTGCGCGTGGTGGAGCTGCGGTCGGCATAGCGCACGGTGAGGGTGACGCGGCCGGCGACCCGGCTTTCACCGCGCAGGCGTTGACCGATCCGGTCGGCCAGCCCCAGGACGACTCGATGACGCTGGGCCGGATCGAGGCAGTCCCGGTCAAGCACGTGATCGGCGGTCAGGTGCGCCACCGGTTCCATGGGGGTGACCGGGCGGGGGTCGTGGCCCCGGGCGCGTTCGGTCAGCAACCGGGCCTGGTCGACGCCGAGAAGACGCTGGAGGGTCGCCGGGGGCATGTCGGCGACCTGGCCGATGGTGTGCAGACCGTATCTGCCGAGTGTCGCCGCTGTGGTGCGGCCGATCCCGGGCAGTGCGGTGACGGGGCGCGGGTACAGCCAGCCGGCGGCCCGTTCGGCGGGGACCCAGGTGGTCTCTCCCGGCGCGGACGTGTCGGCCGCCATGACGGCGAGCATGCGGTTGCCCGCGAGTCCGGCGCTGCTGTCGATGCCGTAGAAGGCCTTCAGTCTGAGCTTCGCCAACTGGACCACGTCGTAGGGGGACAAGTCGAAGTACCGGAGTGCCGATGTCAGATCGAGTTGGACGGCGTCGGGCGGGGCGGCCTGGATATGAGGCGTGATACCAGACACCAGTTCGATTATATCGCGGTACTGATCCTCGACCGGTGCGGCGTGCGGGTCGTGCGGGAAGTGCAGGTAGAGATGGGCGATATGCCGCTGACGCGTGGTCATCCCGCGCTCCCCGGGCTGGTGTGGCCGAACTTCTTCAGATCGGCCGAGCGGCTGCCGGGGGGCTGGAGGTCGGCGTACGGGTGCAGGCGGGCGCCGGTGGTGCCGTTGGCAAGGGTGCGCCGCGGCTGTGCGGGGGTCGGGTGCGGGCGGTCGGCTCCGAGGAGTGCGAGTGCGGCCTCGGGACCGTTGTCGCGCCGGGCGGCGGCGATCTCGTCCAGGTCCCAGGCCATGGTGCCGACGACGGTGCGGCGGGTGCCGCGTACCTGGACCGTGCCACGCACCAGCAGCAGGCCGCTATGGAAGACGGTGTACGCGCAGGCCGGATGGGAATCCTCGAAGAACGCCAGATCGACCAGGCCCGAACCGTCCTCCAGGGTGACGAAGATGACGCGTTTGCCGCTGGCGATCGGCGGGGTCTGGGTGGAAGCCCGTACGCCGGCGACGAGAACCTGCTGACCAGGGCGCAGGCCGGCCAGATGCGCCGCGTCGGTCGCGCCGATCTCGCGCAGCAGCCGGTGATGGTGCTCCATCAGGTGCTTGGAGACGTCGATACCGAGAGTGTTCAGCTCGGCGCTCAGGGCTTCGCGTCCAGTCATCTCCGGCAGACCGCTCGGCCCCGCTCCGCCGACGGCGTTCGTGTCGATGGGCAGCTGGCCTTTGCCCGCGGACCGGGTACGGGACTGCCGGTGGAGTTCGGCGATCTGCAGCAGCAGATCGCGGCGCGTGAGGCGGCCGTCGTGAAGGCCGTTCAGTGCGCCGATCTCAGCGAGGCGTTCGGCGACCGGTCTGCTGGGGTGGGCCCGTTGCCAGAAGTCCGACAGCGATCCGTACGGCTGGCCCTCCTCGATTCGAGCGCACTCCTCCTCGCTGATGCCGTGCACCGCGGACAGCGCGAGCCGCACGCCCCACCGCTCTCCGTCGGCCTTCTCCACGGTGTGCTTCACCTTGGAGTGGTTGATGTCGACGGACAGCAGCGGCACACCGCGCCGACGGGCGTCGGAGACGAGGACCCGCTTGGGCCACATACCGGGGTCGTGTTCGAGAAGACCGGCCAGCAGGAACGCCGGATAGTGCGCCTTGAGCCAGGCGCTCTGCAGGGCCGGTACGGCGAAGGCGACCGCGTGGGCCCGGCAGAAGCCGTAGGCGCCGAAGGCCTCGACGGTCTTCCAGACCTCCTCCCGGACGGTCGCGCTGTAGCCACGCGCGCGTGCCTGCCGGTCGAACCAGCCCTTGATCCTGGGCAGTCGGTTCCTGTCGCCGAGTGCCCGCCGGGCGATCTCGGCCAGCGCACGGTCACAGCCGGTCATCACCGACAACGTCTCGATGATCTGCTCGTGCCAGATGGTCACGCCGTAGGTGTCGGCGAGCACCGGCTCCAGATCCGGGTGGGCGTAGGACGGTGAGCCGCCGTGGCGCGCGGCGACGTACCGCTCGGGCATACCGCCGGCGACCGGTCCGGGACGGAAGAGGCTGATGTCGGCGATGACGTCCTGTGGGTCGCGGGGCTGCAGCCGGGACAGAAGATCCTGCTGGCCGGGTGACTCAAGCTGGAACAGGCCCAGGGTCTGGCTCTCCTGGATGAGCTTGAACGCGAAGACGTCATCGAGCGGCACCTGCTGGGGATCGTCCAGGTCGATGTGGTTGCCGGTGGCCCGTTCGATCTCGGTGACGGCGTGGGCCATCGCGGACTGCATCCGTACGCCCAGAACGTCCAGCTTGATGTTGCCCAGGTCCTCGATCTCCTCCTTCGCCGCCATCGCCATGGGGTAGTCGCCCTGGGGTGTGGGCTGCACCGGCAGCCTGTCCAGGAGCGTGGCGTCGCTGATGACCACACCGCACGGGTGCATGGCCATGCCGTGGACCAGGGAGTCAAGGCCCTCGGCAAGCTCCCACAGCGGCCCGAACCGGTCCGCCTCGGCCGCCAGCGGTCGCAGTTCGGGAAGTTCGGCGAGCGCGCCGGTGATGTCCGAGGCTCTCAGGTGCGGGAAGCTCTTGGCGATCCGGTCGATGTCCGCGGGCGCGATCCCGAGCGCGAGGCCGGTGTCCCGCAGGGCCCGGCGGGCCCGGTAGGTCTCGGGCATCGCGGTGACCGCCACCCGCTCCTTGCCGAACCGGTCGAAGATCGCGTCGTAGCACTCCAGCCGTCTGGCGGATTCCACGTCGATGTCGATATCGGGCAGCGACCCCCTGCGCACGCTCAGGAAGCGTTCGAACAGCAGTCGGTGGTCGAGCGGGTTGGCCGTGGCGATGCCCAGCACATGGCAGACCAGCGATCCCGCGCCCGAGCCCCGGGCCGCGACCCGGATGCCCTTCTCCCGGATGTCGGCCACGACCTGGCCGACGGCGAGGAAGTACGAGTCGTAGTCCAGCGTGGAGATCACACCGAGCTCTTCCTCCAGCCGGTCGAGCGCGGCGCGGTCGCGGTCCAGGCCACGTCGGGCCATGCCGTCCTCGCACCGCCGGCGCAACAGCTGTGCGGCTCCTCCCGCTCCGGGCCGTCCCGCTCCGGCTCCTCCCGCTCCGGGCCGTCCCGCTCCGGCTCCTCCCGCTGCGGGTCCGGCGCCGAAGAGCTCCGGCTCCGGGAAGTGCGGCGTACCCAGCCCGAGGTCCGCTCGGGGGTCGACCGCGCACATGGCCGCCGTGGCAGCGGTGTCCGCCATCAGACGGTGTGCCCGCCGGGCATCCGCTCCGGCGCATTCGGCGATCATCCGCGCGATGACCGTCATCGCCCTTTCGTCCTTCAGCCAGCGCTGTCCGCTGTCCAGGCGGCGCCGGTCGATCGGCCGCAGCAGCCTCGCGGCGTCCAGGACATCAGCGAGTCGGTGCTGGTCGGGGTCGGCGTAGCGGACGGCGTTGGAGAGCACCGCGGTGGTGTTGGTGCGGTCGGCCAGTGCCAGGGTTCGGGCAGCCGAGCGAAGCGATCCGGGCCCGATGCCGGAACGTTTATGCACGACAGCTTCCAGCCTGAGTCCTTCACCGAAGATCTCCTGCCACGGCGCCAGCAGCTTCACCGCGACGTCTTCACGCCCGGCCGCCAGGGCCCGCACCGGCTCCGAGAGCGGTCCGAGCAGCACGGTCAGACCGGGGCCGCCGTACTCGCGCAGCGCTTCCCACGGCACCACCGGTGCCGTACCGGACACGGCACCGGCATGGGCGGCCGATGTGATGCGGCACAGCCGCGCCCATCCCTCCCGGTTCCGCGCCAGCAGAACGAACCGCAGCGGCGGCTCGACGACGTGCGCACCACCGCGCGCCGGGGTACGGCGCCGCTGGACCGGCGGCGGGGGCGCAAGGGCCTCCACCGCCAGATCGACACCGAAGACCGGCCGAACGCCGGCCCCGGCGCACGCCCGCGCGAACCGGACGAGACCAGTGACCGTGTCCCGGTCCGTGAGCGCGAGCGCCGTCACACCCCGCTCGGCCGCCCGCCGGACGAGATGTTCGGGATGGGCGGCTCCATAGCGAATGGAGTAACCGGACGCGACGTGCAGATGGGCGAAGCCCGCCATGTCGCACCTCCATCACTCCACCCCTTTTCGGCCATACACCCGATATGTTCATCGTACGCTCGTTCGATTACTCTAACCCCATCAGCCCAGGTCAGCGACCAGATTCGAACATGCAAACGATTCTTCGGCGAGTGGAACGGCGTCCGGGACAGGCGCCATCCCGTCACCTCCCCGGCCGGGCAGCGCAGTTGAGGGAAAACGCCTTCCGGGCGTGCGCCACGCACACCACCGCCGCCGCGTTCAGCGATCTAGGCCCCCGAATGCGTGACGTTTGGCGACACTGAAAACACTCTCCGTAACGATCCGGCGCCGTAAACACATGAAGGGGCCCGGTCCACCACAGGCTGTGGTGGACCGGGCCCCTCCTCCGAGCGGGTCGGTCAGCCGATCCGCGTCCGGGGTCAGCCGATCTGTGCTCCGTACGCGGCAAGCGCCTCCGGCACCGGCTGGAAGAACGTCTCACCGCCCGAGGAGCAGTTACCGCTGCCGCCCGAGGTCAGCCCGAGCGCGGTGTCGCCCGCGAAGAGCGAGCCGCCGCTGTCGCCCGGCTCGGCGCAGACCGTGGTCTGGATGAGCCCGTTGACGATGTCGCCGTTGCCGTAGTTCACGGTGGCGTCGAGCCCGGTGACCTCACCGTCGTGCACCTGGGTGGTGGAGCCGCTGCGGGTCACCTGCTGGCCGACGGTCGCGTCGCCCGCCCGCGTGATCGCCTGCGTGCTGCCGTCGTAGAGGTTCACCTCGCTCGGGTGCGCCACCTCGGCGGTGTACTTGACCAGGCCGTAGTCGTTGTCCGGGAAGCTGGACCCCTCGTTCGTCCCGATCTCGGTGCCCTGCGCGTCCGACCAGGTCTGGATGGACTCCGTGCAGTGCCCGGCGGTCAGGAAGTACGGCGCGCCGTCCTTGACCACGTTGAAGCCGAGCGAGCAGCGCCCGCCGCCGCCCGTGATGGCGTCACCGCCGGCGACGAAGGGCTTGAACTCCCCCGCCGTCTTCTTCAGTTCGGCCTTGTCGCCGAGCGCCTTCACCACGCCGCTGAGCGTCTTCCAGGATTCGCCCGTGACCGTACGGTCGGCCGTGACGACCACCTTGTTGGTCACCGGGTCGACGGCCCAGGACGTACCCGGGATGGTCGCCCGGTCCGTGAGGGTCTGCCGGGCGCTCTTCAGCTCGGCCAGGGAGTTCTGAACCAGTCTGGCCCTGCCGCCGGCCTGGCGCACGGTCTCGGCCGCCCGCTCGTTGACGACATTCACCACGAGCGCCTTCGACTCGGCGTCGTAGTACGTGCCGGCCGCGCCGGCGCCCAGGCTGTCGTCCAGGGTGGACGCGAGAGTTCCGGCCGCCGTGGCGGTCAGCGACTTCACCGTGAACTGGGGTGTGCTCTCACTGGCGTTCGCAGTCTGGAAGGTGAAACCGGCGACCACCAGAGCGGCCACGGCACCTCCCGCCATCGTCACGCGCTTCTTCGATATACGCCGATGATTCAACGTCAGCCTCCTGTGGGGGACCGTGTCAGGCCATGTGGGGTGTCCTGACACGGAGGATGAGGCGCCCACTATTCCGAGACAGACCAGTAACACACAAGGTCGACTTCAGGACCGATGTCCGCAACGGCCCCCGTACGCCGCACAGTCGGCCGACCGCTGCCGGACAGGGGCGGTTCCATATGCGAACACCCGGTGCGATCACCGCGTCATCAGCGGGTGAGGACTAGTCCTGTCTTGAATTCGCCCTTGCTCCCCTGGCGTGATCCTTCGCGATCCGTGCTCATACCGCTGAGCCTTTCCCTCGGGCCGCTCAGCCTTTCCCTTCGGGTGCGGGAAGCCCGAGATGTGAGCGCAAGGTGGTGCCCTCGTATTCCGTACGGAAGGCCCCGCGCTCCTGGAGGAGCGGTACGACCCGGTCCACGAAGTCGTCCAGACCGCCCGGGGTCAGATGCGGTACGAGAATGAACCCGTCCGCCGCCCTGGTCCGCACGAAGGTGTCAAGGCTCTCGGCGACGCTCTCCGGGGTGCCGATGAAGGACTGCCGCGCGGTGGTCTCGATGACGGTCTGCCGGATGGAAAGCCCCTTGGCCTCGGACAGCGCCCGCCACTTGGCCGCGACCGCGAACGGATCACCGTGCCGCACCCGGCCCTGGACCAGCTCGGAGTCCGGGTCCGGATCGATCCCGGGCAGCGGCCCGTCCGGGTCGTACGCCGACAGATCGCGCCCCCAGACCTGCTCCAGGGCGAGGATCGCGTTCTGCGGGGAGACCTGCTGCCTGCGGATCTCGGCGGCCCGTTCCTGCGCCTCGGAGTCACTGTCGCCGAGGACGAAGGTGACCCCCGGCATGATCTTGAGATCGTCCGGGTCCCTGCCGTACTTCGCCAGCCGGGACTTGGTGTCCGCGTAGAACTCGCGGCCCGCCTCCAGGGTGCCGTGCCGGGTGAAGATGACATCGGCGGCGGAGGCGGCGAACTCCCGGCCCTCCTCCGAGTCGCCCGCCTGAATCACCACGGGGTGGCCCTGCGGCGAACGCGGAACGGTGAACTCCCCCTCGATCTCGAATTGCCGCCCAAAGTGGGCGAACGGGCGCGGTGTGCCGTACGGGGCGCCGGGCGCGGGCGGGGTCCAGGAGTCCCACAGCTCCCGCGCGGTCGCGACGAACTCGGCGGCCCTGGTGTAGCGGTCGGCACGGTCGAGATAGCCGCCGCGCCGGAAGTTCTCCCCGGTGAAGGCGTCGAAGGACGTCACCACGTTCCAGGCGGCGCGGCCCGCGCTGAGATGGTCGAGCGTGGCGAGCCTGCGGGCCAGTTCGTAGGGCTCGTTGAAGGTGGCGTTCACGGTGGCGGCGAGACCGAGCCGGTCGGTGACGGCGGCCAGCGCGCTCAGCACGGTGAGGGATTCGGGGCGGCCGACCACGTCCAGATCGTGGATGAGGCCGTTGTGTTCGCGCAGCCGCAGCCCCTCGGCCAGGAAGAAGAAGTCGAACTTCCCGCGCTCCGCCGTACGGGCCAGCGCCTCGAAGGAGGAGAAGTCGATCTGGGACCGGGAGCGGGGGTCGGTCCATACGGTGGTGCTGTTGACCCCGGGGAAGTGCGCGGCGAGATGGATCCGCTTGCGGTCGGTACGGGATGTGTCGGTCGTCATGAGGTTCCCCCGGCGGGCGCGTACTGGTTGGCCGGGCGTGCGAGGTTCAGATGCTCGCGGAGCGTGCCGCCCGGATGGAAGGTGCGGAACAGACTGCGGTGCTGGAGCAGCGCCACCGTGCCGTTGACGAGCCGTTCGAGATCGCGCCGCGGCGCGGCGGGGGTGAGGTGGAAGCCGTCCACGGCACCGGTGCCGTGCCAGCTGGTGATCAGGTCGGCGAGATCGACGGGGCCGCCGCGGTAGTGCGGTCCGGTGTCCCCGGCCGTGGTGCGCGGCGCGCTCTCCAGGCCGGGTTCCAGCGGGCGTTCGCCGTCGCCGAGATCGATGGTGAGCGCGGCGAGCACCCGCAGCGTGTCGGGGTCACGGCCGTGGTCGGCGGCCCGTGACCGTAGCTTCTCCCGTACCGCCGCCGCCTCGTCGGGCCGGTTGGCCCTGACCAGGACGACATCCGCGTGGCGCGCGGCGGTCTCCCTGCTGTGCCCCTCGGTCGCGTCGACCACGGTGACGGGGTGGCCCTGCGGCGGGCGCGGCACGATGGACGGGCCGCGGACCGTGAACGTGGCCCCCTCGAAGTCGACATAGTGCAGCTTGTCGCGGTCGATGAAGCGCCCTGTCGATGTGTCGCGGATCTCGGCGTCGTCCTCCCAGCTGTCCCAGAGCCGGGCGGCCACGTCGGCCACCTCGCCCGCCTCCTGCCAGAGGGCGGGGACGGCGGCGGCGGGACGGCGGCCGAACAGCCGGGCCTCCGCCGGGGTGGTGGACACATCGACCAGCCAGCCGGCCCGGCCGCGGCTCACCCAGTCCAGGGTGGCCACGGCCGCCGAGACATGGAACGGCTCGGTGTGGGTGGTGGTGACGGTGGGCACGAGCCCGATGCGCTCGGTCGCGGGCGCGACCCGGGAGAGTACGGCGAGCGCGTCGGGGCCGGGGCGCGCGAAGGAGTCCTGGAGCGTGACGAAGTCGAGGGCGCCCCGCTCGGCGAGCCGGGCGAGTTCGACGTACCACGTGGCGTCGTAGGACCGCTGACCGCCGATCTCGGCGGCGAGATACAGCGGCCGGTGCGGCGGATTGCGCGACGGGGTGTGCTGGGGATTGTGCTGGGGCCGGTGCGGAGGTCGGGTGGCGGACATGGCGGGCCTTACCTTTCAGCTTCGGACGGGCAGCCCGTCCGGCGGTTGAGGAGCCGAAGCGGCCGTGGACGGTGCGCCCGCGGGCGGTGTGGCCGGAGACGGTGTGGCCGACGGCTGTGTGGCCGAGGGCTGTGCGACCGAGGGCTGTGCGAGGCCGGCGAGCAGGGTGAGCGCGGCCCTCGCGGTGGCGTCGTTCTGCCGGAACGCGGGGCCGCCCGTACGCGGCCGGGTGAAGGCGCCGCTGGACCGGGCGGTGGTGTACGGACCGAGCGCGAAGCGGCGGGGATGCGGGGTGCCGTCGCGCTCCAGCAGCCGCCCGTCGTCGGGGTCGACCCGTACCAGACCCGCCGAGATCGCGGCGGCCCCCTCCTCGTACAGCGCGCGCAGCAGCGGACTGCGGGTGCGTTCGGGCGAGGGGTCGGGCAGCCGCGCCTCGACCAGCGCGCGGGCCTCGACGTACTCCCCCGGTACGACGGCGCTGCCCGCCCGGAAGATCCCCCGCTGTCCGTCGGCCTCGACCGACATGTCCGCGCCCAGGAAGCGGACGATCCCGGCCCGGGAGAGCGCGAGCAGCTGGCGCAGCCGGGGCCCCGGCGGGCCGGAGGCGAGATAGCTGAAGAAGCCGTGCCAGCCGCCGCCGGGATCGCCGAGGTCGCCGAGGCGGATCAGCTGGCCGTAGACGGAGAGCAGCCCGAGGAAGACGGCGAGGTCCGCGCTGTGGGCCGGGTCGTGTCTGCGGGCCAGATCCGCGCGGATGTAGTCGCGCAGCCCGTCCTGGAGCGCGTCGTACGAGGGAAAGCGCAGCCCGGCCAGCGGCCGGTCGAGGGCGGTGAGATCGAGCCGGTCGGCGGGGTCGGGGACGGCCGCGCCGACCAGGGCGTCCAGCTCGGGGCCCCCGGGGTCGGCGGCGGCGTACTTCTCCTCGAAGTCGGTCCAGTCCACGCGGGTGCGCTCGGGGTGCGCGGTGAAGAGCCGGTGGTAGTGCGCGAAGCCCAGCTCCTTGTCGACCAGCGGCCGGACATCGCGCCGGAAGTCGGGCGGCACCGGCCGGCTCAGCAGTTCGTCGATCTGCTCGGGCCCGAGGAAGCGGGGCAGCGGGGGCCGTTCACCGTCGAGCCCGTAACCGATCTTGGAGTGGTACGGGACACCGCGCCGCGATCCGACGTACAGGACCGGTTCGCGTCCCGAGGGGTGGTAGACCAGCTCCCCGTTGTCGTGGTCGGCGCTCCCCGAGTAGCGTCCGCCGCGCCCTTCGGTGACGAGCACCATCAGATCGACGAAGGCGAGTCCGAAGCCGCGGACGAGGACGGGTTCGCCGGCGGGCAGGGCGGACAGATCGCTGTCCGCGGTGAAGTCGGGCGGCAGATGGACCAGTCCGTGTTCTGCCGCGAACCGGCTCAACTCCACCTGTTCCGCGTCCGGTTCGGCGTCGAGATGGCCGAGGGTGAGCACGACGAGGTCGGCGAGGAGCGGTTCGGTACGGTCCGCCAGCCGGACGCGCTGGCGTCCGCCGCGCGGACCGCTGACGCGCACGGCGTCCGTGCGGTGCTGGTGGACGGTGATACCGGGCGGCAGGGCGGCGACGGACTGTTCGTACACCCAGCTCAGATAGGCGCTCTGCACCCGGCGGCTGGGGAAGGTCTGGCCGGTGAGGGCGGCGATCTCGGCGCGCAGCCCGGCCCCGGACGGAGCCCCGGCCCCGGACCCGGACGGAGCGAGCGCCGCCTCGGCCGCCTCCGACTCGGCGGAGAGCCGCGCCCTGCCCTCCCTGATGTCCCGTGCCCATTCGTGCAGCGCGGGTCCGTGCCGTACCGGACCGGCCAGGGCCACCGTGTCATCGGTGAACATGGTCACGTCCCCGGCCATGGAGTTCATCCAGAGCAGCGGCGACTGATCACGGCGCCAGACCCGCCCGGCACCCGGCGGATGCGGGTCCACGAGATGGATGTCCAGCGGCAGACCGTCGTACAGGGAGCGCGCGTTGGCGGCGATCCGCTCCAGAAAGCCCGTGCCGCGCGGACCTGCCCCGACCACGACAACGGACGGGGTCACGGGTGAAGTGCGGACGGTGACCGAGGACACAGGCATGCGAAGGCTCCGTGGATACAGCGATCGAACACGGGAGTGCCTTCACAGAAAACGCAGGCGGACCTAGCCCCTCAGCACGATCCGCTTGTCCGTACGAGGCTAAGCGGTGTGTACGGCCCGTTGTCAAGCTTGTCCGTACTGTGAGCCGTCCGTCTCGGCTCGGTTGACGCGGAAACGGATGCCTGTTCCACTTGGCTCATGCATTCGCAGCAGTGGCTGGTCACCCGCTCCCACATCGACTTCGGTCGCGTGTGGTCCTCTTCCTGTTGAGCTGACGCCCTGCACGGCCTCCCCGTACTTCCGGCGCTCGCGCGCCGTTTCCCCGCGTGCCTTCACACGCAGAGCGCCACGCTTCTCCCCCCTCGCATGGATGCCCGAGCAAGGACGCCCGTCATGCTCCGCAGTCGCAGCAACTACAGGCGTCACAGCAGTCGCAACCCTCACCACAACAGTCGCAGCCGTCGGACCAGTTGCAGCAGCCCTCACGCTTCTTGCGTGACCACGGGCCCTCGTACTCGTCCGCACAACAGATCTTGCAGGTGCAGCACAGGCCGACGAAGACCGCGCAGCCGGCCAGGAAGCCGCGCTTGCCCGGCCTCGGCGGTGGCTGCTGCCCGAAGCCGGGCGGCAACCCGCCGCTGCCCGGACTGCCGTAACCGCCGTCGCCGCCATGCCCTTCGTGCGCGTGGGCCGTCGTACCGAAAGCGCGGTCGACCGACGCCCGCAGTTCGTGCGCCAGCAGCACATGCGCCAGCCTGCCGTCGGTGAACTCCGCGTCCCGCAGCGCCGGCCGGATTCCGCGCACCGCGTCGTCGGCGAGCCGGCGCGCCTCCGCGCGGGACGTACCGGTCGCGGTGAGCGGGTTCCACGCACCCGACGCGGCGTCAGCCGGCTGGTCCTCCACGGCGTCCAGCAGATGCGCGAGCCGCCCGAAGAGCCGCCCGGCCTCGGCCAGCGGGGCGCTGTTGCCCGGCCGGCCCGCCAGGACGGCGGTGTACGCGAAGGCCGCGGCGGTCGCCGTCTCGGTCGGCTCGGTGACGGTGAGCAGAGGAGTACCGGGACCGGCCAGCGCCTCGATCCCCTGCTGACGCTCGACGGCGTCGACCAGGACGGCCGTGTCGAACCCCAGCTCCGCGCCGGTGCGCGCGCCTGCCCTGTCCCACCCGTGCGCGACCCGGCGCGCGGCGGCCGCCAGCGGCCGGCGCCCCAACAGCCCGTCCCCGTCGGCGACGTGGTCCCGTATCTTCGCCGAGGCGAGTACCAGCGACACGGAGGCGGCGAGCCTCGCTCCCTCGCCCCTGGCTATCGGCGCCGTACGCATACCGCGCAGCGGACAGGGGCCCGCGGTGCGCCGCTGCCGTGCGGTGCGCTCCGTCTGAGCCTCCGTCAGAACCGAGACGATCAGACCGTCGTAGTTGGTGACGACCCGGGAGAACTGCCCGTGGTCCGCGCGAAGTGCCAGACAGAGCCCGCAGAGATGGGCCATCCACTCGGTCTTGAGCCCATCGGCGAGCCGATGCGTACATGGTCTGACGATTCCGAACACGACAGTCCCCCGAGAGTCGTTCACAAGTGCGTGACGCATCGTACCGAGCGATCGGTTCACCCGTACGTCCCCAGCGTCACCCATCTGGCCGGAACGTAATATTTTGTACCGACTCAGGGCCTGTACGCTGGAAGAACCTTGACGAACCGCCACATCTTCTGCACCAGTACCGTCACGAATCATCTGCGCGCCGACTATCCCCTTGGCGCGCGATCCGCATGATGGTCGACCATAGGGATAGGGAACGTCATGTGACCGCGGTGAAAGGAGGCGTCCATGGGATCGGTGCGCAAGGCGAGTGCCTGGCTGGGCCTCGTTGAGGACAACGACGAGCGTTACTACGACGACGAGTACGCCGAGGAAGCGGAGAACGGCGACAACTGGCGGACCGACCCGCGCGTACGGGTCGTCGCCGAGGCCGCCCCCGAGCAGGACCGCAGAATCGCCACCGTCTCCCCGGACAGCTTCCGGGACGCCCGGGCCATCGGCGAGCTCTTCCGGGCGGGCACCCCGGTCATCATGAACCTCACGGCCATGGAGCCCGCCGACGCCAAGCGCGTGGTGGACTTCGCCGCCGGACTGATCTTCGGGCTGCGCGGCTCGATCGACCGCGTGGCCACCCGGGTCTTCCTGCTGAGCCCCGCCGACACCGAGATCGTCACCGGCGAGGCCGCGGGCCGCGGCAAGGACGGCTTCTTCAACCAGAGCTGAGCAGGGCGCTCACCGGTTCGCCCGGTCCCACGGGGTCACCGGAAGGCGTCGAGGCCGGTGAGCGCCTTGCCCAGGACGAGCTGGTGCATCTCGACGGTGCCCTCGTACGTGAGCACCGACTCCAGGTTCGTCGCATGGCGCATCACGGGGTACTCCAGCGAGATCCCGTTGGCGCCGAGGATGGTCCGCGAGGTGCGGCAGATCTCGATCGCCTCCCGCACATTGTTGAGCTTGCCGAAGCTGATCTGCTCGGCACGGATCCGGCCCGCGTCCATGCGCCGCCCCAGATGGTGGGCGAGCAGGATGCCCTTGTGCAGTTCGAGGGCCATGTCGGCCAGCTTGGCCTGGGTGAGCTGGAAGCCACCGATCGGCCGGCCGAACTGCTCCCGGGTCCTGGCGTACTGAAGCGCAGCTTCGAAACTGGCGCGCGCCGCGCCCATCGAGCCCCAGACGATGCCGTACCGCGCGTGGCTCAGACAGCTGAGCGGGCCGCGCAGTCCGGTGACCTCCGGGAGGACGGCGTCGGCGGGCAGCCGTACGTCATCGAGAACCAGTTCACTGGTGACCGAGGCACGCAGTGACCACTTGTGGGTGATCTCCGGGGCAGAGAATCCGGGGCTGCCCGCGGGGACGAGAAAGCCGCGGATGCCCTCGTCGGTCCGCGCCCAGACGACGGCGACCCCCGCCACCGAGCCATTGGTGATCCACATCTTGCGGCCGCTGAGCACCCAGTCGGAGCCGTCCCGCTTGGCGTGGGTGCGCATTCCGGCCGGGTCGGAGCCATGGTCGGGCTCGGTGAGTCCGAAGCAGCCGATGATCTCGCCGGCGGCCATGCCGGGCAGCCACCGGCGCTTCTGCTCCTCGGAGCCGAAGCGGTGGATCGCGTACATGGCGAGCGAGCCCTGTACGGAGACGAGCGAGCGGATCCCGGAGTCGGCGGCTTCCAGTTCCAGACAGGCGAGTCCGTACTGGACGGCGGTGGCGCCCGCGCAGCCGTACCCGGTCAGGGACATTCCGAGCGCGCCGAGTCCGCCGAGTTCACGGGCCAGCTCACGGATGACGGGCAGTTCGCCGCGCTCGTACCACTCGGCGACATGCGGCAGGACCCGGTCGGCGGCCCAGGTCCGTACGGTGTCCCGGATCGCCAGGTCCTCCGGTTCGAGCAGATCGTCGAGACCGAGGGGGTCGCCGGGGTCGAAGGGCGGGGGCTTGACCGAAGAAGGTGCGGACGGTGCGGAAGGAGCGGACGGTGCGGACATGGGACGGCCTCCGGCGGCTCGCACGACATGGGACGACTCGAACGACTTCGAACGACTTCGGACGACTTCGGACGACTTCGGACGACTTCGGACGAGCCGTAACTAGCAGCGCTAGTTACGGCTCGGTGACGACGTTACGACGCAGTGTGCCTCGCGTCCATGCCCCGCCCGCGCCAAACATCCCCGGCTCGGTACGTCTCCCCTGGTTCGGTACGCCTAACGAGAGCCGCGGCCCGCCGGGACGGCCGCCTCCGACGACTCACGCGCCGCCGTCGGCGCTCTGCGCGGCCCGGGCGGCCGCCGCTCCTGCGGCCGGGGCGGCCGTGCGTCCCCGGACTCGGCCGCCTCTTCGCGCGCCTCACGCGCCTCCACGGACGGCCGCTCCGCGACGCCGGGCTCCTCGGCGGCGCGCGGCGGGCACTCCATGATCTTCGGCAGCCGCAGCGCGGCCAGCGCGCCGAGCAGCAGCACCCCCGCGCTGACGAGCAGCGTGACATGCAGGCCGTGGACGAACGAGTGGCGGGCGGCGATACGCAGCGTCTCCCCCGCGGGCCCGCCGAGCCGGGCCGCCACCTGATACGCCTCACCGAGCGAGTCGGACGCGGCCGAACCCGCCGCCGTCGGCACGCCCCTCACCGCCGACAGCGCGGGCGCGTACACCGCGTTCATCACGCTGCCGAGCAGGGCGATCCCCATGCCCGCGCCCAGCTGGTACGAGGTCTCGCCGATGGCCGCGGCCCCGCCCGCCTGGTCCGCCGGAGCCTCGCTGAGCATCGACTCGTACGCGCCGAAGAGCGTGGTCTGGAGCCCGAACCCGAGCAGCACGAACGCCGCGGTCAGCAGCCCCGGCCGGTCGTGCTGGCCCATCAGCGTCAACAGCAGCACGGCGCCCGCGGTCAGCAGGAAGCCCCAGGCCACCATCCGGCGCGGCCCCACCCGGCGCAGCGTGGCGGAGCCGGTGACCCCCGCCGCCATGGCGGCGAAGGTGAGCGGCAGCAGCCGCAGTCCGGTCTCCAGCGGGCTGAGCTCCAGCACCAGCTGGAGGTACTGGACGGCGATCAGCTCCAGGCCGACCAGGGCCAGCATGGCGAGGACGATGCAGCCGACGGAGGTGGAGAACGCGGGCCTGGCGAACATCCGCATGTCGATCAGCGGATGCGCCCTGCGCCGCTGTCTGCGGACGAAGAGGACGAGGAGCGCCACGCCGGCACAGAGCGGGCCAAGGGTCTCGGGGCCGAGCGGCCCTTCCCCGGCGCCGAGCCGCTTCACCCCGAAGACCACCCCGAGCACCCCGGCCGCGGCCATCAGCGCGCCGAGCACGTCCCAGGGGCCGTCACCGAGGCCCTTCGACTCGGGCAGCACCAGCCGGCCGAGCGGCAGCAGAAGCGCCAGCAGCGGGATATTGATCAGGAAGACCGAGCCCCACCAGAAGTGCTCGACGAGGAAGCCGCCGAGCACCGGGCCGAGGGCGGCCCCGACCGCGGCGACCGCCGTCCAGACACCGATGGCCATGGCGCGCTCGCGCCGGTCGGGAAAGACGTCACGCAGGATGGAGAGTGTCGCGGGCATGATCATCGCGCCGCCGATACCGAGCAGGGCGCGCGCCCCGATCAGTACCAGCGGCGTATCGGCGAGCGCCGCGACGGCCGAGGCCACCCCGAAGAGCGCGTAGCCGATGAGCAGGACCCGGCGTCTTCCGATGCGGTCGCCCAGTGTGCCGAAGAGGATCAGCAACGCGGCACAGACCAGCGGATACGTGTCCACGATCCAGAGCAGCTCGACACCGCTCGGCCTGAGGTCGGCCGTGACGGCCGGGACGGCGACATGCAGCACGGTCGCGTCGAGCGCGACCAGCAGCAGGCTCACACAGAGGACGACCAGGACGATCCAGCGGTTGGCACCGCCGCGGGCCCCGGCCGCGCGCAGCCGGGCGCCGGCCGTGGTGCTCCCGGACATCTGAGTACCTCCCAATGCGTCCCTCGCGCTCGGCGGGCCAACGGGGACACGGGTCCCTCGGAGCGGCCCGGCATCGACGGGCGAGTGAGCCGCCAGCGTACGCGAGTGAACGTACGTGGCGCGTGGTGCATCTCTCACCGTTCCGGGCGACGAGTGTGGCGTACGCCACTCCGCCGCGCCAGGACCGGCGCTCCGAGCGCGCACGAGCGGTAGGGAAATTCCATGCGACGCCACGGTGAACTAATTCTGTTCCGCACAAAGACAGTTCCGGGAACGGCATGCCGATTAATAGGGCCGAAGGTCCCTTCGATTTCCGGAACGGCCCCTGATAAACCACGCTCCGAGACGGACTCCACATCACATCGTCATCACAAAGAGACCGGATCGACCGGTTCACTCGCTCACTCGCTGTAACGTCGATTGGGTGCGTACCGACATCTTTGCCCGTCTGGACCGGGAGCCGGAACCGCCGAAGATAGAGATCCCGCGGATGAGCCGCACCCGCAAGGCTCTCTTCGGCGGGACGCTGGCGTTCTATCTCGCCATCGTCGTTGCCGTGCTCGCCTCGTCCTCGCTGGTGATCCTCGACTGGAAGGTCATGCTCTTCCGGCCCTATCAGCAATGGCCGGAACTGCATCCTTTCCTCGACTACTTCGTGGTGCTGGGGCAGCGCGGCCCCACGGCCGTGATGATCGCGGCCTGGCTGGGCTGGCGCTCCTGGCGGCAGCACACGCTGCGGCCGCTGCTGGCACTCGGCACGGCGCTGCTGCTGCTCAACGTGACCGTCGGGGCGGTGAAGCTCGGTCTGGGCCGGCTCGGCCCCCACTACGCGACGCAGATCGGCTCGGCCGAGCTCTTCGCCGGCGGCGATATATTTCCTTCGGGCCACACCGCCAACGCCGTGGTGACCTGGGGAATCCTGGCCTATCTGGCCACCACGCCCCGGGCCAGGCGCTATCTGTCGGTCATGTCGGCCGTGGTCGCCCTGGGGGTCGGCGCGACGACCGTCTACCTCGGTACGCACTGGCTGAGCGATGTGCTGCTCGGCTGGGCCGCCGGGCTGCTGATCCTGCTGGCCCTGCCGCTGTTCGAGCCGCTGATCGGCCGGGCCGAGCTGGTCATCTTCGCGGTACGCGAGCGGTGGCGCGCGCGCCGCAGGACCACCCCGTCGACCCCGGTCGCCTCCGGCGGCCCACGCCCGGCGCCGGTGTCGCAGGAGGCGTCGGCGCTGGCCAACGAGCCGCCGTGCGAGCCCATCGGAGCAGGTCACAGCGGCCACAGCGGCGCGGGCCTGAACGCCGGCACCGTGGCGGGTACGGGCCGGCTCACCCAGCCGAGGCCGCACGCGGTGCGCTCGGAACGTACGCCGGGCACTCCGGCCGGCAGCCGCCGACCGCCGCACTCGCGGCCCATGACGGGCGGCTGAGCGCCCCCAGGGACCGCGGGGACGGTACGCACAGCCCCTCCCCGCGCATACGAAGGCCCCGGCTCCGGCCGGGGCCTTCGTATGCGCGGGGTGCCGTCAGGAGCCCCGTCGCGGACCGCGGGCAGCCGACCGACCGGTCAGCCGAGCCAGCAGCGGATGACCCGGCCCGCCTCCACCTCGAAGTTGAGCCGGCCCGCGACGAACTCCATGGTGATGATCGATCCCGGGGGCAGCGCTCTGACAGTGGTCCAGCCGCGCCGGCGGGCGATCCGTCCGGCGCTCTCCGAGTCGAGTCCGACATAGGACTCAGGGGCGTCGTCGGGCTGTGGGGGTGGAGTCGGTATCGGTGCCATACCACTCACCGTAGGCGCCGGGGACAGCGGAAGGAAGCCGAAGGAAGCCGAACTGATACCCCGTTCGTATGCCTCTCGTCCCTGCGCGTCACACTTGTGTCACAGGTTCCGGCGCGCTCCGGATGAGAACGGCGTCACTCTTACGGCCCCTTCACATCCGACTTCTTAGAAATTCCACAACCTCGAAGATCACATAAATAGTCCGACTGAATTCCACCGCCCACGGCAGTGATTTTCCGGTCGGCCGAGGAAATCAATTGATGGGCCGTCGAGGAATTCACGAGTCCCCCGCACAATCCGCCGCCGGCCGACACGTACCCGCGCCGGCGTCTTCCCGTTGGCGCGGGCCTGTCAGCCGAGGGCGCGGGACAGCCGGTCCCGTACGACCCTGATGCGCTCGGTCAGCTCCGGTGGCTCGATCACCTCGAAGTCGAAGCCGAGCAGCACCAGATGGATCACCATCACATCCAGGGTCGCCGCCCCGGTCCGTAGCAGACAGCTGTGCTCGTCGACCGGCTCCAGAACGCCCGAGGACGGCCAGACCTCCTGGGCGGCCTCCTCGGCGGGCGCGTGCAGCCGGACCACGGCCGTCGTGGCGTAGGCGCGGGTGGAGACGCCCCGCGAGACATACGCGGCGAGGTCCTCGGCGGGCGGGGTACGCGGGGTGAAGCGCGGTCCGTGCGGGGGTGTGGGGGTGATCCGGTCCACGCGGAACGTACGCCAGTCGGCGCGGTCCAGGTCCCAGGCGACCAGATACCAGCGGTGTTCGGTGCACACCAGGCGATGCGGCTCGGCAGTGCGGCGGGTGACGGTGTCCTCGTGGTCGCGGTACGCGAAGCGCAGCCGCTCGCTGTCCCGGCAGGCGTTGGCCAGCTCCGTGAGGACGCCGGGGTCGACCGTGGACCCACGCGGCCCGCTCAGCATCGGCACGGTGAAGGAGTTGAGGGCGCTGACCCTGCGCCGCAGCCGGCCGGGGAGCACCTGCTCCAGCTTCGCCAGGGCGCGTACGGAGATCTCGCCCATGCCCTCGATGCCGTTGCCGGCGGCGGTGCGCAGACCGACGGCGACGGCGACGGCCTCCTCGTCGTCCAGCAGCAGCGGCGGCAGCTCGGCCCCCGCGCCGAGCTGGTAGCCGCCGCCCGTGCCCGGGCTGGCGTTGACCGGATAGCCGAGTTCGCGCAGCCGGTCGACATCGCGCCGTACGGTGCGCGGGGTCACACCGAGCCGGTCCGCGAGGTCGGCGCCGGACCACTCGCGGTGGGCCTGGAGCAGTGAGAGCAGCCGCAGTAGTCGTGCCGAGGTCTCCAACATGGGTCCGAGTCTCACAGCCCTCGCGGACAGCTTCTGTCCGCAAGCCCCCCGGGCCTCGCTCCGGTCAGGTCAGCGCGTCGACGTCGGCAGCGGGGTCGAGCCGTACGCAGAAGTCGTTGTCCTGGGTGTAGCCGGGGGCGGCCAGCCAGCCGTCCGTGCCGTGCGCCGGCGAGACGCCGTGCGCCGGATAGACATGGATCGCCCGCTTGTCCCAGATGTCGTCGAGGATGCGGGAGATCCGTATGCCGGCGGCGTCCGGCGCGGGCACCAGCCACAGATCCCAGCGCCTGCGCTCCTGGCCAGGCCCGCCCGGCCCTTCGGCCAGCGGTCCGTACGGCAGGGTGAAGGCGAACACCCCGCCCCGGCCGGTCACGGCCACCCGGTGCGTACGGCCGTCGCCGCGCGGCCGGGCCTCGGCCCGCGCGTGCTCGCCCAGCTCGGCGCCGTACACCACGCCCTCGACCGACATCCCGGCCGGCTCGCAGCGGACCGTCCCGGCCTCGGCGTGCGGTGCGCGGAGCCACGTCCTGAGGGCGAGCCGGCCGTCCGCGGTGGGGTACGGGACGCGGGCCGCGACCGGGCCCGCCCCCGGCACCCGGTCGATCAGCGCCCGTACGTCCCTGATCCCGGGCCGCACGGGCTGGTCGCCGGAGGCGCCCGCGAAGATGTCCCAGTGGCCTTCGGCCAGTTCGACGGTGCTGGGCAGCACGGCGCGCAGCCGCGCCCGCCCGGCGCCGATGGCGGTGGCGCCGGCGGGACCGGTCAGCGGCAGCCGTACCTCGTCGTCACCAGCGCCGCGCGTCCCATCGGCGTGGCCCGCCCGGCGGCGCAGCACGAGCGTCGCGTCGGGGCGGGCGGCGTCCGTGATGTCGAAGGTGATTCCGCCCGCCGAGTCGGCGACGCAGTCGGCGGTGCACACGGCGGGCGACGCCCGCCGCGCGATGGGTCTGGTCATACGGTTCTGCCCTTTCGGATCACATCTGCGGCCTTGTCCCTGACGGTGAACGCGCCGCCGGATAAGACGCCGCCCCGGGCGGGCCGCTGGTGCTTCTGGCCGTCACCGTCGCGGCCGGGACTGTCGCGCCGCGGATCGACAAGGCGACTCGGCCCGTGGAGCTGAAAAGAGAGGTGCATGCCGTGCCGGGTCTCCTGGTTCCTTCCGATTTCCGCCGGTCCCTGTTCGGGCCGACCGATTAGATGCGGAAATGACCCACATGGTGCCGACTCGGAGCGGATCGGTACGTTCACGCGCCGACAGCGCGCCCACCAGGTCCCGTCCGGGCCCCAGAAGGAGCAATGACTTTCGGCCACCCTATTGATTCGCTGTTTTCCTGATTTGTCGACCTGTCCATCTGTCCATGTACGGACCCGCTCCATGGTGTACCGGGTCAACTTCCGTTCGCCCGGCAGACGTTGAGCCGTACCGGCCTGTTCAGGCCGATGGCCCGCGCCCGGCCCGGGATGGTTCGATTCCATGCCCCTTCGCGCGTGACCCGGGCGACGGCTCGCCCGTTGTCTTCTGTACGAGCCGGGAACAGCCCGGCTCACGCACCGAGTTCGAGGAGCCACCCGTGCCGCGCATGCTCGATGTCAGCGAGGACGTACGCGCCGAGATCGGCGACGAAGAAGCCGACCGGCTGCTCACCGGCGAGAACTCCCCGGGCAGCTACGACTGCACGTCCTGCCGGACCCCCGGCGACTGCGAACAGGAGCGGACCAGCACCGTGCTGTTCGTCGGTGAGGAGACCGCCGTTCTCGCCTTCGCCCACGCCACCTGCATTCCCTCCCAGGTCGTCCAGGTCGCCGAGGACCAGCTCCAGGGGGCGGTCCGGTCGATCACCGGCGGCGAGCCCCAGCCCCCGGGAGCGCGGGAAGTCCCCGCAGCGGGCTCCAACCAGGCCGTGCTGGGGGTCACCAGCGGTCTGGTGCTGATCGAGGACGATCTGCACCCCGCCCTGGTCGTCGAGCCGACCGCCCCGATCGTCCGGCCCGGCTCGGACGCCACCATCGACGAGTTCCTGCCGCTCCTCGTCGAGCAGGGCTTCCAGCCGCTCGGTGATCTGAACCAGGTGCCCGCCCCGCTGCCCGGCTGGTCGGTGCTGCTCGCCATGGGACAGCTGCACGCCGTGCTCCAGCCCGGCACGGGCGGCGGCACCCCGACCGCGTGGTGGCAGGCCCATCAGCCGCTCCAGGTCACCGAGGGCTGGCGGACCGCCGCCAACAAGTCGCACACCGTCCTGGTCTTCGCCGCGCCGGTCGGCTCCATCGGCCAGCAGCCCCGCGAGGACCTGCTGCGCGACGCCCTGGAGAAGGCCGCGGCCAACGGCAAGCTGGTCGCCGCGGCGATGCCGCTGGCCGGCACGTGACCGGGGCCACGCGCCCCACCCGCCCGCCGCTGCGCATTCCGGTGGCGGCGAAATCCCAGGACAGCCCGCATCCGACGGGCGACGAGGTCGTTGGCACGTACGTGCACTCATACGACCCCACCCGCCAGCAGTACCAGAGCCACATCCCGTCCATGCGCCCCGCGCAGGATGTCGCGGACGGGTTCTCCACGACCCCGATCTACGACGCGCTGTACTCCGAATTCCGCCGGTCCTTCAGGGCGCTGCCCGGTGACCGCAGCAATGAGGAGAATCTTGGCTTCACGGCCTTCGGCACCGGGCTGCACGCCGCGCGTGGCGGGTACGGCGGCCACTCCGGGCTCGGGCATACGCCGTACCCCGGGTCCTGGCAGCGCGATCCCCGGCAGCACGCGGGACGGCCGGCTCAGGCGGCGCTCCCGCCCGCCCTTCCTCCGGGCCCCCGCCGGGGCAGATGACCACGCCGGAAGCGGTGGGGCCCGGCACGGACCCGGAGGGGGCGGGCCCCCCCCCACGCGG
>NZ_JBHUBB010000031.1:0-104896 GCF_042789485.1 Streptomyces sp. NPDC056835
CTTCTTACGCCCCCGGTTGACCGTCCGGTCCCGGATCTCGAAGTCCATCGCATCCCCTGAGCTGGGGTGTTGCGAGGACCACTAGAACTCAAGACATGCCGGGCGGGGCTCTTTCCTGTGCTCTGACCTGGTGATTCCCAACTCCCAGGGTGTACGGTCTACCCCCGGGCCGCCCCCCTCAAAGCTGCACTTGCGGTGGAGGGGCGGGGGTCAAGGGTGACCGCAGGTCATCGGCTTGCCGACGCGACGTAGGAGCGCCCTTGACGCCCGGCCCGGAGCCGCGAAACTCAGAGCTCAGGGGCGGCCCCCACTCGCCATCGAACGCACCGGCCCACCCCGGCTACCCCTCGGTCCTGACCCCCGTCGGCGGGTGGTCCTGAGGGCGTCGCGAGAAAGTTCGTGAACTTCTTCACAAGGAAATCGGCCCTGGGGGGTGGCGGGGCTGTTCCTGATGGCGGTCTGTTAGCCCCAAGGGGGCCCCGCGCCCTTATACCGGGCGGTTCCGGGCACGTTACGCGCGTATGAATGGGGCCGGGCGGTTCACCCCTGGTTGGGTGCTGAGGGCCAGCTCACGAGGGGTGGGCAACGACTAAACCCGCCGTCTGGTTCCCCCTGTGGACCATGACCTCGATCACGCGGGCCGCGCAGTGTAGCACTAGGGGCCCCTAACCTTGTGAAGGGGCTCACGAGCCACCCCCCTGAGAGGGGTGGATACTCGATGGCATGAGCACCACGGAGCGTCCCAGGATCCTCGTTGTAGGCGGTGGGTACGTAGGCCTGTACGCAGCTCGTCGCATTCTGAAGAAGATGCGCTACGGGGAGGCGACCGTCACGGTTGTCGACCCTCGCTCGTACATGACGTACCAGCCCTTCCTCCCCGAAGCCGCCGCCGGCAGCATTTCGCCTCGGCATGTCGTCGTCCCGCTGCGACGCGTGCTGCCCAAGGCTGAGGTGCTCACCGGCCGGGTCACGACCATTGACCAGGACCGCAAGGTCGCCACGGTCGCGCCGCTCGTCGGCGAGGCCTATGAGCTGCCCTTCGACTACCTCGTCGTCGCGCTCGGCGCCGTCTCCCGTACCTTCCCGATCCCCGGCCTCGCCGAGCAGGGCATCGGCATGAAGGGCATCGAGGAGGCCATCGGGCTGCGCAACCACGTACTTGAGCAGCTGGACAAGGCCGACTCGACCACCGACGAGGAGGTCCGCCGCAAGGCGCTGACCTTCGTCTTCGTGGGCGGCGGCTTCGCCGGCGCGGAGACCGTCGGTGAGGTCGAGGACCTGGCGCGCGACGCGGCCAAGTACTACACGAGCGTGAAGCGCGAGGACATGCGCTTCCTTCTCGTCGACGTCGCCGACAAGATCCTTCCCGAGGTCGGCCCGAAGCTGGGCGCCTGGGGCAAGGAGCACCTGGAGAGCCGTGGTGTCGAGGTCTATCTGAAGACGGGCATGGACTCCTGCGTGGACGGCCACGTGGTGCTCAACAACGGCCTTGAGGTCGACTCGAACACCATCGTGTGGACGGCCGGCGTCAAGCCGAACCCGGCGCTCGCCCGTTACGGTCTGCCGCTCGGCCCCCGTGGCCATGTGGACACCAGCGAGAAGCTTCAGGTGCAGGGCACCGACTACATCTGGGCCGCCGGTGACAACGCCCAGGTCCCGGACGTCATCGGCCGCAAGGCCGGCAACCCGAACGCCTGGTGCCCGCCGAACGCTCAGCACGCGCTGCGGCAGGCGAAGGTCCTCGGCGACAACGTGATCTCCGGTATGCGGGGCTTCCCGCAGAAGGAGTACAGCCACGCCAACAAGGGTGCGGTCGCCGGTCTCGGCCTGCACAAGGGCGTCGCGATGGTCGTCATGGGCAAGATGAAGATCAAGCTCAAGGGCCGGCTGGCCTGGTACATGCACCGTAGCTACCACGGCATGGCCATGCCGACCTGGAACCGCAAGATCCGGGTCTTCGCCGACTGGA
Organism: Streptomyces sp. NPDC056835; assembly: GCF_042789485.1. Lineage (NCBI taxonomy): Bacteria > Bacillati > Actinomycetota > Actinomycetes > Kitasatosporales > Streptomycetaceae > Streptomyces > Streptomyces sp. NPDC056835. Next base: position 1,970 of record NZ_JBHUBB010000031.1, read on the forward strand.
CGCTCGCGATGTTCCTCAAGCGCGAGGTCGTCTCGCTCGGCGCCATGGAGACGCCGCGCGAGGAGTTCTACGAGGCCGCCAAGCCGACCCCGGCGGCAGCCGTGGCGCCGTCCGCGCCGGAGAAGGCGAAGGCTTCCTGACGCCGCCGCGCCGAACCCCGAAAGGGCCGTCCGCCATCCGTGGTGCGGGCGGCCCTTTCGTGTGCCCCCGGGGTGCGAAAGGGTGCACATCCATCCCAAAGTGCGTGGTAGGTGCAGGTATTTTGCCGTCCCATTGCGCGTCGCCGGGACTGCGTCCGCACTCGACCGGTGTTTACGTGGTGTTGAGTACTTCCGGTATTCCTCATCACGGAGGTGTACGCCATGGCCGACGCCGCACTGCGGCTGACCACTCTTGCCGAAGAGTTGCTGGGGGCCCCGCTCCCGGTCCGTATCCGTGCCTGGGACGGCAGCGAATCGGGTCCTCCGGACGCTCCGACCCTGATCATCCGTAACCGTCGTGCCCTGCGTCGTCTCCTGTGGAAACCGGGCGAACTGGGGCTCGCGCGTGCCTGGGTGGCCGGTGAGATCGATGTGAAGGGCGATCTCTTCGAGGCCCTTGGGCTCCTCGCCGGGCTCATCTGGGAGCGCGACGCCGGCAGCGGGGACGAGGTGCACCCCGCACTCGACCCCCGGATGCGGGCCGTCGCGCGCGGGCTCGTACAGCTCGTGGGACCCTGGCCGCCGCCCGCCCCGCCCGCCGAGGAGATCCGGCGACGCCAGGGCGCGCTGCACACCAAGCGCCGCGACCGGGCGGCGATCAGCCACCACTACGACGTGGGCAACGACTTCTACGAGCTGGTGCTCGGCCCCTCGATGGTCTACTCGTGCGCCTACTGGGGCGACGGCGACGGCGACGGCGGTGGTCTCACCCTTGAGGACGCACAGCGCGACAAGCTCGATCTGATCTGCCGCAAGCTCGGCCTCAAGGAGGGTGACCGGCTGCTCGACGTCGGCTGCGGCTGGGGCTCGATGGCCATCCACGCCGCCCGCGAGTACGGCGCCCGCGTCACCGGCGTCACCCTCTCCCGGGAGCAGGCCGCCTACGCGCGCAAGCGGGTGGCGGAGGAGGGCCTTACCGACCGGGTCGAGCTGCGGGTCCAGGACTACCGGGACGTCAGGGACGGACCGTACGACGCGATCTCGTCCATCGGGATGGCCGAGCACGTGGGCTCGGTCAAGTACCGCGAGTACGCCGACGATCTGTACGCCCTGCTCAAGCCGGGCGGCCGGCTGCTCAACCACCAGATCGCCCGCAGGCCCGAGACGGACGAGAGCAAGTACCAAATCGACGAGTTCATCGACGCGTACGTCTTCCCGGACGGCGAGCTGGCGCCGCTCGGCAGGACTGTCGCCACGCTGGAGGAGGCGGGCTTCGAAGCCCGCGACGTCGAGTCGATCCGGGAGCACTACGCCCTGACCCTGCGCCGCTGGGTGACCAACCTGGAGGACCACTGGGCCGAGGCCGTACGCCTCACCTCCGCCGGACGCGCCCGCGTCTGGCGCCTCTACATGGCGGCGTCCGCGCTCTCCTTCGAGCGGAACAAGATCGGCGTCAACCAGATCCTGGCCGTGAAGACCCCGGAGAGCGGTGCCTCCGGGATGCCGGCGCGAGCGCGTGTGTGGGGCGGCTGACGCGGGACATCGTGCGGGTGACAAAGAGGTGACCGGTCCCGGATGAGGACGGGGAGTTGGTACGTTCTGCCGTCCGGGCCCGGATGACGGAGCCGCTGGGCGCACGCCTGCCCAGCGGCTCCGTTTCCGCTTCCCACGGGGTTTCACCGGGTCCGGCATGTCAGGTACCGGCATGCCATGCACTGGCATGGCATGTACGCGCTCCCCGAGCCGAAACCGAACAGGAGGCCGGTGTGCACCGCCATCGCCACCGCCATCGCCACCACAGAATCCGGCTGTTGGGCCTGGCCGTCGCCCTGATGTCCGTCGTGGCCGTTCCCGGCGCCGCGTGGGCCGACGGGGACGACGGGTCCGAGTTCCGGGCCCCGTCCGAGGCCGAGTCCCCGTCCGGGGCCGCGTCCCCGTCGCCGTCCCCGTTACCGGCCGGCGCGCCCGCCGCCCCGGTCACCACCGGCGCGATCTTCAACGACCCCGCCGGCACCACCGCCCAGCGGGACAGGATCAGGGACCATGTCGTCTCGCTGATCGACGGCTCCGACGCGGGCGGTTCGATCACCCTGTCCCTGTACACCTTCACCGACGACAGCGTCCGCAAGGCCCTGATCGCCGCCAAGGAACGCGGCGTCGCCGTCCGGGCGATCCTGGATTACAAGTCACACGAGACGGTGACCGCCGGGGGTGAGTACGAGAACCTCGCGGCGGGCCTCGGCACCGACCGCGCCCGGCCGTCCTGGGTGATGTCCTGTCCGTCGACCCGCTCGTGTATCGGCAACCGCACGATCGGCAGCCGCGCGATCGACCACAACAAGTTCTTCCTCTTCTCCCGCACCGGAGGCGCGGCGAAGGTCGTCGTCCAGACCTCGGCCAATATGACCGGCACCCAGCGCACCGATCTCTTCAACAACGCCGTGACGATCGCCGACCCCGGTCTCTACGACAACTACGCGGCGTACTTCGCGGACCAGCTGAAGCACGGCGCCTCCGGCGCGGGTCTCGCGACGTACTACCGGACGCCGTCCAGCGCGACCGACCCCGCGTACAAGGCGTACTTCTTCCCGCGCCGGGAGACCTCCGGCACGGACTACCGGAAGGACCCGGCCACCGACACGGTCAAGCTCCTCCTCGACAAGGTCGCCTGTTCGTCGACGCGGCACTCGGAGGTGCGGATGGCGGCGAACCTCTTCTACCGCGACCAGATCGCGAGCAAGCTCGTGGCGATGAAGAACGCGGGCTGCCTGGTGTATCTCGCGGGCGACGGCAATCCGAACGGCGGGGGCGTCGGCGTACCGTCGCTCGGCAAAGCCGTCACCGCCATCCTCTCCGGCAAGCTGACCCAGCGCGTGGAGTGCTGGGAGAACCCGCCCACGAGCGGGGCGCCGAAGATCGGGCTGCACTCCAAGTACGTGCTGGTGAAGGGTACGTACGACGGTGTCGCCGACCAGAAGATCGTCTGGACCGGCAGCCACAACTACTCGTGGCAGGCGCTGCGTTCCAATGACGAGACCCTGCTGAAGATCGACAACGACGCCATCCACGACCAGTACAAGGCCAACCACGACCATCTGATGCGGTACTGCGCCGGCACCTGAGCACGAGGGAGTACGAGGTCGCGCAAGGGAGAGGGCGGGCCCCCGCCCTGGGGTCCCGCCCTCTCCCGCTCACCGCCCTGTCCCGCTCGCCGCCCCGCGCTACTCGGTCTTGATTGCTGTCAGCATGTTCAGCTTCGCGGCGCTGCGCGCCGGCCACAGCGCGGCCAGCACCCCCACCAAACCGGCGAGTACGAGGAACAGCCCGACCCGGTCCCACGGGATCACCAGCGCGTAACCAGGGATCGCGTCCGCGATGGTCTGACCGATCGCCCAGGCCAGGAAGGATCCGAGACCCACCCCGATCACCGCGCCGAAGACCGAGATCACCACGGCCTCCAGCCGGATCATCCGCTTGACCTTGGTCCGGTCGAGGCCGATGGCCCGCAGCATGCCGATCTCCTGCTGACGCTCGAAGACGGACATCGCCAGCGTGTTGACGACCCCCAGGATCGCGATGATCAGGGCCATGGCCAGCAGGCCGTACATGATGTTCAGCGCGGTGTTGATGAGGCCGCCGAACTGGTTCCTGATGTCCTGCTGGTCCATGATGGTGATCGCCGGGTTCTTGCCCAGCGAGTCCACCAGCGCCTGCTCGTGCGCGTCGCTCGCGCCGCCGTCCATCTTCACCCACACCTCGGGGATGTGCGGCCTGGCCTCGTGCACGGCGGCCAGCTCGGTCGACATCAGCACCGGTGAGAGGAAATCGTTCTTCTTGAAGGTGGCGCCGACCTTCAGCTTGCCGGTCTTCCCGTCGTTGTAGGTGACCGACAGGGTGTCACCGACCTTCCAGCCGTTGGACTTGGCGGTGTCCTCTGCCACCGCGATCCCGCCCTGGGCGAGGGTGTCCAGCGAGCCGGAGACCGAGGCGATGTTGATGACCTTCTCGATGTCGCCGGGGGTGACCGCGGAGGCGGAGTGGAAGCGGCCCTTGACCTCGACCGAGGCGGCCTGCTGCGGGGAGACCGCGCTCACGCCGGGCGCCTTCTCCAGCGCGGTGAGCGCGGACTCGTCCAACTGGCCGCCGCCCGCCATCGTCACCATGTAGTCGGCCTTGATGTTGTCCGTGGTCATCCTGTCCACGGCCTGGCCGATGGTGACACCGAGCACCGTCAGCCCGGTGACCAGCGTGAGTCCGATGGCCAGCGCGGAGGCGGTGGCACCGGTACGCCGCGGATTGCGAACGGCGTTCAGCCCGGCCAGCTTGCCCGACACCCCGAAGACCCGCAGCAGCAGCGGCCGTACCAGCGCGATGACCGGACGCGACAGCAGCGGGATCAGCACGATCACACCGACCATCGTCAGGAACGCGCCGGCGCCGATGAGCAGCCGGCCGTCGGAACCGGCCGCGGCGCCCGCGAGGATCACGGCGGAGCCGATCAGGGCCAGCGCGCCGCCGATCGAGTTGTGTACGACGAGGGACTTGGTGGTGGCCACGCCGTGGACGCTGTTCATCGCGGCCACCGGCGGGATCTTCGCGGCCCGGCGGGCGGGCAGCCAGGCGGCGAGCAGCGTGATCAGCACCCCGACACCGAAGGCCGAGCCGACGGCGGTCGGCGAGATCACCAGCGCGCCCGCGGGCATCTTCGCGCCCGCCGTGTTCATCGCCCAGCGCAGCCCCACGGCGAGCCCGATGCCGAGGACGAATCCGATCGTGGAGGCGATCGCGCCGACCACCGCGGCCTCGGCCAGCACCGAGCGCTTGACCTGGCGGCGGGAGGCGCCGACGGCGCGCAGCAGCGCCAGTTCCTTGGTGCGCTGGGCGACCAGCATGGTGAAGGTGTTGGAGATCAGGAAGATGCCGACGAAGAGCGCGATGGCGGCGAAGGCCAGCAGCATCTGGTTGATGCCGCTCAGGCTCGTCTCGATCCGGTCGGCCTGGTCGGAGGCGAGTCGCTCACCGGTCTTCGCCTCGGCGTTGTCCGGCAGCAGGGGCTCGACCTTGGCGAGGATCGTGCTCGCGGAGGCGCCGGCCTTGGCGGTGATGGTGAGATCGCTGTAGAAGCCGGGCTCCAGATAGAGCTTCTGCGCCACGGCGGTGTCGAAGAGGACCAGGCTGCCGCCCGCGTTGACCTCTCCGTCTTCGGTGGTGAAGACACCGGAGAGGGTGTACTCCTTCACCGGCCCGTTGGAGGCGACCCGTACCGGCTTGCCGACCTCGTACTTCCCCTCGGTCGCCGTCGCCTTGTCGAGCGCGATCTCACCGTCCTCGGTGGGCCCCGATCCCTGGGTGAAGGTGTAGGAAGGGTCCTTGCCGTCCTTGCCAGGCGCGAAGTTGGAGCCGTTGTTGGACCAGCCGTCGCCGATCAGCTTGCCGTCGGGGTCGGCGACCCCGGCGAAGCCGTTGACCCGGCCGGTGACGGAGGCGACCCCGTCCAGGGCCCCTATCTCGCTGACGGTCTGCTGGCTGACCCCGGGGTCCGACTTCGCGTCGGAGCCTTCGCCGGAGTCTCGTTTGTCGTACGAGGTGACGCCGACGGCGACGTCCTTGTAGCTCTTGGCCGACTGGTTCTGGAAGGCGTTGCCGAGGGTGTCGGTGAAGACCAGGGTGCCGGAGACGAAGGCGACGCCGAGCATGACGGCGAGGACGGTCATCAGCAGCCTGGCCTTGTGCGCGAGCACGGTGCGCAAGGCGGTACGGAACATGGTGGAAGTCCTGGTGAGGGTGGGCGGAGAGGGCAGGCCGGAGAGACGGGCCGACACGACGGACCGGACCGAGGGGGCGGATGCGGGGCCGACCGGCGGAGCGTCGGCGCGAGTGGGCCACGTACGGGTCAAGGGCCACGCACGGGAAAAGCGCCACGTACGGGTTAACGGTCACGTACGGGGTTGTACGGGTCCTACGGGGCTGTACGAGTCGGGGCTGTACGAGTCGGGGTCGTACGGGTCGTACGGTGACGGGCCAGGGGCCGCGTACGGGCGGAACGGAGCCGGCGTCGCCGTCGGCGTCAGCTCGTACGGCCCTTGGCGTCGAAGGCCTTCATCCGGTCGAGCACACCGTCGGCGCTCGGGTGCAGCATCTCGTCGACGATCCGGCCGTCGGCGAGGAAGATGACACGGTCCGCGTAGGAGGCGGCGACCGGATCGTGCGTCACCATGACGACGGTCTGGCCCAGTTCGCGTACGGAGTTGCGCAGGAAGCCCAGCACCTCGGCGCCGGAGCGCGAGTCCAGGTTCCCGGTCGGCTCGTCACCGAAGATGATCTCGGGCTGGGAGGCCAGCGCGCGGGCGACGGCCACACGCTGCTGCTGGCCCCCGGAGAGCTGGGTGGGCCGGTGGCCGAGCCGGTCGGCGAGCCCGATCATCGAGATCACCTGCTCCAGCCACAGCTTGTCGGGCTTGCGGCCCGCGATGTCCATCGGAAGCGTGATGTTCTCCAGGGCGGTCAGGGTCGGCAGCAGGTTGAACGCCTGGAAGATGAAGCCGATCTTGTCCCGGCGCAACTGCGTGAGCTGCTTGTCCTTGAGGGTCGACAACTCGGTTTCGCCGAGCCGTACGGAACCGCTGCTGAAGCTGTCGAGGCCGGCCACGCAGTGCATCAGCGTGGACTTGCCGGAGCCGGACGGGCCCATGATCGCGGTGAACTCTCCCTGCCGGAAGTCCACGGAGACCCGGTCGAGGGCGACCACCTGGGTCTCGCCCAGGCCGTAGACCTTCGACAGATCGGAGGCGCGTGCGGCCACGGCGGTTGCGCGGTGGGCGAGCGGGGTGGTGGTCACGGGTGGACTCTCCTGCCGGTGCGTTGTGAGGACTTCTCCATCCTCACGGCGGGCAGAGCGTGAGTCGTCCGTCGTGGTAACCGTTCCCGTGGCCCTCTTGGGTCTGACCGCCGGGCCGCGCCCTCCTCCTCGGGGATGACACAACCCCTGAGACGACTCCGCCATAAGTCGCCGGGCGCCGCGCGTACGCGCCGACGATGCCAAATGCGTGACCGGGCGGCGACTTTTCGTCATTTCTGCACGCCTCGATCGGAGATGACCACCCGCGCCCGGCATGTGCCGACGACTCGTTACGTGGTCTGACGCACCCTCAGACGTCAATAAAATAAGACAACATCGGGTAGCCGCTCGGCTGTTCGAGTGGTGTGCCCCGATAGGCTCCTGTGCCAACGCGGCGTCGCGCGCCTTGCCCGGATGGTGGAATGCAGACACGGCGAGCTTAAACCTCGCTGCCCCTCGGGGGCGTGCCGGTTCAAGTCCGGCTCCGGGCACATCACCGGCGAAGGCCGGGCGGCCGGCGCCGGTGGACGCGCCGGTCCGGGAGCGCTCCGGTGTGACGGGAGCGCTCCGGTGTGACAAGCGGTGTGACACGACACACCCCGCCGGACGTCACGATCCTGGAAAGATCCTCCCAGAGCACTAGGGCGTACGCTTTGCGCTCCCATTACTCTTGTCCCAAGGCCGCGCAGGGCGGCCATGGAGGAGTGAGATGAGGAGCAGTAACCCGGTCTTCTCGCGACGGGGCTTCAGCCGCGACAACGGCCACGCGGGCTTCAACGCGGCGCCGCAGGCCGGGGGCCCCGCTGTAGGAACCAACCCGTACGCGACCAACCCGTACGCCACCAACCCCTATGCCCCGCAGCAGGGCACCCAGCTCGGCGGCCCGCAGGCGCCCGCGCGCCCCGACGTCATGACGATCGACGACGTCGTGAGCCGTACCGGCATGACGCTGGGCACGGTCGTGCTCACCGCCGTCCTGTCGTGGGTCCTGCTGCCGGTGGACCCCGCCAACCTCGCCAAGTCGTACGGCATCGCGATCGGTGCCGCGCTGGTGGCGATGGTCCTCTCGCTGATCCAGTCCTTCAAGCGCAAGCCGACGCCCGCGCTGATCCTGGCGTACGCGGCCTTCGAGGGTGTCTTCCTCGGCGTGATCAGCTCCGCGGTGAGCACGTACCTCTCGCCGGGTGTCGTCGTCCAGGCCGTCATGGGCACGATGGCGGTCTTCGCCGGTGTGCTGATCGCCTACAAGATGCGCTGGATCCGGGTCACCCGGCGCTTCTACGGTTTCGTGATGGCCGCCGCCATGGGCTTCGTGCTCCTGATGGTCGCCAACCTGCTCTTCAGCGTCTTCGGCGGCGGTGACGGCCTCGGCTTCCGCAGCGGCGGTCTGGGCATCATCTTCGGCATCGTCGGGATCATCCTCGGCGCCTGCTTCCTCGCGCTCGACTTCAAGCAGGTCGAGGACGGCGTCACGTACGGCGCTCCGCGCGAGGAGTCCTGGCTCGCGGCCTTCGGTCTCACGCTGACTCTGGTGTGGATCTACCTGGAGATGCTGCGGCTGCTGTCGATCCTCCAAGGCAACGACTGACGCGGCACGGCCGGGTAGCACGGCCGAGCAGCACGAAGGGGTCCGCGGGCACTGTGCCCGCGGGCCCCTTTCGTTGTGTTCGCCTCAGTGCGTCAGAGCAGGCGGCGGGCCGCCCGACGCAGGTCGTACTCGTGGATGATCGCCTTCGCGTGTCCGTACGCGAGGTTGTGCTCGCCCCTCAGCCAGCTGACCTTCTCCTCGAAGCGGAGGAGGGCTGGACCTTCCTCGACCGTGCGAAGCCAGTCGGAGATCTCTCTGCCGGTGCAATGAGGGATGCGGGAGAGCATGTTGCGATGGGTCTCTTCGGAGAAGACAAGGGACATCGGCGCCTCCGGACGCTTTGCGCGTACTGGTCCTTCACGCCACCGTGCCTGAGCGTTCGCCTGTTGGCAACAGTCCTGGACCTGTTGGCGGCAGCCCTGGAGGGGCCCTTGTCCGTTCGCGTAAGGTCGCTGGGTGCTCGATACAACGCCGCTGACGGCCGCAGTGGACCGATTCGCCGACCGGCTGCGGGCCGCGCCGCAGAGCCGGCTCCAGCGCGGAGCCGCCGCCGAGGCACTGGCGCTGGCCAGGGAACTCTCCGTACGGGCCCAGCGGCTGGACGCCCCGGGCGAGGAGCCCCGGATCATGCCGGACTCCGGCGTCTTCGTGGTCGCGGACCAGCTCACGGTCGCGGCCGGGGATCTGGCGGAGGCATTGCGAACGGCCCCGTCCCTGGCGGAGCTGGACGAGGCCGTGAGATCGGTGGAGCGGGCGGCGGTGCGCGCCGCGCTCTGAGGAGCGCTTGGCGCGTCCAGGCCCGCAGGGCCCTTAGCGGGACTTAGCAGGACTCAGAGGGACGCGATGACGCGGTCCGCGAGGATGTAGACGTGCTCGCCGCCGCAGGAGAAGGTCAGGGCGTACGCGCCGGAGACTCCGGAACCGCCCAGCAGGACCGGGGCGTCGCCCTCCCGCAGCGCCTCGGCGAGCCGCTCGGCGGTCTCGCGGTGGCCCGGGGTCATGCAGAGCGTCGTGCCGTCGGAGAAGACGTAGACGTCGAGGGTGCCCAGCGGGCCGGGACGTACGTCCGCGAGTGCCGTACCGGTCTCGGCGAGTTCGTCGAGCCGCGACACCGTGCGCTCGTGGTCGGTGACGACGGGGGTCTGCACCGGTACGAAGTCGGGGTGCGAGGGGTGCCGGCGACGGGCGGCGGCCAGCTCGGCGGACTCCTCGGTGAACTCACCGGCCTCACCCACCCCGCTCACCTCGCTGACCTCGGTCAGCTCCGGGTAGTCGGCGAACTCGTCGAGCGCGTCGGCGGCGTCGAGGTCCAGCGCCTCCAGCCCGGCGAAATCCACCTGGCGGGGCACGTAGTACGGGCTCTCCTCGGTGCCGAAGCCGGGCAGCCCGCCCAGCAGCGACGGGGTGTCGGCGGCGTCCCGGGCCTCCTGGGCGGCCCAGAAGGCGCGCGCCTCGGCGAGCTCGCGCTCGCGCTCCTCGGCAAGAGCCTCGGCGACGGCGGTCCGTATGTCGTCGGCGTGGGTGGCGCTTCTGGCCTGCGGTACGGCTGCGGTGAAGTCGCCCGGGGTCGACGCGGCCAGTTCACCGCGCAGCGCGCTGACCTGCCTGCGCAGCCCGTGGACGGCGTGCAGGGCGGCCACGCCCACGGCCGTGGCGGTGGCTGTGGTCAGCAGCAGGGCAAAAGACATGGCGCTCACTGACTACTCCCGATTCCGATCGATACCCCCGACTTCCTACCTCAGCTTGTCGTGGGCGAGCACCGCCCGTCAGTGCATTACGTCACGAATTGGACAGGTCTTTGGGCCTTATGTTTATCCCGAATGCGGCTCTGACCTGGGCAAAGGAATCTCCCCCGGGCGTAGGTCACATCCTGGGGGAGATTCAGTCACAACTGGGGATCGAGGGGGTTGAGGTGCGCTTATCCGACTCGCGCGACTACTCTCCGCTATGAATCGGCCCGGTCCGGGTCAGCTCAGGCGCTCGATGACCATGGCCATGCCCTGGCCGCCGCCTACGCACATCGTCTCCAGTCCGAACTGCTTGTCGTGGAACTGGAGGCTGTTGATCAGCGTGCCGGTGATCCGCGCGCCGGTCATGCCGAAGGGGTGGCCGACGGCGATGGCGCCGCCGTTGACGTTCAGCTTCTCCAGCGGGACGCCCAGGTCCCGGTAGGACGGGATGACCTGGGCGGCGAACGCCTCGTTGATCTCGACCAGATCGATGTCGTCGATGCTCAGCCCGGCGCGCGAGAGCGCCTGGCGGGACGCCTCGACCGGGCCGTATCCCATGATCTCGGGCGACAGGCCGGTGACGCCGGTGGAGACGATCCGGGCCAGCGGTGTCAGACCCAGCTCGCGCGCCTTGGTGTCGGACATGATCACGAGCGCCGCCGCGCCATCGTTGAGCGGACAGCAGTTGCCGGCCGTCACCAGGCCGTCGGGGCGGAAGACGGGCTTGAGGCCCTGGACGCCCTCCATCGTGACGCCCGCGCGCGGGCCGTCGTCCTTCGCCACGACCGTGCCGTCCGGGGTCGTCACGGGCGTGATCTCGCGCTCCCAGAAGCCGTTCTTGATGGCTTCCTCGGCGAGGTTCTGGGACCGTACGCCGAACTCGTCCATGTCCTGGCGGGTGACGCCCTTGAGGCGGGCCAGACTCTCGGCGGTCTGGCCCATCGCGATATAGGCGTCGGGGACCAGGCCGTCCTCACGCGGGTCGTGCCACTCGGCGCCCGTGCTGTGGGCGACCTCCGCCGTCCGGGCCTCGGCGTCCGCGAAGAGCGGGTTGTGGGTGCCCGGCATGCCGTCCGAGGAGCCGTTCACCGAGCGCGAGACCATCTCGACCCCGGCCGAGATGAAGACATCGCCCTCGCCCGCCTTGATGGCGTGCAGCGCCATCCGGGAGGTCTGGAGGGACGAGGAGCAGTAGCGGGTGATGGTGCAGCCGGGGAGATGGTCCATGCCCAGCTGTACGGCGACGATCCGGCCGAGGTTGTGGCCCTGCTCGCCGCCGGGCAGGCCACAGCCGAGCATCAGGTCGTCGATGTCGCGCGGGTCGAGCTCAGGGATCTTGGCGAGCGCGGCCTCGATGATCGTGGCGGTCAGGTCGTCGGGCCGCAGCTCCTTGAGCGAGCCCTTGAAGGCCCGGCCGATGGGGGAACGGGCGGCAGAGACGATCACGGCTTCGGGCATCACGGCTCCATGAGGACTAGAGGACCAGGGAGGACCAAGGAGGACCAGGACTGGGCGTTGGCGGGTGGGAAAGGGCAGGTCTGTCTGGGAAGTTACCCGCACGTAGTGCCGGGGGCACTGGGCGGGACATGTGATGCGGGCCTCTTTTCTAAGCGCTTGCTCACGCGGGGACGGCGGCGGGCGGGGCGGTGAGCGGGACCGAGGTCCGGGCGCCGGGCGCCGGGCGCCGGTGCTGTCATGCCTCCCGGCCCACCTGCCAGGTCTCCTCGGTGTCCGGGGGTACGTCCGGCGGTACGTCCGGAGCCGTCGCATCCGGCGGGACGGCCCCCGCCGGGGTCGCTTCCGCCGCTGTCGGCAGATGACGGCGGCGACGGTGCTTCAGCAGGGCCCACGGGGCACGGGCGCCGGTGACCTCGGTGCCCGCCTGGGACGCCGCGGCCGAGGCCGCCTTCGCCACCGGCAGCATGTCCTCGTCGCGGGTCGCGTCGAGGCGGTCCGTCTCCGGCCACAGGTTGAGCACCGCGCACAGCGTGGGCAGGACCGCCATCGCGGCCGTCGCGTACCCCTCGGCCGACGGGTGGTAGTTGTCCGGGCCGAACAGCTCCCGCGGATTCGCCGCGAACTCCGGGCCCAGCAGATCGCCCAGCGAGACCGTACGGGCGCCCTGCTCGACCGCCACGATCGTCTGGGCTGCGGCCAGCTGCCGGCTCACCCGGCGCGCCAGCCAGCGCAGCGGCTGGTACACCGGCTCGATCGTGCCGAGATCCGGGCAGGTGCCGACGACCACCTCCGCCCCGGCCGTACGCAGCCGCCGTACCGCCGCCGCCAGACACCGCACCGACTGGGTCGCGGGCAGCCGGTGCGTGACGTCATTCGCGCCGATCATGATCACGCAGACGTCCGGGACCCGGGCCGTGTCCGACAGCAGCAGGGTCACCTGCCGGTCCAGATCGTCCGACCTGGCCCCGGGCAGCGCCACATTCCACAGCTCGACGGGGCGCTCGGCGACCGCGGCGAGCCCCGAGGCGAGCAGCGCTCCGGGAGTCTGCCCCGCCCGCCGTACGCCCTGTCCCGCGGCCGTGGAATCGCCGAGCATGCCCATGCGCAGCGGCTCCGTCTGCCCGTAGGCCAGTCCGTACCATCCGTCACCGCTGGGCGGTACGGGGGCGGTCCCGCCGCCCACCGACCGCTTCGCCAGCTGGACCTCCGCCAGCAGCACTCCGACGCCCGCCGCTCCCAGCAGGCCGATGCTGCCGCCTCCGTAGGCCGCACCCGCGGCGATCCGCCGCGCCACCCTCGCCCTCGACACAGTCCGAGCCACCTCCTCCGAGCCGCCGTACGCACGAGTACGTGTGCGTACACCAGCTAACTGCCCCGTAAGGACTGTCGCCCAATCTCACGCGTGTGCGCATACGCTGGCCGGACCATCACGGAGACCCCGGAGACTACGGTGCAATTCCACGACTCGATGATCAGTCTGGTTGGCAATACCCCGCTGCTGAAGCTGACCAGCGTGACCGAAGGCATTCAGGCGACAGTCCTGGCCAAGGTCGAATACTTCAACCCCGGCGGTTCGGTGAAGGACCGGATCGCCCTGCGCATGATCGAGGCCGCCGAGGAGAGCGGGGAGCTCAAGCCCGGCGGCACGATCGTCGAACCGACGAGCGGCAATACCGGCGTCGGTCTCGCCATCGTGGCCCAGCGCAAGGGCTACAAGTGCGTGTTCGTCTGCCCCGACAAGGTCTCCACGGACAAGATCAATGTGCTCAGGGCCTACGGCGCCGAGGTCGTCGTCTGCCCGACGGCCGTCGATCCCGAACACCCCGACTCCTACTACAACGTCTCCGACCGGCTGGTCCATGAGACGCCCGGGGCCTGGAAGCCGGATCAGTACAGCAACCCGAACAACCCGCGCTCGCACTACGAGACGACCGGTCCCGAGCTGTGGAAGCAGACGGACGGGAAGATCACTCATTTCGTCGCGGGCGTCGGCACGGGCGGCACCATCAGCGGGACCGGCCGCTTCCTCAAGGAGGCGAGCGACGGGCGCGTACGGATCGTGGGCGCGGACCCGGAGGGGTCGGTCTACTCGGGCGGTTCCGGCCGGCCCTATCTGGTCGAGGGCGTCGGCGAGGACTTCTGGCCGACGGCGTACGACCGTACGGTCACGGACGAGATCATCGCCGTGTCCGACAAGGACTCCTTCCAGATGACCCGGCGCCTCGCCAAGGAGGAGGGCCTGCTCGTCGGCGGCTCCTGCGGCATGGCGGTCGTGGCCGCGCTGAAGGTCGCCGAAGGGCTCGGCCCGGACGATGTCGTGGTCGTCCTGCTGCCGGACAGCGGCCGGGGCTACCTCAGCAAGATCTTCAACGACGAGTGGATGAACGACTACGGCTTCCTGGAGCAGGGCGGCGACGCGGCGAGCGTCGGTGACGTCCTGCGGCACAAGGAGGGCGCCATCCCGACGCTCGTCCATATGCACCCGGAGGAGACGGTCGGCGAGGCCATCGACGTGCTGCGGGAGTACGGCGTCTCGCAGATGCCGATCGTGAAGCCGGGCGCCGGCCACCCGGACGTGATGGCCGCGGAGGTCATCGGCTCGGTCGTGGAGCGGGAGCTGCTGGACGCGCTGTTCACCCGGCGCGCCTCGCTCGGTGACCCGCTGGAGAAGCACATGTCCTCCCCGCTGCCGCAGGTGGGCTCCGGCGAGCCGGTGGCCGATCTGATGGCCGCGCTGAGCGATTCGAAGGGCTCCGACGCCGCGATCGTGCTGGTGGAGGGCAAGCCGACAGGCGTCGTGAGCAGGCAGGATCTGCTGGCGTACCTCTCGAAGGACGTGAAGTAACGCCGGGGACCGGTCGGCGGGGGGCGCGAAGGCGCGGGTTCGCGAAAGTGGTACGAGCGCGACACGTCAGCGCAGCACCGGCTTAACACGGATCCGGCACATTGGTTGTTGTCGGCGTCAAGGACCTCCGGAGCGGCTCCCGGACCTCCATGGACGCCTGGACACGAGACCGGCCCTGACCCGGAACGTGTCCCTCGCGGGGACCGCCGTCGTCCCGCCCCCCGGTAACGGGGGTGCGGCGGTCCCCGCGACATACTTCATACTTCGCGACATATTTCGCGGCATACCTCTTTCGCGTGGTCCTTCCCGCGGCGGAGGCCGCCTCCCCGGTCAGTCCTCCCAGTCGGACGCCTCGCGCCGCTTCCGGTCCGCCCAGGACCGGCCGCGGGCGGCGTGCACCACGTTCACCGCGACGATGCCCAGCCAGCAGACGACCAGTCCCTTCAAATCGGCGTTCGTCACGGCTATCGCGGTCAGTGGAATGGCGAGGACCAGCGAGATGATGCCGAACCCGAAGCGCTCGCCGAACCCCTCCCCGGGGCCGGCCGGGCGCGGGGCGCCGCCACGGGCGGCCACCATCTGCTGCTCGGCGAGTCGCCGCCGGACATGACGGTCGGTCATCCCGTCCATGCGCTGCTCCACCTTTTCGAGGAACGATTCGATCAGTGCGGGCTCGTAGTCCGCCCCCAGCTCGTTACGGGCCTGAAGGGTGGCGTCGAGCTCCTTCTTGAGCTCAGGGTCGCGGGCTTCCATAGGGGCGACGGTACGTAGCGGGACGTCCTGCGCGCATTGGGGCTAGCCCCCGTTTTTCCCTGTGGAAGTCCTCAGACCGTGGTCCGCCGCCCAGGTGTTCGCGACGTCCTCCGGGTCCTTCTTGTCCTTGTCCACCTGGCGGTTGAGCTCCGTCAGGGCCTCGGTCGTCAGGGCGTTGCCCAGCCGGGCCAGCGCCTTGCGCACGGTGGAGTCGGCCTTGCGGTCGGCGATCAGCGGGACGATGTGCTGGCCGGGGACGAGGTTCTTGGGGTCCGTCAGGACCACCCAGCCCTCGGCGGCGATGTCCGTGTCCGTGGTGAAGAGATTGGCGACATCCACATCGCCCTTCTTCAACGCGCCCTTGACCAGTGGTCCCGAGGAGTCCAGCGACTTGAACTCCTTGAACTCCACGCCGTACACGTCCTTGAGCCCGACGATGCCCACGACCCGCTTCTTCACCTCGGGCGCCGCGCCGATGACCAGCTTGCCGTTCTGCTTCCTCAGATCGGCCAGCGTCCTGAGGCCGTATCTGTCGGCGGTCTCGCGGGTGACGGCGAAGGCGTCGGAGTCCTCGGCCTTGCCGTACGGGAGGATCTGGAGGCCCGTGGGGAGGACGACGGCGAGGGCGTTCTGCATCTCGCCCTCCTCCGTGGCGGTCGCCTTGGGGTCGAGGTAGTGCAGCAGCGCGCCCTGGTATTCGGGGAGCAGATCGATGTCGCCGCCCTTGAGCGCCGGGATCAGGATCTCGCGGGTGCCGAGGTTGGGGCGGACCTTCGTCTTCACCCCGGCGGCGCCGAGCACGGCCGCGTAGAGGTGACCGAGGATCTGGTTCTCCGTGAAGTTGGCGGTGCCGATGGTGATGCCGTCCGCGCTGGAGCCGCCGCCGCTCCCGCTTCCGCCGCTGCCCTGGCCGTCGAGGGAGGTGATTCCGCCGCTGCACGCGGCGAGCGCGGGGACGGAGGCCGCGGCGAACAGTCCGCCGAGGAGCTTGCGCCGGTTCATGGCGCTCTTCGTGGGCCGGCTCGTATGCGGGCTTGTATGCGGGCTCGCGGGCGGGTTCGTGTGCGGGTTCATGGGTGAGTTCGAGGTCACTGGAGTGGTCTCCCTAGGCGGCGGAGCGGTGGCGGAAGAGGACGCGCTGAAGCCCTGACAGCGCCAGATCGAGGGCCACGGCGACGACCGCGACCAGCACGGCTCCACCCAGCACCTGGATCAGATCGCGCTGGGCCAGGCCGTCGAAGACGTACCGGCCGAGCCCGCCGAAACTGACGTACGCGGCGATGGTCGCCGTCGCCACCACCTGGATCAGCGCGAGCCGCAGCCCGGTCATGATCAGCGGCAGCGCGAGCGGGATCTCGACCTGGAGGAGCACCTGACGGCCGCGCATGCCCTGGCCCCTGGCCGCGTCCTTCACCTCCGGGTCGACCGCGGTCATCCCCGCGTACGTGTTGGTCACGATGGACGGGACGGCGAGGGCCACCAGTGCCACGTACACCGGGGTCATGGACAGCCCGCTGGCCAGGAAGACCAGCACGACGAGCCCGACCGTGGGCAGGGCGCGGCCGAACGAGGCGAGGTTGATGGCGAGGAACGCGCCCCGGCCGGTGTGCCCGATGAGCAGTCCGAGGGGCAGCGCGATCACCGCGGCGATGGCGGTGGCGATCAGCGAGTACTGGAGGTGTTCGGCGAGCCGGTGCCCGATGCCGTCCGGGCCCGTCCACTGCTCGCTCGACACCAGCCAGGAGCCGAGGTCCTTGAAGAGCTCGTACATGTCGGGTCAGGCCCTCCCACTCTTCGGGTGCCGCTGCCCCTGTCGCTGCCTGGTCCAGGGGGTGAGTACGTACTGCACGGCCACCAGCAGCGCGTCGGCGACCAGCGCGAGCAGCAGGGTCAAGGCGACGCCCACGACCACCGGGGTGGGGAAGTTGCGCTGGAAGCCGTCGGTGAAGAGCTGGCCGAGGCCGCCGTCGCCGATATACGTCGCGACGCTGACCAGCGAGATCGACATGACGGTGGCGATCCTTACGCCCGCCATGATCACGGGGAGCGCGAGGGGCAGCTCGACGGTGAGGAGCGTACGCAGCGGGCGCGTGCCCATCGCGACGGCGGCCTCGCGCGCCTTGGCCGGGACGGAGTCCAGTCCCTCGACGGTGTTCCGCAGCAGGACGACCAGCGTGTAGATCGTCAGGCCGATGACGGTGGTGGTCCTGGTCAGCCCGGAGACGGGCAGCAGCAGGACGAAGACCGCGATGGACGGGATCGTGAACAGGACGTTGGAGAGCCCGAGGAGGAAGCCGCGCAGCGGCCGGACGCGATGGGCGAGGACCGCCAGGGGGAGCGAGATCAGCAGCCCGAGGAGCACGGCGGTCAGGGCGGCCTGGAGATGGGAGAGGGTGAGGGTGGTGAGATCGCCCGCGTGGTCGGATATCCACGCCCACTCGATGGTCATACGGTCCCGCCCGGGGTCTCCGACAGGGCCGGGGTCTCGGTGAGGTGTACGGCCGCCCGCGCCGCCTCCTGGTGCCTGCGCCCCGCGTGCTCGTGGATCGCCTCGCGCGAGGTGACCCCGGTCAGCACGCCGTCGGCGTCGACCCGGGCTATCAGACCGGACGGGGAGGCGATCGACTCGTTCAGCGCGGCGAGCAGGGAGTCGGTGTCGCGCAGCGGCCGTACGGGCGTGAGCGGGGTGCCGGGGGAGGTGGCGGCGCCGGGGGAGGCGGCGGCGCCGGGGGAGGCAGCGGCGCCGGGGGATGTGGCGTCCGTGCCGTACGGGTCGAGCCAGCCCAGCGGTTCGTTCCGCGCGGAGACGACCAGATGCGGTCCCGAGCCGGCCGGTGGCGCCGGCGCGTCCTCGCGTACCGTCGTGGCCCGCTGGAGCGGGACCTCGGCGAGCGTCGTCAGCGAGAGCAGCTTCAGCTCGCGCTCCGCGCCGAGGAAGTCCGCGACGAAGTCGTCGGCCGGGCGGGCCAGCAGTTCGGCGGGGGCGGCGCACTGCACCAGATGGCCGCCGGTCCGGAAGACGGCGATCCGGTCGCCGAGCCGTACCGCCTCGTCGATGTCGTGGGTGACGAACGCGATGGTCTTGTTCAGCTCGCGCTGGAGCCGGATCAGCTCGTCCTGGAGCTGGGTCCTCACGACCGGGTCGACCGCGCCGAACGGCTCGTCCATCAGCAGCACCGGCGGATCGGCCGCCAGCGCCCTGGCCACCCCGACGCGCTGCTGCTGGCCGCCGGAGAGCTGGTGCGGGTAGCGCTTGCCCGCCTCGGCGGTCAGTCCGACCGTCTCCAGCAGTTCCGCGGCGCGGGCACGGGCCTTCCCGCGTCCCCAGCCCAGCAGCAGCGGCACGGTCGCGATGTTGTCGAGGACCGTACGGTGTGGGAAGAGGCCCGACTGCTGGATCACGTAGCCGATACCGCGCCGCAGCTCGGCGGCGTCCTGTTCGAGTACATCCCGGCCGCCCAGCCGGATGGTCCCGGACGTCGGGTCGACCATCCGGTTGATCATGCGGAGGGTGGTGGTCTTGCCGCAGCCCGAGGAGCCGACGAGGACCGTGATCCCGCCCTCCGGCATCTCCAGCGTGAGGTCGTGAACCGCCGTGGTGCCGCTGGGGAAGCGTTTGTTCACCGCGTCGAATTTGATCATCAGTCGTCCCTTGCCCCGCGTCCCTTGCCCGGCTGCATATAGTCATGCAGAGTTCTCGTTGTCTGAATAGATTGTCAATGCCCCCGGGTAAATCACTCGTTACGGATGGCCGCAGGGCAAGACATAGCGTCCGATAAGGAGGCGTTCGCGCATGATGTCGTCCCACATGACGGACTCATCGGTCTCGCGCACCACCCCGAGCACGGCCATCGTCGTACTGGACGGACAGAGCCTCCCGGTGACCGATGTCGTACGGCTGGCCGAGGGCGCCGCTCGTCCGGTACCCGGAACCGACGCGATGAAGCGTGTCGAACAGAGCTGGCATCTCGCGCGCGAGCTGGCCGCCTCAGGACGGGTGTACGGGCGCTCCACCGGCGTCGGCGCCAACCGCACCGAGGCCGTGCCCACCGAGGCCGCCGCCGACCACGGACTGCGGCTGCTGCGCAGCCACGCCGGCGCCATCGGCGACCCCCTGCCCGCCCGCGAGGTCCGCGCCATGCTCGCCGTACGGGCCAACCAGCTCCTCGCGGGCGGCGCCGGACTGCGGCCGACCGTCGTCACCGCCCTCTGCGAGGCGCTGGAGTCCGGCGCGTACCCGGTGGTGAACGAGTTCGGCTCGGTCGGTACGGGCGACATCGCGGCCCTCGCCCAGATGGGGCTGGCCCTTGCCGGTGAACACCCCTGGGAGGGTGGCCGGGCGCCCGAGGCGCAGCCACTCGACAACAACGACGCCCTCGCCCTGATCAGCAGCAACGCCCTCACTCTCGGGCAGTCCGCGCTCGCCCTCCACGAACTGCGCCGGCTCACCACCGCCACCGAACTGGTCGCCGCGCTCTCGCTGCTGGCCGTCGACGGCTCGTACGAGGCGTACGCGGAGCCCGTGCACGCCGCGCGCCCGCACCCCGGTTCGTACGCCGTCGCCGCCGACATGCGGGCGATTCTCGGCGCACCCGAACGGCCGGGACCGCCGCTCGGCCGGATCCAGGACCCGTACGGCTTCCGCTGTGTCCCGCAGATCCACGGCCCGGCACGCGACGCCGCCGACGCGCTGGAGAACGCCCTCGCCGTCGAGATCAACGCCGCCGCCGAGAACCCGCTGATCCGCCCCGGCACGGAGCCGGACCCGATCCCCGCCGCGTACCACCACGGCGGCTTCTATCTGGCCCAGGTCGCGCTGGCGCTCGACCACTTCAGGCTCTCGCTGGTGCAGACGGCGCGGCTCTCCACCTCCCGGCTCTCCGCGCTCAACGAGCCCGCCTTCACCCGGCTGCGGCCCTTCCTCGCCGACGCCGAGCCCGCGAGCTCCGGGGTGATGATCCTGGAGTACGCGGCCGGGGCGGCCCTCGGCGATCTGCGGGCGTTCTCCGCGCCGGCCTCCCTCGGGCACGCGGTACTGTCCCGAGGCGTGGAGGAGCAGGCGAGCTTCGCCTCGCTCGCCGCACGCCAGACCCTGCGCCTGGGGAGCGCGTACCGGCTGGTCGTCGGCTGCGAACTGGTCGCCGCCGTAAGGGCCCTGCGCCAGCGCGGACTGCGGCCGGACCCGGGGCTTCCGGTCGGCAGGGCCTTCGAACTGGCCGAGACCGTACTCCAGGACGAGGCCGCCGACCGGCCGTTGACCGATGATGTGACAGCCGCCGCCGCGCTGCTCGACCGGTTCACGGATCTGGTCACGGATCTGGTCACGGATTTGGTCACACATCCGGTGACACGTCCGGTGACACATCCGGTGAACGACCCGTCCACGACCGGCTCGACCGGCACGACCCGCTCGACCATGGCTGACCCGACCGACCCGACCGACCCGACCGACCCAACCGAACCGACAAGGGGGATCGCATGAGCGACAGCCCGGCCGCCCGACTCCAGCAGCTCTTCGAGGGCCACCGGCTGACCCCCACTCAGCGGCGCATCGCGCACAGCATGGTGCGGCGGCCGGCGGACGCGCCCTTCCTGTCGAGCGTCGAGCTGGCGGAGCTGGCGGGAGTCAGTCAGCCGTCCGTCACCCGCTTCGCGGTCGCGCTCGGCTTCGACGGCTATCCGGCGCTGCGCCGACATCTGCGCGATGTCGC
Source organism: Streptomyces sp. NPDC056835 (assembly GCF_042789485.1). NCBI lineage: Bacteria > Bacillati > Actinomycetota > Actinomycetes > Kitasatosporales > Streptomycetaceae > Streptomyces > Streptomyces sp. NPDC056835. The sequence goes on from NZ_JBHUBB010000031.1 coordinate 23,033, forward strand.
GCCCGTGGGCCCGGAGGAGGGCGAGTCCACGTACAACGAGTACCAGCAGGCCGTACGCGGCGAGATCGAGAACCTGCGCCAGCTGGCCGAACTGCTCGCCGATCCGGGCCCGGTCGAACAGGCGGCCCGGCTGCTCGCCGCCTCCCGTCCGCTGCCGGTACTCGGCCTGCGCGCCGCCTCCTCACAGGCGCGCGGCTTCGCCTACTTCGCGGCCAAGGTCCATCCGGACGTACGGCTGCTCGACGAGGGCGGCACGATGCTCGCCGACCGGATCGACGCGGCCGGGACCGCGGGCGCGAGCGCGCTGCTCTGCTTCGCGCTGCCGCGCCATCCGAAGGAGGTCGTGGACGCGCTGGCGTACGCCCGGCAGACCGGGCTGACGGTGGTGACGGTCGCCGACTCGGCGTTCGCGCCGGTCGCCAAACACAGCGATCTGCTGATTCCGGCGGCGGTCGGTACGGGTCTCGCCTTCGACACGGCGTGCGCGCCGATGCTGCTGGGGCGGGTGCTGCTGGAGGCGATGTGCGACGGGCTGCCGGACGCGCAGGCGCGGCTGGAGGAGTTCGACGCGCGGGCGGCGGCGCGGGGGCTGTTCGTCGAGTAGTCGAGTAGCCGAGCGCCGAGCGGTGCTCCGGCCGGCTGCCCACCGAGGCGACCGCGAGCTACGCGAGATAATCGGGTGCGGCCCCGCTTGGCTGATCCCTACGCTGAAACGATGGACTCTGTACAGGTCAGGCTGATGCGTGAGGACGATCTCGCCTCGGCGGAACGGGCGTCGGCGATGACGTTCTTCGAGGCGGAGCGGAGCACCAGGCGGGTCAGCGATCCGGAGGTCGAGCCGCGTTCGGCAGTCGCCTCGAAGCAATGGATCGACCGGATGCGCTTCTTTCTGGGTGTCGACCCGGGAGGCTGCTGGGTCGCGGTGCGTGAGGATGCCGGTGCCGGCGAGGTCGTCGGATTCGCCATTTCCCAGAACCGCCGCGGTCTGTGGTTCCTCGCGACCTATGGCGTGCTGCCGGGCCATCGGGCTCAGGGCATCGGGAGGCGCCTGATGGACGCCGCCCTCCATCATGCCGACGGCCGCCCCGGCATCTTCTCCTCCAGCGTCCACCCGGGTGCCACCCGTCGATACCGGCTGGCGGGGTTCTCCCTCCACCCGCAGATGCGGATGGTCGGCACCGTCGACCGCCACACGCTTCCCACGGTCGACGGCCTCCGGGAGGGGCGCCCCGACGACTTCGAGTGGATGGACCGGCTGGACCAGGACCTGCGCGTCGCGGGCCACGGTCCCGACCACGAATACATGCTCGGCACCATGCGGCTGGTCGTGTCCCGTGACAGGGCGAAGCCCGGATACGTCTACATCGACGACCGCGGGCGGGCCTCACTGCTGGCCGCCGCGCACCCGGGGATCGCACAGAACCTGCTGTGGGAAGCCCTGGCCTCATCGCGGGGAAGAACTCTGGTCAACTGCGTCACCACCCCGAACGACTGGGCGATCGATGTCGGCCTGGCCGCCCGTCTCGACATCGGTCAAGAGGGCTACATCGCCGTCCGTGGAATGCCTGTCCCAGCGCCTTACCTCGCCAGCGGGCATTTCCTCTGACCCGGCCGATTCGCCGGTTCTCAGGAAATGCTCAGAGAACGTCATTAGTCTGCGCGCCACAACACAGGCTTGAGGAGGCGGATCGTGGGGCGCGGAGGGCAGTCTCTGGCACGGGTGGCCGTGATCGTACGGGCCGGTGCGGTACCGATGTGGTGGCTGGGGGTCCTCGCCACCGGCATTGGAGTACTGCTTCCCGGGCTGACGGGGCGCAGGATCGGCGGCTACACCGGGGCGGCGCTGTTCGTGGTGTGTGCCGCTGTCGTCGCGCTCGTACGCAGGCGCCGGTACACCGATTGGGCGGACCGTGCCGTGCGGGCGGGGAAGTTCGACTTCCTCCAGGACCGCTCCGTGACGTTGCGCGGCTGGCGCCGGGCGAACCGCTGGTGGCTGCTGGCCGCTTTCCTTGTCGCGGTGGGGAGTTCGTTCGCGCTGCCCGGTGCCGGGGGTCCGGCCCTGGCGGGCGTGGGCGTCGGGCTGTGGCTCAAGGCGGCCTGGCTGGGGCGGCGGGAGCGCCGGGACGACGTGCTGCTGTGGGTACGTACCGACTGGGCCGGCACCGGGCACCCCGTGGGCAAGAAGGTCAAGGGCTACCGGACCACGGGGACGGCGGCCGGTGACGCCGTGCCCGGCGGGGCACGGCGCCGTCGCTGAGCAGCGGTGTGGCTGAACCTGAACAGCGGCGTGGCTGAGCAGCGGCGTGGCTGGTCGGCAGCGTGGCTGATCGGCGGCGCGGACCGTGCGTGACGTGAGTGCCGCGCGCGGACCGCTCAGACCTCCAGCTCGGCTTCGATTCTCATCAGCTGGTGACGGGCCATGGCGAGGTTCGCCCGTGACTTGTCCAGCGCGAGATAGAGGAACAGACCGTTGTTGGCACGCCCCTTGAGCAGCCGTATCAGGTGGTACTGGTTGCCGAGGGTGATCAGGATGTCCTCGATCTCGTCCTTCATGCCGAGCAGTTCCATGGCGCGGACCTTGGCCCGGACCACATCGGTGTTGCCGGCCGCGGCCACCGTCAGATCGAGGTCCTTGCCGCCGCCGACCGTGCCGAGGGCCATGCCGCTGGAGTAGTCGACGAGGGCGGCTCCCAGCGCGCCGTCGATGACGGTGGTGGCCTGCTTGAGGGCGGCTTCGGTGTTGGCCATGGAGGTCGCACTTCCTTTCGTTCCGGTACGGGCGGTCCGGGGGGTTCCCGGGGCCCGGGTGACGCGTGTTCCGTGTGAGTTGGGGGCTGTTGTCATGGGTCAGGCGTTCTCCAGCCGTTCCAGGGCGCCGTCGACCAGTTCACCGATCCGGGTGCTGGACCGCCGCGCCTCCAGATGGAGCCGGCCCACATTGATCCGGGGCTCCGCCAGCAGCGTCAGCACCGCCGAGGAGCCCGCCGCGTACGTCGCGACGTACCCCAGCTCGCCCCGGATCAGCAGCTCCCGGAATCCGCCCTGGCCGGTGGTGTCCGTGAGGCGCACCGCGACGCCCAGCGCGGCGGCGGTGAGCGCGGCCACCCCCTCCGCCTCCACCTCGGCCGTGTCCTGGGCCAGCACCAGACCGTCGGTACTGGCCGCGAGCGCGCCGGTGAGCTGCGGGAGGCGGGCCCGCAGGCGCCTCAGCTCGCCCAGTACCTCGGCTTCCGCCGTCATCAGCTGTCTCCTCTCGGCACGTGCCCGCAGCGCGCGCCTCATGACGGCGTGGCGTGGTCCGGCACGACGTCGGACACGGCGGGTCCTGTCCGGGCCCGGTGGATGGAACGGGGAGTCACAGGCTTGCCTCCAGGGCGTCGCGGAGCCGGCGTAACAGGGCGATGTCCGGGTCGGCCGAGACCGTCGCGACCCAGGAGGGGACCGCCGCGGGCGTGGCCGCCGCCGGTTCGGCGGGCGTCTCGACCAGTCCGGCCGCGGCCAGCCTGCGAATGTCCAGCAGGGTGTGGAACGCGGGTCTGCCCAGCGCCCAGGCGATGGCCAGCGGTGTCCGTACCCCGTCCGCCAGCTCCAGCAGCACGCGCTGGCGGCGGGTGACCGCCTGGCCCGGCGCCGGTTCACGCGTCCGTACGGGCGCGGTGTCCACGGCCGCGTACGGCCAGACCTGGTCGAGGAGTTCGCGTCTGCGCCGGGTCTCGCGCTCGACGGCGGTGGCGGCGACGGGCCGTACGGGACCGATCCAGTGCGCCACGCCGTAACGGAAGCGGGTGGGCCCGCTGCCGGGGGCGAGCGCGAAGTAGGCGGCGTCGAACAGCGCGCCCAGATGGCAGATCTCCAGCTCCCCGCCGCCGATCCTGCCGCTGTCGACCAGGAACCGGCCGACCTCGCGGCGGGTGCCCGCCCGGTCGACCGCCTCCTCCCAGCCCGAGCGCGGCAGCCGGCCGCCCGCGGTGAGCAGGACGTCGATCCCGGGGGCGGCGGGGCTCTCCGCGTGCACGACGCGGCCGTCCGCGAGATAGAGCGTGCCGTGGTCGCGCAGGAGCGCTCCGGTGGCGCGTTCGCCGGCCAGCCGGACGAGCATCGGGGAGACCGGGGAGACCGGGGAGACCGAAGAGACCGCGGAGTGCCCGGAGGCCGCGGAGTGCCCGGAGTTCCCGGAGTGTGCGGACGCCGCCGTCATCCCAGTACCAGCCGTTCCGCCAACTGCCCCAGCCGTAACCGGGCCAGGGCGAGGTTTCCGGTGTCGCGGTCGAGCCAGAGATGGAGGAAGACGCTGCTGTCGAACGTCGTCTCGACGAAGCTCAGGAGGTGATAGCCGGTACGGGTGGTGACGATGACGTCCTCGACGGGCGGGCCCTTGTGGCCGACCGCGGCGGCGGGAGCGAAGGCCGTGTACTCCGCGGCGGCTCTGGCCAGTTCGGCCGTTTCGGCGGCCGTCGCCTCATGGTCGCCGTTGGGCGACTCGCCCGCCGTACCGAGCGCGAGACCGCTCGTCCAGTCCACGATCGCCGCGCCGCGCGCTCCCGGCAGGTTCATGGCCTCCTGTAGGCACGCGTCGATTCCGGGCACGCGGACTCCCCTCCCACCAGCCGGGCGTGCGGGCGCACTGTTGTGCGGCAGTGACGGTGAGATTACGCAACGTTGGTGCGGGGGGAGGAGGTTCTGGCATTTTCCATCGGAACATGCGCGCCGGGCCGCCGGGGACCGGCCACTTCCGGCCGTCCCCGGTCGTGTCGGTGCTCTCGGTCGCCCCGGCCCGGGTCAGTCCTCCAGCAGGAGCGCGTCGGCGTGTGCGCCGCCCGACTCGGTGACGATCTCCGCGACCGTCTGCGCGGCCCGTACGGTCGCGAAGCGCACCTCGCCGCCGGCCGTGCCGGGAGCCGTCACGAAACCGTGGACGCCGGGCCTGGCCAGGCTGTTGTACGCGTAGTGGTTGGAGAAGTAGTACGCGCCGGTGTCGAGGGCGGCCACCAGATCGCCCTGCTCAAGCAACGGCAGCGGCCGGTTCTCGGCGAGCAGATCGCCCGCGAAACAGGCCGGGCCCGCGATGTCCTGGGCCACGGCGGGGCCTGTCCTGGGCCGCCCCCCGGCGTCGTACGCGGCGATGCGCAGCGGCCAGGAGGCGGGGTCGTAGACGGTACGGGTGGCGACCTGTGCGCCCGCGTGGGTCACCGCGATCGGGCGGCCACCGGCGGACTTGGCGTATTCGACGCGCGCGAGGACCGTGCCGTGCTTGGCGAGCAGAGAACGGCCGAATTCGGTGACCAGTCCGTAGCGGCCGTCCAGCATCCCGGGGACGGTCTCCCTCAGCAGCCGGGCGTAGGCCGCGTACGTCGGTGTCTCCTCGTCCGAGCCGAAGTTGACCGGGAGGCCGCCGCCGATGTCGATGGTGTCGATCTGCCGGCGGCCGGCCGCCGCGTTGATCTCCTCGGCCAGTTCGTACACCGTCCGTACGCCCTCGGTCATGCGCTCCAGCGGGACGCCCTGCGAGCCGGAGTGGGTGTGCAGCCGGGTCAGCCAGGGGCGGTCCAGATACGCCTGGACGACCCAGGCGCGGGCGCCCTCGTCACGCAGCGCGATCCCGAACTTGGAGGTGGCGGTGGCGGTGGACAGGGCTCCGATGGATCCGCCGCCGACCTGCGCGTTGATCCGCAGCCCGAGCGGGGAGGCGACCGGTCCTGAGGCCGGTCCGGGGCCCGGACCCGCGCCCGAGCCGATCAGGGCGTCGGCGTCGATCAGGGCGTCGATCCGCGCCAGCTCCTGGGGGTTGTCGGCGTTGATCGCGATGCCGAGCGCGAGGGCTTCACGCAGTTCGGCGGTGGTCTTGGCGGGGGAGTCGAGGACGGTGTGCTCGGGCCGTACGCCCGCCGCTCGGGCGAGGGCCAGCTCGCCAGGACTGGCGACCTCCGCGCCGATGCCCTGTTCGCCGAGCAGGCGCACCACGGCCACCAGGGGCGCGGCCTTCACCGCGAAGGCGTGCAGGACGGCGGTGCCGGGGGCGGTGACCTCGTCGAAGGCGGTGCGGAGCGCGGCGGCGGAGGCGCGGATTCCGGCCACGTCGAGCAGAGCGACGACGGGCTCGGCCTCGCTGATGAGACCCTGCGCCACGGCGGCCCGTACGGCGAGGTCCCGGCGGGCCGCCGCGCCGAGGGCCGCGTCGGCCGCCGTGCCGGCCGCCGTGCCGGGGGCCGTGCCGGGGGCGGGGCCCGTACCGCCGTCCGCGAAGCCGTTGGTGCCGTTCGTGCCGTGCGGGGTAGTGCCACCGTTGTGCTGAACCGAAGCCATGAGTGCCAGCCAATCATCCGCCGCCCGGTCACGCAGCTGTTGACTACAAGTATTCATACCGCGAGGATGTGAATAGATTGGCCAACAGATCAGTCGGCGGATTCATCACGGAGGAGGCATCGCCATGTCAGGACCCCGACCCGTACGGGCTCCGCGCGGTACGGAACTGAGCGCCCTGGGATGGCAGCAGGAAGCCGCCCTCCGCATGCTCCAGAACAACCTGGACCCCGAGGTCGCCGAACATCCGGACAAACTGGTCGTCTACGGCGGCACCGGCAAGGCCGCCCGCGACTGGCGCTCCTTCGACGCGATGGTGCGTACGCTCCGCACCCTCAAGCAGGACGAGACGATGCTCGTCCAGTCCGGCCGTCCGGTCGGGGTGATGCAGACCCATGAGTGGGCGCCGCGCGTGCTGCTCGCCAACTCCAATCTGGTCGGCGACTGGGCGAACTGGGAGGAGTTCCGGCGCCTGGAAGCCCTCGGGCTCACCATGTACGGGCAGATGACCGCCGGATCCTGGATCTATATCGGCACACAGGGCATCCTCCAGGGCACGTACGAGACGTTCGCCGCCGTCGCCGCCAAGAAGTTCGACGGCACCCTCGCCGGGACGATCACCCTCACCGCCGGACTGGGCGGCATGGGCGGCGCCCAGCCGCTGGCCGTCACCATGAACGACGGGGTCGCGATCTGTATCGACTGCGACCCGCGCGCCATCGAACGCCGGATCGAGCACCGCTATCTCGATGTACGGGCCGACAGCCTGGAGCACGCGCTCCAGCTGGCGACCGAGGCGCGCGACGCGCGCCGTCCGCTCTCCATCGGCCTGCTCGGCAACGCGGCGGAGCTGCTGCCCCGGATGCTCGCCGAGGGCGCCCCCATCGACATCGTCACGGACCAGACCTCCGCCCACGACCCACTGGCCTATCTGCCGCTCGGCGTCGACTTCGACGAGATGGCCTCGTACGCCGCCGAGAAGCCCGCCGACTTCACCCAGCGCGCCCGTGAGTCCATGGCCCGGCATGTCGAGGCGATGGTCGGCTTCATGGACGCGGGCGCCGAGGTCTTCGACTACGGCAACTCCATCCGCGGCGAAGCCCAACTGGCCGGATACGACAGGGCCTTCGCCTTCCCCGGTTTCGTGCCCGCCTATATCCGGCCGCTGTTCTGCGAGGGCAAGGGCCCGTTCCGCTGGGCCGCGCTCTCCGGCGAGGCGTCCGACATCCACAAGACGGACAAGGCGATCCTCGACCTCTTCCCGGAGAACGAATCCCTGCACCGCTGGATCAAGATGGCGGGCGAGCGCGTCCACTTCCAGGGCCTGCCGGCCCGGATCTGCTGGCTCGGCTACGGCGAGCGCGACAAGGCGGGCGAGCGCTTCAACGACATGGTCGCCTCCGGTGAACTCGCCGCACCGCTGGTCATCGGGCGCGACCATCTGGACTGCGGCTCGGTCGCCTCCCCGTACCGCGAGACCGAGGCCATGCTCGACGGCTCCGACGCCATCGCCGACTGGCCGCTCCTCAACGCCATGGTCAATGTCGCCTCCGGCGCCTCCTGGGTCTCCATCCACCACGGCGGCGGCGTCGGCATGGGCCGCTCCATCCACGCCGGCCAGGTCTCGGTGGCTGATGGCACGAAGCTCGCGGGCGAGAAGATCCGCCGCGTCCTGACCAACGACCCGGGCATGGGCGTCATCCGCCATGTCGACGCGGGCTACGACCTCGCGGAAGAGGTCGCCGACGAGCGCCACGTCCGCGTCCCGATGCGGGAGGGCGAGTGACCGCGTCACTCCCTCCCGAGCCGGGGCACGCCGAAAGCACCCCGGGGGACGCCCGCCGACCACCCTCCTTCCAGGAGCCACCTTCCTTCCAGGAGCCACCTTCCTTCCAGGAGCCACCTTCCTTCCAGGAGCCACCTTCCTTCCAGGCGCCTCCCCCCTTCCAAGAGCCCCCTTCCTTCCAGGAGATGTGGCGCGAACTCGCGCCGCTCGGTCGCGATTCCGGCAGCGGTGGCTACCGGCGGTACGCCTGGACCGCCGCCGATGCCGAGTGCCGCGCCTGGTTCCGCGCGCAGGCCGAGGCCCGGGGGCTGGCCCACGAACTCGACCGCAACGGCAACCAATGGGCCTGGCTCGGCGATCCGCTCGCCGGGGACGCCGTCGTGACGGGGTCGCATCTGGACTCCGTACCCGACGGCGGCGCCTTCGACGGGCCGCTCGGTGTGGTCTCCTCCTTCGCCGCACTCGATGAACTCCGGAGCAGGGGCGCGCGGTTCAGCAGGCCCCTGGCCATCACCAACTTCGGTGACGAGGAAGGCGCCCGCTTCGGTCTCGCCTGCGTCGGCTCCCGCCTCACCGCCGGACAGCTCACCGCCGAGCAGGCCCATGAACTGCGCGACGGGGACGGCGTCACGCTGCCCCGGGCGATGGAGGCCGCGGGCTACGACCCGTCCACCCTCGGGCCCGACCCCGAACGCCTCGCGCGGATCGGCGCGTTCATCGAGCTGCATGTCGAGCAGGGCCGCGCCCTCGACCTCTCCGGCGACCCCGTCGGGATCGCGTCGGCGATCTGGCCGCACGGCCGCTGGCGCTTCGACTTCCGGGGCGAGGCCAACCACGCGGGCACCACCCGTCTCGCCGACCGCCGCGACCCGATGCTGACCTATGCCGAGACCGTGCTCGCCGCCCGCCGCGAGGCCGAGCTCGCCGGAGCCCTCGCCACCTTCGGCAAGATCTCCGTCGAACCCAACGGTGTCAACGCCATTCCCTCCCTCGTCCGTGGCTGGCTGGATTCCCGCGCCGCCGACCAGTCCGCGCTGGACACCGTGGTCGCCGGTATCGAGGCCGCCGCCCGCGCGTGCGCGGACCGGGCCGGTATCGAGCTGTCTGTCGTACGGGAGTCCTTCACCCCCGTGGTCGAGTTCGAGCACGCCCTGCGGGACGAACTGGGCAAGATCCTCGGGCAGCGGCCCGGCGGCGGCGCTCCCGTACCCGTCCTCGGCACCGGCGCCGGGCACGACGCGGGTATTTTGTCCGGCTCGATCCCTACCGCCATGCTGTTCGTACGCAACCCCACCGGGGTCTCGCACTCCCCGGCCGAATCCGCGGCCGAGGACGACTGCGTGGCCGGGGTCCTGGCACTCGCCGACGTACTGGAAGGACTCCTGTGCGCATGACGCACCCCACAGCGGCACCGGGCAGGACACGCGTCACGGACACCGGGAAGACCACCGAGCCCCGGCCGGACGCCGAGCCGAGCCGGGCCGTGCCGGGCGCGCCCGCCGAGCTCGTCTACTGGCTGGAGCACGCCTGGCTCGGCACGCACGTCGAACCGGGCGTCGCCGTCGGCGTCACGGACGGCCGGATCACCGACGTCCGCACCGGCGTCACGACCCCGCCGCCCGGAGCCACGGCCCTGCGCGGACTGACTCTCCCCGGGCTGGCCAACGCCCACTCCCACGCCTTCCACCGCGCCCTGCGCGGCACCGTCCAGGTCGGCTCCGGCACCTTCTGGACCTGGCGCGAGATCATGTACGCAATCGCCGCCAAGCTCACCCCCGACTCGTATTACGCGCTCGCCCGCGCCGTGTACGCCGAGATGGCGCTCGCCGGGATCACCGCCGTAGGGGAATTCCACTACCTCCACCACACCCCGGACGGCAGTCCGTACGACCAGCCGAACGCGATGGGGGAGGCGCTGATCGCGGCGGCGGCCGAGGCCGGGATCAGGATCACGCTCCTGGACACCGCCTATCTCTCCTCCGGCATCACGAAGCGGCGCGGCGGCGCGCCCCCCGACCGCCACCAGCTCCGCTTCTCCGACGGAACGGCCACCGCCTGGGCCGAGCGCGCCTCCGACCTCGCCTCGGCCCACAAGGACAGCGCCCACGCCCGGATCGGCGCGGCGATCCATTCCGTACGCGCCGTACCCGCCGAACAGCTCGCGACCGTCGCCGCCTGGGCCGAGGCCCACCGGGCCCCGCTGCATGTGCATCTCTCCGAGCAGACCGCGGAGAACGACGCCTGCCTCGCCGTGCACGGCCGTACCCCCACGCGTCTGCTCGCCGACCACGGCGTACTCGGCGCCCGTACCACCGGCGTGCACAACACCCATCTCACCGATGAGGACATCGCCCTGCTGGGCGGCGCCCGCACCGGCACCTGTATGTGCCCCACCACAGAACGCGATCTGGCCGACGGCATCGGCCCCGCCGTCCGGCTCCAGCGCGCGGGCTCGCCGCTGTCGCTCGGCAGCGACAGCCACGCCGTCATCGACATCCTCGAAGAGGCCCGCGCGATGGAACTCGACGAACGGCTGCGCACCCGCACCCGCGGTCACTGGACGGCCTCCGCCCTCCTGCGCGCCGCGACCGCAGACGGCCACGCGGCCCTCGGCCGGCCCGAGGCGGGCAGGATCGAGCGCGGCGCGCTCGCCGATCTCGCCACCATCGCCCTGGACTCGGTCAGAACAGCCGGCACGCTCACCCGGCTCGGAGCGGAGACAGCCGTATTCGCCGCCTCCGCGGCGGATGTTCGCCACACCGTGGTCGGCGGTCGCCGGATCGTACGGGACGGTGTCCACGTCCTCGTCCCGGACGTGTCCAAGGCCCTCGCCGATTCGATCGCAGCCCTGCGCGGCTGACGCCGCGGACGCCGCCCAAGGAGAACAGCGTCACGATGACGACCACCACCACGGCGGGCACCACCGCCCTCACCAACATCGCCAGTCTGGTCACCAACGACCCCTCCCTCGGTGACGGAACCCCCATCGGTCTGATCCAGGACGCGGCCGTCGTCATCGACGGCGACCGCGTGGTCTGGGTCGGTGAATCAAGCAAAGCACCCGCCACTGACAATGCCGTCGACGCCGGTGGCCGGGCCGTGATCCCGGGCTTCGTGGACTCCCACTCCCATCTGGTCTTCGCGGGCGACCGCACCCAGGAGTTCAACGCCCGGATGTCCGGCCGCGCCTACTCCGCCGGTGGCATCCGCACCACCGTCGCCGCGACCCGCGCCGCCACCGACACCGAGCTGAGCGCCAACGTCGCGCGCTATCTGGCGGAAGCGCTCCGCCAGGGCACCACCACCCAGGAGACCAAGTCCGGTTACGGCCTGACCGTCGAGGACGAGGCCCGCGCCCTCCGTATCGCCCGCGCGCACACCGACGAGGTCACCTACCTCGGGGCGCATATCGTCCCGCCCGACCACGCCGACGACCCCGCCGCGTATGTCGCCCTCGTCACCGGCGAAATGCTCGACGCCTGTGCCCCGTACGCCCGTTGGATCGATGTCTTCTGCGAGAAGGGCGCCTTCGACGGCGACCAGGCCCGCGCGATCCTCACCGCCGGAGCCGCGAAGGGCCTGCACCCCCGCGTCCACGCCAACCAGCTCTCGTACGGCCCCGGCGTCCAGCTCGCCGTCGAACTCGACGCCGCGTCCGCCGACCACTGCACGCATCTGACCGACGCGGACGTGGAGGCCCTCGCCCACAGCGCGACCGTGGCCACGCTGCTCCCCGGCGCCGAGTTCTCCACCCGCGCCGCCTGGCCGGACGCCCGCCGCCTCCTCGACGCGGGCGCGACCGTCGCGCTCTCCACCGACTGCAACCCCGGCTCGTCCTTCACCTCGTCCATGCCGTTCTGCGTCGCGCTCGCCGTACGCGACATGGGCATGACTCCGGACGAGGCGGTCTGGTCGGCCACGGCGGGCGGCGCGGCGGCCCTGCGCCGCCAGGACATCGGCCGTCTCACCCCGGGCGCGCGCGCCGACCTCGCCCTCCTCGACGCCCCGAGCCATGTGCATCTGGCCTACCGGCCGGGGGTGCCCCTGGTCACGGCGGTCTGGCGGGCCGGCGAGCGGGTCCACTGACCCCCGCCGGGACCCACTGAGGCCGGACCCACTGAGGCCGGGCCAACCAACCGGGCCAACCAACCGGACCAACTGACCGGACCCCCGCCGCCCGGCCCCCCGCCGCCCGGCCCCCGCGCCGCCCGGACCCCCGCCGCCCGGACCCCGCGCCGCCCGGCGGCCCGGCGGCGCGGGTCCCCTTCCTCTTACCCCTTCAGGACAGCGACCTCGTCGATCTTCGCCCGCAGCCTCCGCACCGCCTGCGTCTTCGCGTACGGCTTCAGCCTGCGCCGCATCGTCTCGAAGTGCTCGTCACCCCGCGCCGACGAGACATGCTCGTAGTCCTCCAGGAACTGCCACCAACTCCCGCACGCGGCCTCCAGATGCCCCAGCTCCAGCTGACGCTGCGCCAGCACCGCGAGGAAGTGGACCCTGCCCTGCCGCTCGTTCTTCTGCTGCGCCTTCAGGGACTGCTGGAGCGCTGATATCGATCCCGGCAGATCCTTGAACTCGTACAGCACATGGGACGTGTGGAACAGGTACGCCGTCGTGTCGTAGCCGCCGACCGACTCACGCCGGTTGTCCGCCTTCGTCAGCGCCGTCTCGGTCTCCCGGAGCCGGGTGAACGCCTGCCGCTTGTCGCCGACCATCGCCGCCGAGTGGGCCTGCTGCCCGGAGAGGAAGGCCCGCAGCCGCGGCCCGGCCTGCGGGGACGCCTCGGCGGCCGAGTCGGCGAGCTCCAGCGCGCGTTTGCCGTAGCCGAGATTGGACGCCTGGAGGGACATGCCGCGCAGCGTGCGGCAGTAGGTCGTGTGGTCCTCGGCCGCGCCCGCCAGCTCCAGCGCCCTGAGGTAGTACTGCTGGCCGAGCCCGTGCGCCCGCTCGTACATCGCCATCCACCCGGTCAGATAGACCAGATCGGACGCCGCCGACAGCATGTCGCTCCGTACGCCCTCCGGAGCCTCGGCCTTGAGCCACGGCATGACCGTGTTCACCAGAAACGCGGCGGCCATCGGGCGTGCGTGCCCTCCGCCGAGTTCATCGAGGATGTCCGCTATTCGATCGGTCATCGTACGTACGGCCTGTACTTGCGGCGCGCCGATCCGAGCCGTCCGTTTGCCGGGGGGCGCGGACGGCGCGGTGGCGGCGTGCGCCAGATCAGGGAACAGCGGTACCACAATCGCGGCCGAGAACAGTCCTGCGGCAATCAAACTGCGACGCGATGGGTCCATGTCGGCCCTTCCCATGTCGACCAGTTCTTCGAACGTGTTGACGCCGGAGGTGCCGGAGGTGCTGAAAGTGCCGTAGGAGCCGTAGGCACCGGGTACGCCGGAGCCCCCCGGGACATGCGCGGAGGCGGCGACCGGAAGACCGGCCTCCGCATGGGTGACCGGACGTCCGAGCTTGCGCGCGAACGCCTCCACGATCAGTGGTCTGACCTGCTCCTTCGGAGTGGTGCCCGCGACCCAGTGGGAGACCGCGGACTGGTCGTAGCGCAGCTGGAGCCCGGCTTCCGCGCCGATGCGATTGACGATCTGTGCGAACTGCGCACGGGACCATTTCGCCTGCTCAAGCAGGGACGCCAACCCGGCATTGGGTGTGCGTGAGTGACGTGAGTTACTCGCCATGCCTTTAACTCCCCCAAGCGTTCATGGCTTTCATTCTCGGACCTACCCTCCACGGTACCCGGGGAGGGTAATAACGCGGTTTTCTCTTCAAGTAGACGCCGAACACACGAAGAGAGCGGGGGGCCAAGGTGACCACAGTGACAGACCGCAGAGCCGGAGGCACAGAGGAAAACGCTCATAGGAAGGCATTGGCATATGACGATATCGCCTTCGATGTCATAGCCCTGAACATCGACCGCGCGCTCGCCCCGCATCGCCTGATGCCGCCGCCGGTGGAGATCGCCGATCTCACCAACCGGCTGATCGACCATGGGGCGTTGCTCGTCGGGTTCGTGGAGCGGATCCCCGAGACCGAGCACACGGTCCGGGCCAAGGGCGCGCTGAAGGACTGGTACGACCTGACCGGCAGCGGGCCCGGCGATGGCGCCATGGCGAACTGGGTCCACATGCGAGCCCTGGCCCGCATGTGCCGCACATTCATGGACTATCTGCACGAACGTGAAGGGCGACACCGAACATGACTCCGGAAGCGAAGCATCAGGCGTGGTTCGTCGTCGCGGTCTGCACGCTCGGGCTCACCATCGCCCTGGCCGTCGGGCTCCGCCTATAGAGCCTCTCGTCGCCGATCACGGCTGCGGCGGGCTCAACTACCCCAGCACCACAGGAAGTTCCCGCACGCTGTTGCCCACAAAGCTCCGATGGCGTGGAAGCTCCTCTTCCGGGACCGCGATCCTCAGGTCAGGGAAGCGTGTGAACAACCGCCGCAGCGCGATCGTCGTCTCCATCCTCGCCAGCGGTGCGCCCAGACAGTAGTGCGCACCGTGGCCCAGAGAGAGATGTCGCGTGGTGGAGCGCGTACGTCGCGTGATGTCGAAGCGGTCCGCGTCCGGGCCGTGGGCGGCGGGATCACGGCCGGCGGCGGAGAAGCCCGCAAGTACCGGAGTGCCCGCCGGGATCAGCGTGCCGTCCACCGTCACGTCCCGGGTCGGATAACGGAACGGGAAGAAACTGACCGGACTGTCCCAGCGCAGCGTCTCCTCGACCGCGTCCGCCCAGTCGGCGCCACCGGCCCTGATCAGCTCCAACTGGTCCCGGTGGGCGCAGAGCGCGCGTACCGCGTTGGTGATCAGATTGAGCGTGGTCTCATGGCCGGCGATGATCATCACGATCATCGTGCCGATGAGTTCGGCCTCGCCGAGCCGGTCTCCGCCCTCGCCGAGCCGGTCTCCGCCCTCCTCGCGCGCGGCGATCAGAGCGCTGGTGAGATCGTCACCGGGACGGTCCTTACGGGAAGCCGCCACGGCGGCCAGCACCGCCACCATCTCCCGGTTCGCGGCCACCGCTTCCCCGGGCCCGATGTCGGTCGCGACCACCTGGTTCGACAGCACATGCAGCCGGTCCCGGAACTCCGCGTCCACGCCGAGCAGTTCACTGATGACGCTCATGGGCAGGGGCAGCGCGAAGAGCGCCCGCAGATCGACCACGCCGTCAGCCGCCCGGCTGCCGGCCGCGTCGCCGCGCGCTCCGGCCGCCGCGGCCGCCGCGGCCTCCACACCGTCCAGCAGCTCATCGGTCAGCCGCTCGATGCCGGGCCGCAGCGCCTCCACCCGCCGGGCCGTGAACGCCTTGCTCACCAGCGCCCGCAGCCGCCGGTGGTCATCGCCGTCGGAGGTGACCATGCCCTGCACGGTCGCGAAGGTCCGCAGCGGCCAGCCGTCCGGAATCCGCCCCTCGCGCAGCGCGGTGAAGTGCCGGGCGTTCTTGGCGACATCCGGACGGCCGATGAATTCCTTGAGCGCTTCGTGCCCGAGCACCGCCGCCGCCGGTACGTCCCCCGGGAGCAGGACCTCGGCCGCGGCGCCCTTCGCCAGCAGCGCGGCGTTGGAGGCGTGCGGGCAGCCGCCGGACGAGTCCATCCGGTGGGGCGCGGAGTGCGACGCGGGCCGCGACGTGGATGACGCGGTCATGGGACACTCCCTCCCGGCATGCCTGGTACAGGGTCGCTCCCGATCCTATGAGGGACCGGGTGGCCCGGCACAGGAGCGGTTCCGGCCTCTTCCGGGTCTCTTACGGGCCACTTGCCACCCTCTCGCGGTGCTCTTCCGGAATCCTCCGTCGTGGTTCAGCGTGTTCCGGCCTGTTACAGCCTGTTCCCGCCCGTTGTCCCGGAGTGATTTGGGCGGGTACCGTCCTTTCGGGGCGGGACGCGACCGGGGGGTCGAATTGAGCGATGTACGCGATGCCGCGCGCACGCGCGTCGAGATCGAGGTGGTGGCGCCGGGGGAGCTGGCCGAGCCGGACATCGGGGCCTGGCGCGCGTTACGGGCCGCGTCCGGCGCGCCTGCCAACCCGTTCATGGAACCGGAGTTCAGCCGAGCGGTGGGCCGCGTGCGACCGGCGTCGCGCGTGGCGGTCCTGCGGGAGCGACAGGGGGACGGCGGGCCCGTCGGCTTCTTCCCCTACGAGAGGGGCCCGCTGGGGTACGGGCGGGCGATCGGTCTCGGGGTCTCCGACTGCCAGGGCGCGGTACTCCGTACCGGTCTGCCGCTGACAGCGCGCGAACTGCTCGGCGGCTGCTCGCTCGTGGCCTGGGAGTTCGACAACCTGGAAGCGGGACAAGGACTGTTCGTGCCGTCGGCGGCCGAGGGTTTCGAGTCGCCGGTGATCGAGGTCGGGGAGGGGTACGCCGCGTACGAGGCGGGCCTGCGCGCGCGCTCGCCCAAGTTCCTCCGTACGACCCTCGCGAAGGAGCGCAGGCTCGGCCGTCAGGCGGGGGAGGTCCGCTTCGTCTTCGACGAACGCGATCCGGCCGCCCTGCGCGCGCTCATGGCGTGGAAGTCGGCGCAGTACCGCAGGACCGGCCGCCGCGACCGGTTCGCCCAGGAGTGGATCAGCGCGCTGGTACGGCTGCTCGCGGACACCCGTACGCCCGGCTGTTCCGGGGTCCTCTCCGTGCTGTACGCCGCCGGCCGGCCCGTCGCCGCGCACTTCGGACTGCGCTCGCGCACGGTGCTGTCCTGCTGGTTCCCGTCCTACGACCCCGAGTTCGCCAAGTTCTCGCCGGGGCTGATCCTGCATCTGCGGATGGCCGAGGCCGCCGCGGCGGCGGGGATCGGCATGCTCGACCTGGGGCGCGGCGGCGCGGAGTACAAGGACGCGCTGAAGACGGGCGGGCTACGGGTGTACGAGGGGTCCGCGGCGCGGCCGGGCGCGCGGGCGGCGCTCGCCTGGCTGGGCAGGGAGCCCTCCCGCAGGGCGCACGGCTTCGTACGGAGCAGGCCGAGGCTGGCGGGATACGCGCGGCGGACGCTGAACCGGCTGGGCCGGCTGCGGACCGGCTGACCGGCGGGACCTGGACAGCGGGACCTACGGGGGAGCAGATGACGTATCCAGCCACAGCCGCGTTCGCCTCAGCCGCGTTCGCGTCCATCGCGGTGGCCGAACTCGATCTCGACGGCCCCGAAGGCCCGGTCCTGTCCCTGGCCCCCGCGCCCGGTGGCCCGCCCCCCGGCGAGGGGTACGTCTACGCGCTCGTACGGCTCCGGGGCCGCCCCGCAGCCACCGTGCTTTGCCGGGTCGGGGCGGGGGAGGACCCCGCCGACGTACTCAGGGCCGCCTTCCGCGCGCGGCAGGGCTGGACGGACCAGAAGGGCCGGACGGGCCAGAAGGGCCGGATGGACCAGAAGGACCTGGGCCGGAACGAGCGAACGCCCGCCGCCGAGCCGCACACCCCGCACGCCCCGCCCCGTACCACCGTCGTCGTCGGGACCCGTGAGCGCGCCGGACAGCTCGCCCGCGCCCTCGACTCGCTCCTCGCACAGGACCACCCGGACTTCCGTGTCCTCGTCGTCGACAACGCGCCCGTCACGTCCGCCACCCGTGACCTCGTGGCATCCCGCTACGCGGGCCGCGTCGACTACGTCCATGAACCGCGCCCCGGACTGGCCCTCGCCCACAACCGCGGTCTCGCCGAGACGGACGGCGCGGACGGCGCGGTCGTCGCCTTCACCGACGACGACGTGATCGCCGACCCGCACTGGCTCACCGCGCTCAGCACGCCCTTCGCGGCGGACCCCGGCCTCGGGTGTGTCACCGGCCTGATCCTGCCCGCCCGGCTCACCACCCCCGCCCAGATCCTGCTGGAGAGCCACGGAGGCTTCGCCAAGGGTTTCGAGCAGCGCCTGTACGACCCGGCCCGGCCGCCCGCCGGTGAACCGCTCTTCCCGTTCACCGCCGGCAGCTTCGGCTCCGGCGCGAACATGGCCTTCCGCACCGACGCGCTGCGGGCCGTCGGGGGATTCGACCCGGCCACCGGCACCGGCACCCCGGCCAGGGGCGGCGACGACCTCTACGCCTTCGTCCGGATCCTGTCCGCGGGCCACCGGCTGCGCTACACGCCATGGGCGCTCGTCTGGCATCACCACCGCGAGACCTGGCGGGACCTGGAGGACCAGGCGTACGGATACGGCGCCGGCCTCACCGCGTATCTGACCGCGATCCTGGTCCGCCGCCCCGCGCTGCTGCCCGCCCTGCTGGCGAGGCTGCCGCGCGGTCTGGCCCACGCCCGCGCGATCACCGCCCACCGCTCGCACGGGGAAGCGTCCGTGCCCGGCGCGCCCGGCGTGCACGGCGCTCAGCAACACCCCTGGCCGCGCCGTCTCTCCCGGCTGGAACGCAGGGGCATGCTCTACGGCCCCCTCGGCTACGCGAAGGCGCGCAGACGGATATCCGGGGACGGGGGCCAGGCGTGAAGGACCTGCCCGCCGCCGCCCGTGTCCCCGTCCTGCTCTACCACGCCGTCATGGACGACCCGCCCGACTGGATCGCCGAATTCACCGTCAGCCCACGGGACTTCGCGGCCCAGTTGGACGCCGTCGTCGCCTGCGGCCGTACGCCGGTCCCGGTCAGCGACCTGGCCGGCCATCTCGTCCACCGCACGCCCCTGCCGCCCCGGCCCGTCGTCCTCACCTTCGACGACGGCTTCGCCGATCTGCCCGGCCCCACGGCCGAGGCGCTCGCCGCCCGCGCGCTGCCCGCCACCGCTTATCTGACCACCGGCGCCCTCACTCCTGGCAGCGGCGGCGGCGGCAGCGGGGGCGGCGGCTGCCTGCTGCCGCCCGCCCCGATGATGACGCTCGCCCAGGCGACCGCGCTGGAGGGCTACGGCATCGAGGTGGGCGCCCACACCGTCACCCATCCCCAGCTGGACACCCTCACCGCCCCCGCGCTCCACCGTGAACTACGCGAATCCAAAAGCACGTTGGAGGACGTCCTCGGCCATGAGGTGGCACAGCTGGCCTATCCGCACGGCTACAACAGCCGCGCGGTCCGGCGGGCCGCCGAGGCCGCCGGGTACGCCTCCGCCGTCGCCGTCCGCCACGCGCTCAGCTCGGGGCGCGACGAGCCGTACCGCATCGCCCGGCTCATCGTCCGCCGTACGCACACAGTGGCGGACATCGAGTCCTGGATGGCGGGCGAGGGGGCGCGCGGCGAGCGGGGCAGGGTCGCCCCCTTCCCGGACTCGGCGGCCACGCTGGGATGGCGGCTGTACCGAAGCGCGCGTGCCCGCGTGCGCGGGCCCGAGTTCGCCGGATAGGCGGGGACATGCCACGGGAGCCCCGCCCGTCCGCCGCGTTCCGTCCCCAACAGTCGTCGGCATGGCTTCCGTTGGCGGTCGCGGCGGCGCTGTGGACCTGGTCGTTACCGAGGATCGGGTTCCGCGACATCGGGGACTTCGGTCTCCTCGACCGCTTCCCCCTCGCGTTCTACGCCTCGCTGGTCGTGCTCTCGATCGGCTTTCTGCTGAGCCTGCGCCGGGCGGGCACCGCCCCCTGGTGGCCGCTCGCCCACTGCGTCGCGATGCTGGTGGCGCTCAAGGCACCGCCCGCCCTCCTCTACGACTCCGTCCGCTACGCCTGGGCGTCCAAGCACGACGCCGTGATCGACAGGCTGCTGGCCGAGGGGACCGTATACCCGCACGCGGAACTGTCCGGCGGCATGTCCGCGTACGACCAGTGGCCGGGCTTCTTCTCGCTCAACGGAGCCCTGATCCGGGCCTTCGGGGTGCCGGGCGCGGCCGCGTACGCCAACTGGGCGCCCGTCCTGTTCGGGTTGCTGACGCTGCCGGTCCTGATACTGATCTACCGCACCTTCACCGACGACTGGCGGCTGGTGTGGGCCGCCGTCTGGATCTTCCAGCTCGCCAACTGGGTGGGCCAGGACTATCTGTCCCCGCAGGGCTTCGCCTATCTGCTCTTCCTCACCGTGTTCGCCGTGGTCGTACGGCATTTCGTACGGCCGGGATCCGCCGGGCGGCTGCGCGACCGGTCCCTGCTCGACCCGGCGGCCGCGTCCGTACCGCCGCCCACCACCACGCGTCAGCGGGCGGTCGGTGTGGCGATACTGGCTCCGATCATCGCGGCCGTCAACGCCTCGCACCAGCTGACCCCGGTGATGCTCTGCATGACCCTGATGGCCCTCTGCCTGACCCGCCGCTACCGCAATCTCGGGCTGCTCGTGGTCACCGGCGTCCTGATGCTCGTCTGGGATCTGACGATGGGGCGGGTGCTGTTCCTGGACACGCTGAGCACCCTGCGCGACTCGGCGGGCGATCTGCTGAACAACTCCCGCGCCGGATTCGCCGGTGAACCGACCGGCCCGGGACCGGAGTTGGTGGGGCGCGCCAATATCCTGATGGTGCTGGTGCTGGCCGTACTCGCGGGCGCGGCCGTTCTGCTGAGACGCCGGCTCGTACGGAGCGCCCTGCCGCTGCTGCTGGCCGCTGCGGCTCCCGTCCCGCTGTTCGCCGTCAACGACTACGGCGGCGAAATGCTCTTCCGCGTCTATCTGTTCGGGCTGCCGGGCACGGCCTTCTTCGCCGCCGCCGCGCTCGTCCCCACGGTCGCCGGCACCGGAAGGGCGCGGCGACTGGCACGCGGCACGTCGGTGGTCGCGCTGCCCGTGGCGCTGATCGCCCTGTCGGCGGGCTTCCTGCCGTCGTACTACGGCAAGGAGGGCATGCAGTACGCGCCCCCCGCCGAGACCGCGTTCGTGAAACGGGCCTACGACCGGGCGCCGGACGGGGCGCTGATCCTCGCCACCACCGGGTCGTTCCCCGGCGCGTACTACCGCTACGACCACTACGAGCGCTGGTTCTTCACCGAACAGGAAGTGCCGGAGAACCTGAAGATGCTCCGGGACCCGGCCGGGTACCTCGACGCAGGCATCCCGGACGGACGCCCCGCGTTCGTGATCCTCACCCCCTCCCAGGAGGAGGCCACCACCGGCGAGGGCTATCTGCCGCCCGGCGGCTTCGACCGGATGAGCGAGGCGCTGAAGCGCTCGCCCTACTTCCGGGTGGTGGAGGAGAGCGAGCACGGGCTCGAACTGGAACACGTACCCCTTGGAGACCGAGGCCCGCGAGGTACGGACACGGAGGAGAAGCCACGGTGAAGGACCCCACGGCGAACGACACCACGGCGAACGGAACAACGGCGAACGGAACAACGGCGAACGGAACAACGGCGAACGGCACAACGGTGAACGGCACAACGGTGAACGGCACCAAGGCACCGGCCCGGCCGTGGCTCAGAGCCGCACTCGCGCTCTCCGGCTGGCCCGCGCTCGCCGCGGCGGAACTGCCCGACGGTGTGCCGCTGCGCTGGATACCCGTCCTGCTCTTCGTCCTCCTCGGCCCCGGCTGCGCGCTGCTCCTCCCGCTGCCGGGCGACCTGCGGCCCGGCGCCCGGCTGGAGGCGCTGGCGCTGGCCGCGCCGCTGAGCCTGTCCCTCGCGACGCTCACCGCCACCTCGCTGTTTCTGGTGCGGGGCTTCTCGGCCACGGTGTTCATGGTGTCGCTCGCCGCCTTCTGCACGGTCGTGGCACCGCTGCCCGCCCTGCCGCTGCCCGCCGCGACCCGTGGGGCGGTGGAGCGGCGTCCCCAGCGGACCGCCCGCGCCAAACGCGCCAAACGCTCCGAACGCGCCGCCGGTGACGACCGATGACGGATACGGAGGGCATGCGGCGGCGCACCCTCAGGCGCCGCACTCCCGGGCGCCGCGCCCCCGGCGCCGGCGGTACGGCGTATCTGGCCCTCGTCCTGGCCGCCGTGGGGGCCCTGCTCGCCGGGATCGGCGTATGGCACTCCCGGGACGGCACGGCGGACGCGGACCAGGACGCGGCGAACAGGGCGTGTGCGCCGACCGCGTCACTGGAACCCCCGTGCGGAGCCTGGTGGGGCGCGTACATCCCCTACGCGCGCGACGGCTCGCTCAAGGACGCGGTGTACGACTTCGAGAAGAAGATCGGCCGCAAGCTCGATCTCGTCCACAACTACCACGACATGTCCAACACCGAGCGGGACGGAGTGCTGCTCACCCCCGACGAACGCGAGCTGGGCAGGGACCGGTTGCTGATGCTGGCGTGGGAGTCCACCGTATGGACCGAGCCGCACCACGAGAACTGGACCGAGACCCAGCTCGGCTGGCGGGCCGTCGCGGACGGGACGTTCGACGAGGAGATCATCGATCCGGGGGCCCGGCGCATCAAGGCGTACGGCAAGCGCGTCTTCCTCTCCTTCGACCAGGAGACCGACTTCCGTACGCCGGACGCGGGCACGCCCGAGGAGTTCATCGCCGCCTACCGCCATCTCCACGACCGGTTCGAGCGGCTGGGCGTGGACAACGTGGTGTGGGTGTGGACCGTCTCCGGCTATCTGGGCAACGCCGCGCTGATGAAGGCCCTCTATCCGGGCGACGAGTACGTGGACTGGATCGGCATGGACCAGTACAACTACTTCGGCTGCCACGACTCCGAGAACTGGCTGGACTTCGAGCGCAGCCAGCGGCCGTCCTACGAGTGGCTGCGCGCGAACGTGTCCGATACGAAACCCATGATGCTCGCCGAGTTCAGCACGGCACCCGACCCGGCCCTGCCCGACCGGCAGCGCGACTGGTACCGGGAGATCCCGGCGGTGGCGCCGACGCTGCCGGGGGTGCGGGCGCTGGTGCACTGGAACCGGCCGGTGCCGGGCGAGGGCTGCGATCTGACGGTCAACGAGGGCCCGGCGCTGGAGGGTTACCGCGAGGCGGGGCGCGCCCCGTACTTCCGTCAGCCGATCCCGGCGCGGTGACGCCGCCGTACGACCAGCACGACCCGCACGACCAGCGCGAGCGCCGCCGGCGCGCACACCCCCAGGGACACGGGCAGAGCCACCGCCGCGAACTGCTTCTGCCCCGCCCAGCCCGCCACCGCGAGCACCCACACCGCCCCCGCCGTGACCCGCGCGTCCGTCCCCAGCGCCCGCAGGGTGACGGCGGCGAGCCCCAGAGAGAGCAGTTGCAGGGCGACGGGCAGGCCCCGCAGGACACCGTCCGCGTCCCAGACGCCGTCCAGGAGGCCGGTGAGAAGGCCGGCGACCGGCTCGTGCCAGGGCCCCGATGCCCGGTCGGGCCGTACGCCCAGCAGTACGGGCGCGCTGTGCAGCGCGGCGAAGGTGGCCAGCGGCCCGAGCGTGAGCAGCGCCGGGCCCGGCCGTACGAGGGAGACGGCGGCGCACTGCACGACGATCAGCAGGATGCCCGCGACGAGGGTCAGCGGAGGGAGCGCGGTGAGCAGTTGCGTACCGGTGAGCTGGTCGCGGCCGATGTCCCCGAGGCGGACGAGCGGCGGCCAGAACAGTCCGCCCGCCAGCCCGAGCAGCAGCCAGACCACGGTGATGACGCGGCTCTCATCCACGGCGGAGGCGACTGAGGCCGGGGAGTCCGCTGAGGGCGGGGAGTCCCCTGAGGCCGGGGAGTTCGCGGGTACGGGCAGGCGGCGGACCGAGGCGGCCATGGCCTCCGCACGGAGCCGCGCGGACTCCCGGGCCCAGCTGGTCCCGTACGCGTCGGTGTCCTTCGTACGGGGCGCCCGCCTCCCGCCCGCGCTCCGCAGGGCCGCGCGCAGCCCCGGCGCCGCGATCAGCGCCATCACCGTCATGGACAGCAGCACCGCCAGACCCGCGCCGGAGATCCCCGCAGGACCGAGCAGGAACAGGGCGCTGCCGAGTACGAGCACACACATGGCGCCCTGGAGCGCCGCGAGCATGCCCGTACGCCCCTGGACCCGCAGCACCCCGATGTACAGCTCCACGACGACCCGGGGGAGCGCCGCGGCGGCGAGCAGCCGCAGGACCGTCGTGCCGTGCCGGGCGTAGTCCGCCCCGAACGGCGCGAGGACCTGCGGCGCGAAGACCACCAGCACCAGCACCACCGGCACGAGCAGCACCGTCATCCGGCGCAGCGCCCCGCGCACGCCCTCGGCGAGCCGGTCCGGGCTGTGCGAGGCGTGCGCGGTGAGCGAGGAGGCCATGTTGATGGCCATGAACTCCATCGTGCCGCCGACGGTGTAGGCGGTGTAGAAGAAGGCGTTGTGCGCGGCGTCGAAGCGCACCGCGACCAGCACCGGCAGCAGATTGATCATCGCCAGACTGAAGAGCGCCCCGAGCGAGTCCCCGGCGAGGAACCGTCCGATGTCGCGCGCCCCCGGCGGCTCGCGGTCATGGTCGGCGGCGGCCTGACGGGGGATGAGCCTGCGGAAGATCAGCCAGCCGAGCGGCAGGACGGACAGGGCGATGGCCGCCGCCCAGGAGACGAAGACCCCGAGGACCGGCATCGCCGTGGCGAACGCGGCGAGCAGCAGCAGCTTGCCGAGGGAGAACGCGGCATTGCCGACGGGCACCCAGAACGCCCTGCGCAGCCCGGTCAGCACCCCGTCCTGAAGGGTGAGCAGCGCCCAGGCGACACAGGCCGCGGTGAAGACGATTCCGGCCGTGACCCCGTCGAGCGGCGCGTACGAGGGACCCCACAGATCGAGCGTCGCGAGGAACACCACGCAGGCGGCGCAGACCACCAGCGAACTGACCGCGTACGCGCGCCACACCAACGCGCCGGTGGCCCGGCCCGCGCGCGGTACGTAACGCACCACCGCGCCGATCATGGTGGTGGCGGTGAGCGAGGCGAGCAGCCGCATCGCGGCGATGGCGGCGGAGCCCTGACCGACCGCCTCCTCGGTGTAGTAGCGCGCGGCGACCAGCCAGAAGCCCAGGCCCAGGGCGGCGGAGACGCCGGTGGAGAGCATCAGGGCATAGGCGTTACGGAACATGGAGTCGCCGTCGGCCGCGTCGGGGCCGGTGGCCCCGGGCCCGCGTAACCGGGCGGCGTCAGCCACCGGCGCCATGCCCGCCGCCGCCATGCCCGCCGCCGCCACGCCCGCCGCCGCCACGCCCGATGCCGCCAGGCCCGACGCCGCTCTCCGCCCAGCGCGCGGGCCGGGCGCCGAGCCCGTCGAGTACGGCGATCACCTGATCAGCCCGGCGCGGGTCGGCGGGCAGGGCGTGCCGCGCGAACCAGGCGGCCGGTCCCGGGGAGGGCGACGGATCGGTGAAGTCCTCGCCCGCGTAGTCGTCGAGCGGCGGATCGTAGAGATAACCGGTGGTGACGCGGCGCCCGGCGAGCGCGGCGATCGCCGCGTCACGGTCCTCCACCAGCAGCGGCACCCGGAAGAGCGGCTGTGCCCCGGCCACGTCTCCCGGGGCGCCCCACGGACTGGCCAGCAGCTTCTCCGTCCCGCTCCGGTGCGCGGCGAGCCGCTGGTCGAGGCCGTCGAGCAGCCGCCGCGTACGGCGCAGCCGGGACCGGCCCGAGCGGAGCCGGTAGTCGTGCATGTCGACCCGGATCCAGGAGTGGAACCCGCCGAGCCCGGGAGTTCCGGCGAGGGCCTTCCGTAACTCCTCGCCCCGCAACGGCATCCGGATCTCCGCGCGCTCCTCCCGCCCGAGCAGCCGCAGCGCGGCGCGCGCGGCCCGTACCAGCCGCAGCCCCCGGACCCCGGCCTCGGCGTACGGGCGCAGCGCGTAGGCGAGTTCGGCGGTGAGCCGGGAGGGTTCGAGGAGCGCGTCACGGGCCCGCGCCAGCTCCGTACGCAGTCCCGGATCCGCGAGGGCGAGGAAGCCGCCGCTCTTGGCCCCCACATGCTTGGAGAGGCTGAACACGGACGCGTCCCCGAAGCCGCCGACCGGCCGCCCCGCCACCTCGCTGCCGATGGCGTGCGCGGCGTCCTCGATGAGCGGGATCCCCAACGCGTCGCAGCGGGCGCGCAGTTCGGGCGCCGGGTCGGGGTTCCCGTAGAGATTGGTGGTGAGCACGGCCGACAGCCCGCGCCAGCCGGACTCCGGTAGGCCCGCCGGGTCGATGGACCCGTCCAGGGCGTGCAACGGCGCCTGTACGGGGCGCAGTCCGGCGGCGAGCACCACGAAGAAGATGACGTCGTCGTTGACCGGCGACATCAGGACGCGCCCGCCGGGCCTGCACCAGTGGCGCAGCGCCACATACAGTCCCAGCCGGCACGACGGCACATACAGACATTCCCTGCCGAGGCGACGGCGCATCAGCGTTTCCAACGCCGCGTACGCGGAGTGCTCCGCCGGGCAGCCCTCCCCAAGAGCCATCGCGTCTCCCCACGCTCCCCTGCCCGGCTCAATGTGTCCCATAACGGACGAGCCGTCAATAAGGCCGCCGAAGCGGGGAGCGTAGACGCGGGAGCACCGCAGCAGGGAGGGCCGGCGCCTCACTCCTCCAGCGTCAGACCCTTTCTGAGTCTCTTGAGGGTGCGGGAGAGCAGCCGGGACACATGCATCTGCGAGATATTGAGCTCCTCGCCGATCTCCGACTGCGTCATATTGGCGACGAAGCGCAGGGAGAGGATCTTCCGGTCCCGCGACGGCAGACTCGCGATCAGCGGCTTCAGCGACTCGACGTACTCGATGCCTTCGAGCCCGTGGTCCTCGTAGCCGATCCGGTCCGCGAGCGCGCCCTCGCTGTCGTCGTCCTCGGGCTGGGCGTCCAGCGAGCTGGCGGTGTACGCGTTGCTCGCCGCCATGCCCTCGACGACCTCCTCGTTGGTGATGTCGAGGCGGTGGGCGAGTTCGGCGACGGTGGGCGCCCGGTCGAGCTGCTGGGCCAGTTCGTCGCCCGCCTTGGCGAGGTCGAGGCGGAGTTCCTGGAGTCTGCGCGGTACGCGTACCGACCACGACGTGTCGCGGAAGAAACGCTTGATCTCGCCGACGATCGTCGGCATCGCGAAGGTGGGGAACTCGACGCCTCGGCTCAGCTCGAAGCGGTCGATGGCCTTGATCAGGCCGATCGTGCCGACCTGCACGATGTCCTCCATCGGCTCGCTGCGGGAGCGGAACCGGGCGGCCGCGAACTTCACCAGGGCGAGATTCAGCTCGACCAGGGTGTTGCGGACGTACGCGTGCTCGTGGGTGCCCTCTTCAAGGGCTTCCAGCCGGGCGAAGAGCGTCTTCGACAGGGCTCGGGCGTCCACCGCGCCCACCTCGTCGAAGGGCGGGATCTCGGGCAGGTCCTCAAGGCCCTCGGCCGGGCTCTCGGCGCCGGTCGGCGGTGTGAGGCCGGTCTCGGAAAGTGCGGGCGCAGGTGCCGACGTCGCGTGCTGGGTACGCGTGTCGTCGAGCGGGGGTGACATGGGTCTCCTCCATACGTTCTCGGCATATGGCTGCCGATGCCAATACGCGCTGCTGCGGTGTGCGGCGCCTCCGAAGCCGGTCGTGGGCGGATGTGTCCCTACAAGCCCTACCCGCTAGGCACGGACAGTTGCAAGTGCGAATTGCTTCATATGTCCTTATTGTGGGGGACTTTGGGTACCGGTCGGCGTGTGAAAGGCGTAATGTTCGACAGGCGTCATCGGGATGTGATGACGTCGAGACGGCACCATCTGACGACGGCGTACGACACGGCGAAGAGGGACGGGCATGGACCGCCAGACGGTCGGCAGCACGAACCGGGGCCGGCTTCGGGTCGAGGTTCGGACCGAGGGCCGGAGCGAAGTCGTGACAGCGGCCGGTGAGTTGGATCACCACACGGCCGACCTGTTGCGGACACCTCTGGACGAAGCACTCGAACAGGGCCGGTCACGCCTTGTGATCGACTGTTCGCAACTGGAATTCTGCGACTCCACCGGACTCAATGTCCTGCTGGGCGCCCGCCTCAAGGCGGATGCCGCCGGCGGTGGGGTCCATCTCGCCGCGATGCTGCCCGTTGTGGCCCGGGTCTTCGAGATCACCGGCGCGGACGCGGTCTTCACCGTCCATGACTCCCTCGAAGAAGCCCTGGCCGACTGACTCCGGCCGCTACTCTGCACCCCGGGTCCCGTCCCCGGATCCTCGCCCTGCCCCGTCCTGTCGCGCTTCTCACCATTTCCGGATCGGTGAAGTGGGTGTTGTCACGATTCGGAGGGGCAGAAGACCCCCGGCGGACCCAGCGGGACCCCGCACTCTCTGTACACAAGAACTGGCTAATTCGGTGAATCGGTGAGGTGAAGCGCTGATGAGCACCACCCGGCAGCCTCCGCCGGGCGAACTCGGCCCCGAGCCGGACGGTGCGGGGACCGCTGCCGCGACGTCCGACGCGCGGATACGGTCGCTCGCCCTGGCCGGCGCCAGCGGTGTCGTACCGCTCGCGCGCGACTTCACCCGCCAGGCGCTCTACGACTGGGGCTGGCTCCCCGCCTCGACCGCGGACCGGCGGGCGGCGGCGGAGGACGTGCTGCTGGTCGTCTCCGAGCTGGTCACCAACGCGTGTCTGCACGCGGAGGGCCCCGAGGGGCTGCGGGTCGCGCACACCGCCAAGGTGCTGCGTCTTGAGGTCACCGACCGGGGTACGGGCCAGCCGGCCCCCCGTACCCCGCACCGCGCGGGACGCCCCGGCGGCCACGGCATGTTCATCGTCCAGCGGCTGTGCCTCGACTGGGGCGTGGTCCGGGCGCCGGGCGAGGCCGGCAAAACGGTCTGGGCGGAGCTGGCCGCTCCGTCGTAACGCGCGTAGCCCGCGCGAGGAAGCCGCCGCACCCTTACCCGGCGCGGCGGCCCCCTCGCATGCCGGGGGCCGCAGGCCCTAGCGGATGTCGCCCATCAGCGCCCGCACCTTCCTGCGGTACATGAAGATCGCGAACCCGGCGAGGGACGCCAGCAGCGCTTCCAGGGCCACCACGCCCGTCCTGCTCAGATCGACCCCGCCGATGGAGAGCAGACCGGTCACGGAATCGCCCGCGGTGACCGCCAGGAACCAGACCCCCATCATCTGGCTCGCGTACTTCGCGGGCGCCATCTTCGTCGTCACCGACAGACCCACCGGGGAGACGCACAGCTCGCCCACGGTCTGGATCAGATAGATGCCCACCAGCCACACCGGGCTGACCAGCGTGCCGTCCGCCGCCATCGCCAGCGGGATCAGGAAGAAGAAGAACGAGACGCCGACGACGAACAGACCGGCGGCGAACTTCACGACCGTGCTCGGCTCCTGCCCCCGGCGGTTCAGCCAGAGCCAGAACCAGGCGAAGACCGGCGCGAGCGCCATGATGAACACGGGGTTCAGCGACTGGTACCAGGAGGACGGGAAGCCCAGTCCGAACAGCTCGCCCGAGGCCTTCGTCGTACCGAACGCCTGGACGGTGGAGCCGCCCTGGTCGTAGATCATCCAGAACACGGCCGCGGCCACGAAGAACCAGATGTACCCGGACATCTTGGTCTGCTCGGTCTCCGACAGCTCCTTGTCGCGCTTGATCCTGATCAGCACGGTGGCCGGGATCACGATGCCCGCGAGCGTCAGCGGGACCATCGCCCAGTTGAGGGTGAAGTTGCCGCTGAGACCGACGGCGCCGTAGAAGACGGCGGCGATCAGCAGCCAGGTCATGCCCTTGCGCAGCCAGGTGACGCGCTCCTCGCGGGAGAGCGGGGTCGGGACGCGACTGCTCCGCGGGCTCAGATGCTTCGTACCGAGCAGGAACATGATCAGGCCGATGCCCATGCCGACGGCGGCGAGTGCGAAGCCCAGATGCCAGTTGTAGGTCTCGCCCACGGTGCCGATGATCAGCGGGGCGAAGAAGGCACCGATGTTGATGCCCATGTAGAAGATGGTGAACCCGCCGTCACGGCGCGGGTCGTCGGGGCCGTCGTAGAGATGGCCGACCATCGTGGAGATATTGGCCTTCAGCAGACCCGAGCCGAGCGCCACCAGCGCCAGACCGGCGAAGAAGCTTCCCGTTCCCGGCAGGGCCAGGGTGAGATGGCCCAGCATGATCGTGCAGGCCGCGATCGTGACGGTCTTGCGCGGCCCCCAGAGCCTGTCGCCCAGCCAGCCGCCGGGCATCGCCAGCAGATAGACCATGGACAGATAGATGGAGTAGACGGCCGTGGTGGTGGCCAGATCTATTCCGAGCCCGCCGCCCTGAAGCCCCTTCGAGGCATCGGGACCACCGGAGATCAGATAGATGGTGAGCAGGGCTCTCATGCCGTAGAAGCTGAAGCGCTCCCACATCTCGGTCATGAAGAGCGTGGCCAGTCCGCGGGGGTGGCCGAAGAAGGTCTTCTCGGGTCCGGCGGGTGCGCTGGGCGAGTCCTTCGTCAGGCTGGACGCCATGGGTCGATCCTTGCTTGCTCGGGACGCGGCGCTTGGTCAGCGGCGACGCGCCCGGTGTGGGGGGCGGGCCGGATCGGGACATGCCGTCCCCGGCGCGGAGACGCGGAGAGGAGACCCCCGGCGCTCGGCAGGCCAAAGGTCTCCTAGTGGTACTACAGGCGTCTCGACACCATACGACATGACAGAGGCCCATATGGAAGGATTTGAGAGATGGATCATAGGTTTTGATGAAGCAGGGCTCTTATATTCGAAGGTGGATCATCGGATCGCACATGAACTCGAAGGCGTTGTCGAGGAGGGCCCAAGCGTCGCCCCGTGCGGTCTACCATCACCCCATGACCCGTGTACTGCTCGCCGAGGACGACGCTTCCATCTCGGAGCCGCTGGCCCGCGCCCTGCGTCGGGAGGGTTACGAGGTCGAGGTCCGCGAAGACGGTCCGACCGCGCTGGACGCCGGCCTCCAGGGCGGTGTCGACCTGGTCGTACTCGACCTGGGCCTACCGGGGATGGACGGCCTCGAAGTCGCCCGCCGGCTGCGCGCCGAGGGCCACGCCGTGCCGATCCTGGTGCTGACCGCCCGTGCGGACGAGGTGGACACCGTGGTCGGCCTGGACGCCGGCGCCGACGACTATGTGACCAAGCCCTTCCGGCTCGCGGAGCTGCTGGCGCGCGTACGGGCACTGCTCAGGCGCGGCGCCTCCGACCCCGTACCCGCCCCCGCCACCCATGGCGTACGGATCGACGTCGAGTCGCACCGCGCCTGGATGGGCGAGGAGGAACTTCAGCTCACCGCCAAGGAGTTCGACCTGCTACGGGTCCTCGTCCGGGACGCGGGCCGGGTCGTCACCCGTGACCAGCTGATGCGCGAGGTCTGGGACACCACCTGGTGGTCGTCGACCAAGACCCTCGACATGCATATCTCCTGGCTGCGCAAGAAGCTCGGTGACGACGCCGCCAACCCGCGCTATATCGCCACCGTGCGGGGTGTCGGCTTCCGGTTCGAGAAGAGTTAGGGCCCAAGGCACCTTGCGCCGTCGTCTGATCAACTCCACGCTCGCCGTGGTGCTCGTCGTCATCGCCGTCTTCGGGGTCTCGCTCGTCATCGTCGAGACCCGCACGATCAGCAGCAGCGCCCAGGAGAGCGTGGACTCCGAGGCGGTGCGGCTGGTGAGCATTGTCGACAGCCGTCTCCTCGGCGGTGACCACATCAGCGCCAAGGTGCTGGTCGAACAGATCAACCAGACGCGGTACGCCCGGATCGAGATCCCGGGCCGGCCCGTCGTCCAGATCGGTGAGCGGCCGACCGGCAGCGTCATCCGTGGCAAGGCGAAGGGCGAGGAGGGCGAGACCGTCATCGTCGAGGAGCCACGCTCCTCCGTGACCCGTGAGGTCGGCCGCACCCTCCTGATCATCGGCGCTGTGGCGCTGCTCGCGGTCATCGCCGCCGTCCTGCTCGCCGTACGCCAGGCGAACAAGCTGGCCTCCCCGCTCACCGACCTCGCCGAGACCGCCGAGCGCCTGGGCTCCGGCGATCCGCGGCCCCGGCACAAGCGGTACGCGGTGCCCGAGCTGGACCGGGTCGCCGATGTCCTCGACTCCAGCGCCGAGCGCATCGCCCGGATGCTCACCGCCGAGCGGCGGCTCGCCGCGGACGCCTCGCATCAGCTCCGTACGCCGCTGACCGCCCTGTCCATGCGGCTGGAGGAGATCTCCGCCACCGACGACCTGGACACGGTCAAGGAAGAGGCGATGGTCGCGCTGGCGCAGGTCGAGCGGCTGACCGATGTGGTGGAGCGGCTGCTCACCAACGCGCGCGACCCGCGTACCGGCTCCGCCGTCGCCTTCGATCTCGACGAGGTCGTCAAACAGCAGATCGAGGAGTGGCGCCCGGCCTACCGCAGTGCCGGGCGGGCCATCGTCTGCTCGGGGCGGCAGGGGATGCGGGCCGTCGGCACGCCGGGCGCGGTCGCCCAGGTGCTGGCCGCGCTGATCGAGAACTCACTCATGCACGGGGGCGGTACGGTCGCCCTGCGCACCCGCGTCACCGGCAACCAGGCCGTCATCGAGGTGACCGACGAGGGCCCCGGCGTACCGGCGGACCTCGGGGCCCGGATCTTCGAGCGCACCATCAGCGGCCGCAACTCCACCGGGATCGGCCTCGCCGTGGCCCGCGACCTGGCGGAGGCGGACGGCGGCCGGCTGGAACTGCTCCAGCAGCAGCCGCCGGTCTTCGCGCTCTTCCTGAGCCGGGAGGCCGTCACCCGCAAGGCGCCGAAATCCCCGGAGCGACCGGTCCGCTGACCGGGGACACGGCTTTCCGGGTGTATGGCTTCTCAGCCCGGGTGTACGGCTTCTCTCAGCCCGGGGGTATGGCTTCTCAGCCGCGGACGCGGTCGGGCCGCGTGCGCTTCCGCTCCAGGAACGATTCGTCCGGCAGCCGCGTGCTCGCCGCCGGCTGGGCACGGAAGACCCAGGTGCGGTACGACCAGAAGCGGAAGAGCGTCGCGATCCCGATACCGAGGAACTTGAACACATTGCTCTGGAGCGGACTGTCCCAGCCGAAGCCGTACGTCGCCGCGTAGAGCACACCGTTCTCGATGACCAGGCCGACCACGCTGAACAGCAGGAAGAGCGTCAGCTCCTTCGTGCGGCGGCTCTTGTCCCGGTCCCGGTAGGTGAAGTAGCGGAAGCCCACGTAGTTGAAGGCGATCGCGACGACGGTGGCCAGGATGCTGGCCCGCACCACGGGGAGCGTGGTGGTGTGCCGTACGAGATTGAAGACCAGCAGGTTGACCAGCAGCCCCGCGCCGCCCACCGCGCCGAACTTGACCACCTCGCGGACGAGCCGGTCCAGTCGCACGCGGAGTGCGCCCCGTTCGCTCATATGCCCGTTCAGCCCCGTCCGGTCGATGTCAGTTCCGAACCATGCTAACCAGCGGCCCCTTCCGCCGCCTGGGGGACCGTACGTCACGCTCGGTCACGGTGGGTGGCGCCCGTACGGGGGACGCCCGTACGGGAAGAGGCCGCGGCGGTACTCGGGGACGGTGCCCGCCGGGCGGCGGATACCCTGGGGGCGTGACGTTCCCGGTAGTCGGCATGGTCGGCGGCGGTCAGCTCGCCCGTATGACCCACGAGGCGGGCATCCCCCTCGGCCTCAGATTCAAGCTCCTCAGTGACACCCCGCAGGACTCGGCGGCCCAGGTGGTGAGCGATGTCGTCGTCGGCGACTACCGCGACCTGGACACGCTGCGTGACTTCGCGCGCGGCTGCGATGTGATCACGTTCGATCACGAGCATGTGCCGATCGAGCATCTGCGCGCCCTGGAGGCGGACGGAATCCCGGTCAGGCCCGGCCCCGACGCGCTGGTGCACGCGCAGGACAAGGGTGTGATGCGCGCCAGGCTGACCGAGCTGGGCGCGCCCTGCCCGCGCCACCGCATCGTCACCGGCCCGGCCGACGCGACGGCCTTCGCCGCCGAGGTGGGCGGCTTCCCGATCATCCTCAAGACGGTGCGCGGCGGCTATGACGGCAAGGGCGTCTGGTTCGTACGGTCCGAGGAGGACGCCGAGCAGCCCTTCCGCGCCGGGGTCCCCGTGCTCGCCGAGGAGAAGGTCGACTTCGTACGCGAGCTCGCCGCGAACATCGTCCGCTCCCCGCACGGCCAGGCCGTGGCGTACCCGGTGGTCGAGTCCCGGCAGGTCGACGGCGTCTGTGACACCGTCATCGCCCCCGCGCCCGGACTGCCGGACGAGCTGGCGGGCGAGGCCCAGCGGCTCGCCCTGCGGATAGCCGCCGAACTGGGGGTCGTGGGCCATCTCGCGGTGGAGCTCTTCGAAACCAGCGACGGCAGGATCCTCGTCAACGAGCTGGCCATGCGCCCGCACAACTCCGGGCACTGGACCCAGGACGGCGCGATCACCTCGCAGTTCGCCAACCATGTGCGCGCCGTGCTCGATCTGCCGCTCGGCGACCCGCGCCCGCGTGCGCCCTGGACGGTCATGTGCAATGTGCTGGGCGGCGACTATCCGGACATGTACGCGGCCTATCTGCACTGCATGGCCCGGGACCCGCGACTGAAGATCCATATGTATGGCAAGGACGTGAAACCCGGCCGCAAGGTGGGGCATGTCAACACCTACGGCGACGACCTGGACGACGTGCTGGAGCGCGCCCGCCACGCCGCCGGCTATCTCCGAGGAACGATCACCGAATGACTGTTGCTCCCCTGGTCGGCGTCGTCATGGGCTCGGACTCCGACTGGCCCGTCATGGAGGCCGCCGCGAAGGCCCTCCACGAGTTCGAGATCCCGTACGAGGTCGATGTCCTCTCCGCGCACCGCATGCCGCGCGAGATGATCGCGTACGGCGAGGAGGCCGCCGGGCGCGGCCTCAAGGCGGTCATCGCGGGCGCGGGCGGCGCGGCGCATCTGCCGGGCATGCTCGCCTCGGTGACCCCGCTGCCGGTGATCGGCGTCCCCGTACCGCTGAAGTACCTCGACGGCATGGACTCACTGCTGTCCATCGTCCAGATGCCCGCCGGTGTACCGGTGGCCACGGTCTCGGTCGGCGGCGCCCGGAACGCGGGGCTGCTCGCCGCCCGTATCCTCGCCGCCCACGACCCCGAACTCCAGGCCAGGATGCGGGAGTTCCTGCAGGAACTGAACGATCAGGCGACGGCGAAGGGCAAGCGGCTGCGCGCCAAAGTCGAAGGCGCGGACCACTTCGGATTCGGAAAGTGACGGTCACGGCCATGGACTCCACGCCCTTCCTCGACGAGGCCCGAGCCCTGCTGGCCGACTTCCCGGTGGTCGACGGACACAACGACCTGCCCTGGGCGCTGCGCGAGCACGTGGGCTACGACCTGGACCGGCTCGACATCGCGGACGATCTGTCGGGGAAGCTGCACACGGACATCCCCCGGCTGCGGCGCGGCGGCGTCGGCGCGCAGTTCTGGTCCGTGTACGTACGGTCCGACATGGCCGGTGACGACGCGGTCAGCGCGACGCTGGAGCAGATCGACGT
The DNA here is from genome assembly GCF_042789485.1 of Streptomyces sp. NPDC056835. Lineage (NCBI taxonomy): Bacteria > Bacillati > Actinomycetota > Actinomycetes > Kitasatosporales > Streptomycetaceae > Streptomyces > Streptomyces sp. NPDC056835. The sequence continues at coordinate 58,309 of NZ_JBHUBB010000031.1, forward strand.
GGTCGGCCGGCTGCTCGCCCGCTATCCCGGCGACCTCTCCCGCGCCCTGACGGCGGACGACATGGAGACGGCGCGGCGACACGGCAGGATCGCCTCCCTGATGGGCGCCGAGGGCGGCCACTCCATCAACAACTCCCTCGCCACCCTGCGGGCCCTCCATACCCTGGGTGTCCGCTATATGACGCTCACCCATAACGACAACCTCGCGTGGGCGGACTCGGCGACGGATGTGCCGGGTGTGGGCGGTCTCTCGGCCTTCGGCCGCGAGGTGGTCCGCGAGATGAACCGGACCGGCATGCTGGTCGACCTCTCGCATGTGGCCGCCACGACGATGCGCGACGCGCTCGCCGCGAGCGGGGCGCCGGTGATCTTCTCGCACTCGTCGGCACGGGCGGTCTGCGACCACCCGCGCAATATCCCGGACGACGTGCTGGAGAAGCTGCCCGCGAACGGCGGCGTGGCGATGGCCACGTTCGTACCGAAGTTCATCCTCCCGGCCGCGGTGGCCTGGACCCAGGCCGCGGACGAGAACATGCGGGCCCATGGTCTGCACCCGCTCGACACCACCGCGCGCGCGATGGAGATCCATCAGGCGTTCGAGGCGTCCCACCCCCGCCCGACCGCCACGGCGGCGACGGTCGCGGACCATCTGGACCATATGCGCGAGACCGCCGGCATCGATCACATCGGCATCGGCGGCGACTTCGACGGCACGGCCTTCACCCCGGCCGGCCTGGACGACGTCGCGGGCTATCCGAACCTGATCGCGGAACTCCTCGCCCGTAAGTGGTCCACCGCGGACCTGGCGAAGCTGACGTGGCAGAACGCGGTACGGGTGCTGCGCGCGGCGGAGGACGTGGCGCGGGGCCTGCGGGACGAACGGGGTCCGTCGCTCGCGACGATCCAGGACCTGGACGGCTGAGGAGAGCCGCGCTCTCCCGCGGAGCGCGCGAGGGCGGCGCCCCGGCTCAGGCGCGCGGGCTCAGGCGCCCCGGCTCGGGCGCGAGGGCGGCGCCCCGGCTCGGGCGCGGGGGCTCAGACGCGGGGGGCTCAGGCGCGCGGGCGCCCCATCGCGCGGTACGTCCAGCCCGCCGCGCGCCACCGCGCCGGGTCCAGCGCGTTACGTCCGTCCAGGATCAGCCGGCGTGACGCGGCCTCGCCCAGGGCCGCCGGGTCCAGCTCGCGGAACTCGCGCCACTCCGTCAGATGCAGGACGACATCGGCGCCGCGCACCGCGTCCAGCGCGGACGGCGCGTACCTCAGCGTCGGGAAGAGCCGCTTGGCGTTCTCCATGCCCTTGGGGTCGTACACCGTCACCTGGCCGCCCTGGAGGTGGATCTGCCCCGCGACATTGAGCGCGGGGGAGTCCCGTACATCGTCCGAGTCCGGCTTGAAGGTCGCCCCCAGCACCGCGACCCGCTTCCCCAGGAACGACGAGTCGCCGCCCACGGCCTCGCGCGCCAGCTCCACCATGTGCCCGCGGCGCCGCATATTGATCGAGTCGACCTCGCGCAGGAACGTCAGCGCCTGGTCCGCACCCAGCTCGCCCGCCCGCGCCATGAAGGCCCGGATGTCCTTCGGCAGACAGCCGCCGCCGAAGCCGATCCCGGCGCGCAGGAACTTCTTCCCGATCCGCTCGTCGTGCCCAAGCGCCTCCGCCAGCTTCACCACATCGCCGCCGGCCGCCTCGCAGACCTCCGCCATCGCGTTGATGAACGAGATCTTCGTGGCCAGGAAGGAGTTCGCGGAGGTCTTCACCAGCTCGGCGGTCGGGAAGTCCGTCACTATGAACGGCGACCCCTCGCCCACCGGCGTCGCGTACACCTCGCGCAGCACGCGTTCGGCGTGCTCACTGCGTACGCCCACCACGATCCGGTCGGGGTGCAGCGTGTCCTGTACGGCGAAGCCCTCGCGCAGGAACTCCGGGTTCCAGGCCAGCTCCACCTCGCCGCCCGCGGGCGCGAGTTCGACGATGCGGGCCGCGAGCCGTTCCGCGCTGCCCACGGGCACCGTCGACTTGCCGACGACCAGCGCGGGCCTGCCCAGATGCTTGGCAAGGCTCTCGACGGCGGAGTCGACGTACGACATGTCGCAGGCGTACTCGCCATGCTTCTGCGGGGTGTTCACACAGACGAAGTGCACATCGCCGAACTCCGCGATCTCCGCCCAGTCCATGGTGAACCGCAGCCGCCCGCTCGATCCCTCGATCCCGGCGACATGTTTGCGCAGCAGCTCTTCGAGACCGGGCTCGTACATCGGGACCCGGCCCGCGGAAAGCAGCTCGATCTTCTCGGGCACCACATCGAGGCCAAGGACCTCGAAGCCCAGCTCCGCCATGGCCGCGGCGTGTGTGGCGCCGAGATAGCCGGTGCCGATCACGGTGATCTTGAGGGCCATGTGAGTGCTCCAGGGGGATGCGGGCAGGTGCGGGCCCGAGCATAGCCGCGCGTAGCAGGGGCTTCGCAGGGGCACTTCTCCCAGTACGGAGTGCTGTCGGCAAACTCACCTATGCCTGCGGTGCCTCGGCCCCCTAAAATTGTGTTACTTAACGGTAGTTAGCATCCTGGGGAGTGAAAGACCGTGGCCGGATCGGCTGATTTCGACCTGTACCGCCCGTCCGAAGAGCACGACATGCTCCGCGAGACCGTGCGCGCGCTCGCGGAGGCGAAGATCGCCCCGTTCGCCGCGGCGGTGGACGAGGAGGCGCGCTTCCCGCAGGAGGCCCTGGACGCGCTGGTCGCCTCCGATCTGCACGCGGTCCATGTCCCCGAGGAGTACGGCGGCGCGGGCGCCGATGCCCTGGCCACCGTGATCGTCATCGAGGAGATCGCGCGCGTCTGCGCCTCCTCCTCGCTGATCCCGGCCGTGAACAAGCTCGGCTCGCTGCCGGTGATCCTCTCCGGCTCAGAGAACCTCAAGAAGACATACCTGGGCCCGCTGGCCAAGGGCGACGCGATGTTCTCGTACTGCCTCTCCGAGCCGGACGCGGGCTCCGACGCGGGCGGTATGAAGACCAAGGCGATACGGGACGGCGACCACTACGTCCTCAATGGCGTGAAGCGCTGGATCACCAACGCCGGCGTCTCCGAGTACTACACGGTCATGGCCGTCACCGACCCGGACAAGCGCACCAAGGGCATCAGTGCGTTCGTGGTCGAGAAGGGCGACGAGGGCGTCTCCTTCGGCGCCCCGGAGAAGAAGCTGGGCATCAAGGGCTCCCCGACGCGCGAGGTCTACCTCGACAACGTCCGTATCCCCGCGGACCGGCTGATCGGCGAGGAGGGTACGGGCTTCGCCACCGCCATGAAGACCCTGGACCACACCCGCATCACGATCGCGGCCCAGGCACTCGGCATCGCACAGGGCGCGCTCGACTATGCCAAGGGCTATGTCCAGGAGCGCAAGCAGTTCGGCAAGCCGATCGCCGACTTCCAGGGCGTGCAGTTCATGCTGGCCGACATGGCCATGAAGCTGGAGGCGGCCCGCCAGCTCACCTACTCCGCCGCCGCCAGGTCGGAGCGCGTCTCCGCGGGCAGCGCCAAGGAAGACCTCACCTTCTTCGGCGCGGCGGCCAAGTGCTTCGCCTCCGACGCGGCCATGGAGATCACCACGGACGCGGTGCAACTCCTCGGCGGGTACGGCTACACGCGCGACTACCCGGTCGAGCGGATGATGCGCGACGCGAAGATCACGCAAATCTACGAGGGCACGAACCAGGTCCAGCGCATCGTGATGGCCCGGAACCTTCCCTAGCAGGGTTTGCGCAGGTCGGCGGCCTGCGCAAACACCACGGCCCCCGGCGTGATGCCGGGGGTCGTTCGCATGGTCGCTGTCGGGCGACTGGGATACCAACAGAATGCGCGCGCCGCCCGCAGGCTGCGCCCAGCGGTCCGCGTGCGGCGTGACGAAATCTCCGAAGAACGGCGCCGGTTCCGGCGCCGCCTTCTTCTTGCGCCCGATCTTCTCTTCCCGCAACCTGTGCCGCTGGTACTTCCCTCGCCGATACCATAGTCTCGGCAGTTTGAATTCACCCGATTTTGGAGCCGGATCAGATGCCCGAAGGAAACTCGACCGAAGCGTACATGGCGGAAGACCGTGCGAGGATGACCGCATACGCGATTCAGTTCCTTGAAAATTGGCTCGCCGAGATGGATGATGCACTGAATCGATGGCGCGAACGCCACCTTCCCGGAGAATTCAATTTCGACTTCTCAATCGACTCACTCGATGCACTCGAACCGATACTCCTGGGGCGGTACCCGGATCGCGCAGCCGTCAAGTCGGACGATAACGCCGAATTTACCGATGGGGCGGTTCGATACATTGGCGAGACGTGGCGCCGTGCCACTCCAAGCCGTTGGGCCTACCACGACAGCGGAGAATCTGATCGGAATATCTTCAACCGAGTTCCACTGATTTGTTCAAATGTCCCCATCGAGTACGAGGACGCGATCGTACCCCTTCACACCCTCGAAGCATTTGCCGTCGAGCGTGAGCCCGAAATTCTTCGCGAGATGCTTTCAATTCTCGTCGATTCCGTTGAGGAAGCAGAAGAAGACGGATGAAGATGAACGAGTCGGTCACCCCCGCCCGGGAGTTCCGCGGCGCGGGTGCGGCGGTGCACGAGATACCGAAGAAGGCCGCCAAGAATTCGACGGCGACCTCGGCGGCGCGGCCCGTACCGACGCCCAACCCGCCCCGGAGGCCAACGAGTGGCACCATCTACGACCGGGCGGCATTCGGAGAACTCTTCCCAGACGCAGCGCCGTAACCTAGGCTCCGAAGCCTCCGGGTGCTCGCAAGCTCGGGGGGCTTAACCGGCGACCACGCGCGCCTAGCTTCTGCACGGAGTGGGGTCCGTCTCATGACGGGTGGTCGCCGGTATTCGCGCGCACAGCGTGGCGGCACCGAACCAAGGGCCCCCGGCCCGGATGGACGGCGATGGGGCCTGACAGGACGGATTACAGGTCCAGCACAGCCCACAGGCGCCGACCGTCTTCACCTGTATCCGTGCCGCAGCTCGTCGCACCCAACACCGCGCCCCTGCTCTTCCACGCGAGAGCAGGGGCGTTTCGGCATGTTCGGAGCGTCGAGAGGCTGGATAGGCTGCTGGCCGTGTCTGACCTTCGGCAGGTGTTCCGCCGCCACCGAGGCACGTGAACAGACCGTCCTGCTCGCCCAGTTCGTCGCGCGTGCGCGCCTGGCCGGACAGGGGGCGCCCTCGTCCTGTCCGCTCTGCTTCGGCCGTTCTCGTGACCCTGCGGCTGGGCTGCCGACCTCCCGTCCGGGTGGCGGATAGCGTGACCGGATGAGAGAGGAAAGCCTTGAGCTGCGTGTTACGTACCGGCCCATCCCGCAGGACTCCGAAGGGCCGGTGGATGACGAACGCGAGGAACTGTTCGCGTTCCCGGCCGGCCTCTGTGCGCAGCGGACCGACCCGGATGGCAGGGACCACCTGGTCGCGCCGCCTGTCGAGTATCTGAAAGCCGCGATCCGGGAACGGCACGGCTACGACGCCGTGGTGCTCTGGGCGCATCCTCCGGGGCAGTTCGGCTAGGGCGCGTTCTCCCGTATTTGATCACCTGAACGAGGGGCGGCGGCCCCAGGCCCTCAGGGACCTGAGGCCGTCCCGCTTCGGGTTCGGCGCGCCCTCAGCGGATGTCGACGTAGTCCTCGCGGCCGCTGGACGCGTAGTGCGTCTTCACCGTGTCGACGTAGCGCATCTGCCACGTGCCGTCCTGCTGCGCCGTGAACTGCTTGCTGAACGTGCCGTTGGTGAGGGTCGTGGCGCTGCCCAGCTCCTTCCAGACCGCGCCGCGCGTGGCGGGCTTGAAGTAGACGCGGACCTTCTGGCCGGCGTACGCCTTCCAGGTGGAGCCGGACTTCTGCCTCAGCGTGCCCTTGGCCGTCAGCTTCGTGCCCTTGCGTACGCCCTCGGGGGTGACGTCGTCACTCCGGATCTCGGTGTACTGGCGGCCGAGCTTGTAGACGCGGCTCTCCACGCCCGTGGCGCCCAGGTGGCGCAGGCGCCAGTAGCTGCCGGTCGAGCCCTTCAACGGAGCGGTCTGCTTGAAGGCGGCTCCGTACGTGGCCGTGAACTGGCCCGTGCTCGACCAGTTCTGACCGTCCGAGGAGTGATCGATGGAGACGCGCCCCGTCGTCCCGGCGGGGTACGAGCCCGATGTGACGCCCAGTTTGCCGCTGAAGGTGACCTTCCGGTACTTGTCCACAGCGGCTTCGACCGCCGAGAACGTGCTGGTGGCGGCCGTCCTGACCTGGAAGTCGTACGGGGACGCCCACTTCTCGAACCACGGCTCCTGGCCCAGCTCAAGGCGCGTGGCCCCGCTCCGTGTGGCCGGGAAGGCTCCGGAGAAGGTGCCGTCGGCGTTGGTGCTGGTGATGTGCCCGCCGTCGACCATGACGCCGACGCCGCCCGCCGGCTTCTCGGTGCCGTCGTCGGCCGTACGGGTCACCTTGCCGCGTGCGGGGACATCGCTGCCGTAGGGGGCCGTGACCGTGCGGGCGGGGGTGTCCACCGCCAGTTTCAGCGGCTGCTTGCGCACCGCCACCGGGAACGTCGCGTCGTTCCCCTGGAACGAGACGTCGATCGATGCGCTGGTCTCGTACCCGCTGAACTCGAAGGGCGCGGAGAAGCGTCCCGTCTTGTCGACGGTCACCGTCCTGAAGTCCGGGGACTTGAACCAGGTGTAGACGCCGGCTCCCGCGAACGGTTTGATCTCGCGCGTGTTCGGGTCCTGCGCGAAGAGCGTGCCGTTCACCGTGACGACGCGGTGGTCGTACGACACCGACTGACGGTCGGCGGTGGCGATCAGCTTCGGGGCGAGACCGTAGTTGACCTCACCGTTGTCGCGGTCGACGAGTTCGCCGGCGGTGCCGGCCCGGACCACGAGGTCCACGGTGTACACACCCAGCGCGGGCAGTTGGACCGGATCGGTCCAGAACTGCTGCTCCTCGCAGGCGGACGCGGTGGTGCAGCGCCCGGCGTCATTGAGGCCCAGCGTGGCGAGCACCGCGTTACCGCCCTTCGCGCGGACCCGGACAGTGACGTCGGACGGAAGCGAGTTCCGGTCCCAGTGCTCGTAGAGCACATGGATCTTGCCGTCCTTCTCGACGCTCCACGCGAACGAACGGAGGTTGACCTCCGCCGCCTGTGCGGTCGGCGCGGCGACCAGAGTGGATGCGGAGAGCGCGACGGCCGTGCTCACCACGGCCATGATCTTTCTCAAGGGTCCCCCATCGGACACGCACGCATTGATCTACGGCACATTCGACCCCTGGCCCGGGAGGAAGGTTGTACGCGATGTCCGTCTGTGACGGACTACTGGTGGTCCGCCCAGACATAGGTCTCCGGCAGGAGCGCGGAGATCCGTACGGTACGGAGCCGGTCGCCCGCGCCGACGATGACCTTCAGATCCGGGAAGTAGTCGAACAGGAACTGCCGGCACCGGCCGCACGGCGGCACCACCCCGCGGTCCCGGTCGCCCACCGCCACGATCGTGTCCAGGTCGTAGACGCCCCGCGCCGCCGCCGAGCCGACGAGGACCAGCTCGGCGCAGGGGCCTCCGGTGAAGTGGTACGCGTTGACCGCGGTGATGACGCGGCCGTCCGCGGCGCGGGCCGCGGCGGCCATCGTGTGAAGTTCGCCGCGGGACCTGGTCCTGGCGACCTCCGCCGCCGCCTCGATCAGCTCGTGGTCGACACCGGGCTGGGCACCGGGCTGGGCACTTGTCTCGGCACCGGGCTGGGCACTGGGCTCGGCACCGGGCGTCAGAGCGGGAGAGTCGGACATCAGTTGCCGGAGACCGTGACCTTCTCGTCGTTGTTCAGCTGGTTCACCAGCTCCTTGACCTTGGCCTTGTCCCAGACCAGATTGCCGCCCACGCTGCCCGAGATCGGCATGTTCATGGACGTACCCTCGCCGCCCGTGACGCCCTTCATCGCGAAGAACATCTGACCCAGGGACCACAGCGACATGTCCTTGTCCACGATCAGCGTGTCCAGCCCGGCGCTCATCGTCGGATAGAACGCGAACGGGTTGAGGATCGTGCCGGGCGTCGCCGTCTGCGAGGCCAGGGCCGCGAGGAACTTCTGCTGGTTCTTCGTACGGTCCAGGTCGCTGTTGGCGAAGGCGTACCGCGTCCGCACGAAGGCGAGGGCCTGCTCGCCGTCCAGGGTCTGCTTGCCCGCCTGGAAGTCGGCGCCGGACTTCTTGTCCTTGAACGCCTTCGGGATGTCCAGCTCCACCCCGCCGATCGCGTCCACGATATTGGCGAAGCCCGCGAAGCCGATCTCGACGTAGTGGTCGATGTGCAGGCCGGTGTTGAACTCGACGGTACGGACGAGCAGTTCGGGACCGTCCTCGGCGTACGCCGCGTTGAGCTTGGTCTGCCGGCCCGTGTTCGGATACGTCTTGCCGGACTCCGAGCCGACGAACGACGGGATCGTCACGTTGGAGTCGCGCGGCAGCGAGATCAGCGTCGGACCGCTCGACCCGTCGTGCAGGATCATCATCGAGTCGGTGCGCTTGCCCTCGGCCGAGCCCGTGTGGAGCTTCTTCTTCTCCTCGTCGGACATGCCCTCGCGGCTGTCCGAGCCGACGATCAGATAGTTCGTGCCGTCGCCCGACGACGGCCGCTCGATGACCTTGGCGAGATCGACCTCGCGCTTGAGCTTCCCGTCCGCCCAGAAGTACGTGCCGATGGAGACACCGAGGATCACCACGACCAGTGCCAGCGCGCCGACCTTGATACGGCGGCGCCAGTCGGGCGCCTGCCGCGGTCCGCGAGGGGCGCCCGGCGGCGGACCGCCGTGGCCGCCGTGGCCGCCGCCCTGGCCTCCGCCGGGGGGCGAGCCGTAGACCTGGCCCGTGTTGTACCCGCTGTCGTACCCGGGCTCATGGCCCCGGTCGTACCCCTGGGACTGCTGAGGGACACCGCGGGGCCGCACATGCGGCATCGCGCGCGCGCCCTCGGGCTGCGCGCCCGCGCTGCCGCGCCCGTAACGGTTGCTCCGCTCGCCGCGGTCGCCGGTCCATCCATCGGGCCAATCATTCATGCGGACCAGTGTGCCGGGCCGGACCGTGCGCCAGACAGGGGAGGTGGGAAATCGGGTCGGTGCTGTTGCCAAGCTGATGCAATGCGGATCGCACCGGGGCACCGGCGTCGCCCGGACTCCCTCCGGGGCCCGGGGGAGCCCCGCATAGGGTGGAGGACATGACAGCCCAGGTCCCACCCCCGGAAAGCGATATCCCGGGTAAGCCCACCTCCGCCTCACGCACCACGCTCAGCCACATCATGACCGTCAGCGACACCAACCTCCTCGGTACGGTGCACGGCGGCGTGATCATGAAGCTGGTCGACGACGCGGCGGGCGCCGTCGCCGGACGCCACTCGGGCGGCCCGGCGGTCACCGCCTCGATGGACGAGATGGTCTTCCTCGTGCCGGTACGGGTCGGGGACCTGGTCCATGTCCGCGCCCAGGTCAACTGGACCGGGCGGTCCTCGATGGAGGTCGGCGTACGGGTCATGGCCGAGCGCTGGAACGAGTCCACCCCGGCGACCCAGGTCGGCAGCGCCTATCTGGTCTTCGCCGCCGTGGACGCGGACGGCAGGCCCCGGACCGTACCCCCGGTGATCCCGGAGACGGAGCGGGACAAGCGGCGCTACCAGGAAGCGCAGATCCGGCGCACGCACCGGCTCGCCAGGCGACGGGCGATCAAGGAGCTACGGGCGAAGCGCGCGGCGGAGGGCATCGACGACCACCGCTGACCGGCGGCGCACCCAGCTCCACGGTGGCCGCGGCTGCCGTGGTTACGGACAGACCACCTGGTCGCCGGTCGTCGCCCCGAACCGGCCCTTGGGGGCCTCCTGCGCGCGTACCGGCCTCACCGCCGTGAAGTCCGTCCCCGCCATCACCTTGAGCGTCGCGCCCTGCTGCTTCACCGCGCGCAGTTCGCTGCCGGGCAGCGCCGCCGCCAGGGACTTCGCCGAAAGGTCCCAGCGGGGGTCGTACAGCACGACCGTGCGCCCCAGGTCCGGCCCGTCGGAGTTGAGCGGGGTACGGGTCGTGTTGAAGCCGATGGCGTGCAGCGCGTCGTCGACCCGCTTGCCGAGTCCGTCCGTACGCGTGCCGTTGTAGACCTGCACCCGGATATCCTGCGGCTTCACATCGACCGGCTTGGCGGACTCGGCCGGCTCGGCCGACTCGTCCTTCCTGGCCGGCTCCCCTTGCTTCGCCGATTCCCGTTCCGAGCCCGATTCCCGTCCCGGCTCGGGCTCCGCCGCGGACCGCGAGGCCGCCGGTCCGCGCGCCGACGTCAGCGGTCTGTCCTCGCGCAGCGCGCGGAACAGCTCCCGCGATTTCACCGGATCCCACTTCACCGTGGAACCGACCCCCTTGACCGATTCGCCGTCACCGGCCAGCGGCACCGACGTGAACTCCGACGAGGAGGGCGAGAAGCCGCGCATCGCCTCGTTGAGGGCGAGCAACTGCTCCGTACCGAAGCCCGCGTCGGCCCGTACCGAGGCGAGCATGGTCGAGGCGACCTCCTTGAACCGCACCGGGTTCAACAGGACTCCGCTGCTGGTGGCCCGGTCGATCAGCGCGGCCAGGAAGCGCTGCTGGCGCTGCATACGCCCCAGGTCGGCCGCGCCGTCGATATGCCGCGACCGAACGTACTGGAGCGCCTGGCCGCCGTTCATGCTGTGCGTGCCCGGGGTCAGATCGAGCCCGGTGTACGAGTCCTTCAGCGCTCGGGGTGTACAGATCTCGACGCCGCCCAGGGCGTCCACCGTCTTCATGAAGCTGGTGAAGTCGACCTCCAGATAGTGGCTGATCTTCACCCCCGTCATGCGTTCGACGGTGCTGACCGTCAGATGCGGCCCGCCCTCCGCGTACGCCGCGTTGAGCTTCACCGCGTGCGGCTCATGACGCTTGCCGGTGGCCGCGTCGGTGTGTTCGGGAAGCTCCGCGTAACTGTCGCGCGGCACGCTCACGACGCTGGCGCGCTCACCGTCCGCGGACAGATGCACCAGCATGACCGTGTCGGTGCAGTTGCAGGGCTCGCCGCCGAGCCGGTACTTCTGGCGCTCCTCCTCCGTGATCTTGTCGCGGCCGTCCGTGCCGACGAGCAGGAGGTTGAGACCGTGGCCCGCGGAAGGGCGGTTCTTCATGTCCTTGAACGGATCGACCCGGTCGATGCCGGTGTCGAGGCTGGTCATCACCGCGTGGCCGATCCCGCCGGCCCCCAGAACCAGTACGGAGAGCGTCGTCGCCATCCGCATTCCCCAGCGCGGCTGTCGCGGCGTCCCGGGCCGCCGGGACGGGGCCGGGCGGCGGGTGGTGCGGGGCGGCGTGGGCACGGGGAAACACCTCCGCGTGAACAGGGATCGTGCGTGAAGGGGGGATGGTGAGGGGACCGTGTGCACGGTAGGCCCATACGATCAGTGACACCGGTCCGCAACCGGGCGGCGCGCGTCGCTGTCCCCCGTTCGCGGTAACGTGGGCGGTCATACCGCCGCCGAAGGACCCTTGAAGGACCACATGCCTGCCCTGCCGCCCGCGGTCTCCGTGATCATGCCGGTGCTCAATGAGGAACGCCATCTGAGGAACTCCGTCCGGCACATCCTGGAGCAGGAGTACGACGGCGAGATGGAGGTGGTGATCGCGCTCGGCCCGTCCACGGACCGTACGGACGAGATCGCCGCGGAGCTGGTACGGGAGACCGCGTCCCATGAGCGTGCTCGCGTCAAGACCGTACCCAACCCGACCGGCCGCACCCCGGCCGCGCTGAACGCCGCGATCAAGGCGTCCAGGCACCCCGTCGTGGTACGGGTCGACGGGCACGGGATGCTCTCGCCGAACTACATCGCGACCGCCGTCCGGCTCCTGGAGGAGACAGGCGCGCAGAACGTCGGCGGCATCATGCACGCCGAGGGCGAGAACGACTGGGAGAACGCGGTCGCCGCCGCCATGACGTCGAAGATCGGCGTCGGCAACGCGGCGTTCCACACCGGAGGCGAGGCCGGGCCCGCCGAAACCGTGTATCTGGGTGTCTTCCGGCGCGAGGCGCTGGAGCGGCAGGGCGGCTACAACGAGGAGTTCATCCGCGCCCAGGACTGGGAACTGAACTTCCGTATCCGCGAGTCGGGCGGCGCCATCTGGTTCTCGCCCGAGCTGCGCGTCCAGTACCGCCCGCGGCCCTCGGTCCGGGCGCTCGCCAAGCAGTACAAGGACTACGGCCGCTGGCGCCATGTCGTCGCCCGTTACCACTCGGGCTCGATCAATCTGCGCTATCTCGCCCCGCCGACGGCCGTCTGCGCCATCGCCGCGGGCATCGTGGCCGGCGCCGTGCTGACACCCTGGGGCCTGGTCGTACCGGCCGGCTATCTCGCCGCGATCGCGGCGGGCTCCGTCCCGGCGGGCAAGGGGCTGTCGCTGAAGGCCCGGCTCCAGATCCCGGTGGCGCTGGCCACCATGCACATGTCGTGGGGCTACGGCTTCCTGACCAGCCCGCGGTCGCTGGCGAAGAAGGTCATCGCGAGCCGCCGCCCGGCGGCGCAGCCGGTCGACGCGTAACTCCCTGGCATAGACGCTCAACTCCCTGACACAGACGTGAGCGCCGTCCGGCGGACCACCACCGGACGGCGCTCACGTCTCTGCCGAGCTTCCTAGAAGCGGTACGGCGCGTAGACGTCCATGCAGGCGTCCTCCTTCGCGCCGTTGAGCGCGTCCGCCGTGTCCGGTATGCCGCCGGCCTTCGGTTCGGCCTCCTTCGGGAAGGAGGAGCCGCTGCGCCAGTCGGCGCCCACGACCACCGTGACCCCCGAGACATCCGTCGACTTCGTCACCGACGCCAACGGAATGCCGAGAGCCTTGGCCACCGCCTGGGCGTCCCCCTCCATGTCCGCGCTCGGATAGTTGACCGTGCTCGTCTCCTGAGGGGTCTGTCGCGAGTCGGCCTTGGCCAGGGTGTAGCCCTTGCCGTTGAGTGTGCTCGCGACATCGGCCGCGCGGCGCGGCACCGGGCTCTGGGCGCCGCCGGTGCCGTTGCGTACGATCACGCCGGTGTCGGCGGGCGCCGAGGACGGGTCCTTCGTGGCCGGCCCGGACGGCTTCTTCTTGCCGCTCTCCGCCTTGTCGCCGTTGCTGTCGAAGGCCACGTCGTCGCGGAGCATCGACCACAGCTTGCGGGAGTCCGTCTCCGCCGCGATCAGATGGTTCACGTTCTGCGGATCCTGCACGGTCGGCATCGTCGTCATGGTGAGGCGGTTCGTCGGCACGCTCTTGAGCTGCATGGCCAGATCGAACAGCTTCTTGACCGTGTCGATCTCCTCGGAGACCTCCAGCGACTTCGTAACCGCCTCCGCGAGACCGGTCAGCCGGGCGGTGTCGGTGAACACACTCTGCGACTTGAGCTCGCGGATCATCGAGTTCATGTACATGTGCTGGGCCTTGGCACGGCCGAGGTCGCTCTCGAAGGCGTGCCGGGTACGCAGCCACTGGAGCGCCTGCTCGCCCTGGATCTGGTGCGTACCCTTCGTGAGCTTCAGTCCCGAGCCTCCCGGGACCCCGGGCAGCGGCCGGTCCCAGACGTTGTCGTTGACGCAGACATCGACACCGCCTATCGCGTCGGCCATCTTCACGACGCCCGCGAAGTCGATCGTCATCCAGTGGTCGATATAGACACCGGTCAGCTTCTCCCAGGTGGACAGGGTGCAGCCGGGGCCGCCGCGGGCCAGCGTCTCGTTGATGATGGCGTTGGTCCGCGGGTAGACCTTGCCGGTGTCGGCGTCCTTGCACTCCGGGATGTCGACCCGGGTGTCGCGCGGGATGCTCACGACCGAGGCGTTCTTCCGGTCGGCGGAGACATGGACGAGCATCTGTACGTCGCCGAGCGGCGGGTTGCCCGCCGTGTCCTTGCTGCCGCCCAGCTTGACGTTCTCGGGGTCGGCCCGGCTGTCGGAGCCGATCAGCAGGATGTTCAGCGGGGTCTGGCCCGCCGAGTTGGCCGCGGGCTTGTCCAGGCCGCTGGCGCCGTTGCTGCGCTCGCCGCTGCGGATATTGCCGTTGAGATGGCGGTAGTAGAGATAGCCGGCGCCGGCCGTCCCGAGCAGCAGCAGTGACAGCCCGGCGGCGACCCAGCGAAGTATTCGCCAGGGGCCGCGTTTCGACCGTCTGCGCGCCGTGCCATCGCGCCCGCCCTTGCCACGCCCGTCCTTACGCCGGCCCTTGCCGTCGCCACCGGTGCCATCGCCACCGGTGCCGTCGCTGTTACCGCCGTCGCTGTTATCGCCGTCCATAGGCGCGCCGTCCGGCCGCGCGCCCTGACCGTCGTACAGGCTGTCGTCCCAGCCCAACTCCCCCGCCTGCGGGACGCCTTGGCGCGCCCCCTCCCGTCGTACGCTGCTCTGACCCATCCAGACTCCCTCTTCAGGCCGTCCGTATGGGCCGGCGCTCCGGCGTCACTTGGCGCAGACCTGCTTGTCCGCTTCCACTTTCTGCACACCTTCCGGCGCCTTCGCCGGTCCGGTAATGGGCACTCCCGCGCCCTTGAAATCCTTCCCGAGGGTCAGCGTCATCGCCTCAAGCCCCTCGGCGTCCTCGGTGCCCGGCTTCATCCCGGCGGCGGGCAGCCCCATCATCTCCGCGAGCGCCCGTGCCTGGTCGGCCTGGTTGGGCGCGTACTCCAGGGTCGTCTTGGCCACATCCGCCGGGGCGTTGCCCTTGTTGGTGGACTTCAGTACGCCCTCGGTGTTCTGGAGCCAGTTCAGGGTCTCCTGCGCGGAGCCCTGCGGACCGCCGCCGTTGAACACATCGACCCGTACGTCCGACGCGTCGGCCTTGGTTCCCTTGAGGAGTGCTTCCTGCTTGGCCTTGGCGGCCTTCTCGTCCGCCTTCTCCTTCTGCTCCACCTCGGTCAGGGAGACATCGTTCCGCATCATTGAGAACAGCGGCTTGGCCTGGGCCTCGTTGACCACCACCGTGGCCTTGACGACCTCCGCCGGGTTGTCGAGCACCGGCAGCGTCGTGAAGGTGATGTTCTTCGGGTCGACCTTGGCGAGCTCCATGGCCAGATCGCTGAGCTTCTGGATGCTGCCGATGCCGCTGTCGACCGTGAGCGCGTTGGTCGCTGCCTCCGCCAGCTTGAACAGCTTGCTGGGGCTGGTCAGAGTGTCGCCCGACTTCATCTTCCGGATCATCGAGCTGAGGAACTGCTGCTGGGTCTCGATCCGGCTCAGATCGCTCTCGTTGCCGAAGGCGTGCCGGGTACGGACGAAGGCGAGCGCCTGCTCGCCCTGGATGGTGTGCGTGCCCTTGCTCAGCTTGAGATGCGACTTCGGGTCGTTGACGTCCTTGGCCACACACACCTCCACACCGCCCACCGCGGTCGACATCGTCTTGACCGCGTCGAAGTCGGCCATCATGAAGTGATCGACCGTGAGCCCGGTGAGTTCCTTGACGGTGCGCATCGTGCAGCCCGGGTCCCGGCCGTTCTGGCCGAGGCTGATGTTGAAGCGAGACTGCTGGGCGCCCGGGATGACCTCGATGCCGTCGGCGGTCTTGGTCTCGCAGTCGGGGATGTCGGTGATCAGGTCACGCGGGATGGAGAGCACCGTCGCGTTCGTACGGTCCTTGGAGACATGGAACAGCAGGGTGGTCTCGGCGTGGCCGACACTCCCCGCGTCGCCGTACCCCTCGTTGCCCGCGCCGGTCCGCTTGTCCGTACCGATCAGCAGGATGTTGATGGGCTTGTCCTTCTTGAAGCCACCACTGCCCGCGCCCTGGACGTCGATCGTGTCGATGTTGCCGTTGAAGTGCTGGTAGACGAAGTACCCGGTGACGGAGAGGCCCACGAGGAGGAACGCCAGCACGCCGCCGGTCCACACCAGCGCCTTCTTCTTGCGCGACTTCTGGGGCTTGCGCTTGCGGCGGCCGACGACGGCGGTCGCCGCTTCGGCCTGGCCCTTTCCCGCACGGCGGCTGCGCTGGCCCGGAACGTTGGCGCGCGTCCCACCGCGACCGCGCCCCCCGGAACGGGACTCCGCGCGTGAGTCCGTACGCGATTCCGCGCCCGACTCCGTAGGCGATTCCACGCGCGGTTGTTCTCGCGTCCGCGATCCCTCGTCGGTGGAGGGACGCGCGGGCTCCTTTCGCGGAGCGCCCGCTCTTCTGGAGCCACGGGGCTGGGGGGCGGGCGGCTGCCCTGTGGAGTGGTCCAGTCGCAGTTCGTAGTTACCGGTCTGCGGGTTGAGGACCCACTGGTCGGCGGGGTCGAATTCGTCCGCCTGTCCACGGCTTTGCGCATCCACGGTTGCTTGAATCCTCCGTCGGTGCCACGCGAGGCGTCTTCCCCCGAAGACGCTCGGTCTTTCGATCCTGTAGTGCGCGACCTGGCGGCCGGACGCACCGGATCGCGTCACACTATCCGCCCAGTTCTACGTCCAGCGACGCCAGTGACAAATTCCTCATCCCTTACAAGCGGGCAATCTGCCCAATCTTCATGGACTGAAGAGCTGTCTTTGGGTCCGGCTTTACCCGCACATGCCCACCGCGGCGTTTGTCCCCTGGAAAGTGGGGGCCGGGGAAGGGCTCCCCGTTGCCGGGGTGCCGCTGCCGCCGTCGCTGTCGTTCCCCGAATTCTTCACGGAGTCGTCACTCTTTCCCTCGCTCTTCCCGTCCTGTGCGTCCCGCTCGTCCTTCCCGCCCGGCGAAACCGATACGGGGTCGTCCTCGCGCAGCCGCTCGAAGAGGTTCTTCGCGTCGGGCTGGACAAGTTCGTCGCGATTCGCGTCCTGGCTGTACGGCTGGCGCGGCACGGTCAGGAATTGCACCTTTTCCATCGGTACGCTCCGCATGGAGCGAGCCAGTTCGTAAAGATCGCTGAGAGAGTTCAGCCCCGAGTCGGTGGTGAGGGACTTCGTCGCCGCGTCCAGCACCGGATAGAGCCGGGCCGGATTGAGCAGCACCCCGTTGCTCTGCACCTTCTTGAAGAGCGCCCCCAGGAATCGCTGCTGGCGGTCCATACGCTGCGTGTCGCTGCCGTCACCGATGCCATGGCGGGCGCGTACGAAGCCGAGGGCCTGCTCGCCGTCGAGGGTCTGCCGGCCCGCGGGCAGTTCGAGCCGCGCCTGGACGTCCTTGACCGGCTCGTCGAGGCAGACCTCGACACCGTCCACCGCGTTCACCACGTCCGTGAAGCCGCTGAAGTCGATCACCATGTGGTGATCGACGCGGATGTCCGTGAGCTTCTCGACCGTACGGATCGCGCAGGCGGCGCCGCCGGCCTCGAAAGCCCAGTTGAACTGCGCGAACTGGGCCCGGCTGCGGCTGCCGTCAGGCTTGGCGCAGCTGGGTATCTCCACCATCAGATCGCGCGGTATGGACATGGCCGTCGCGCTCTTCCGGTCCGCCGCGAGGTGCAGCAGGATCGTGGTGTCGGAGCGCTGCGAACCGCCGTCGTCCCGCCCGTACTTGCTGTTTCCCTCGCCGGCGCGGCTGTCGGAGCCGATGAGCAGGATGTTCTGCGCGTCGAGGGCGACCGGGGTGGGCCGTTCCTTCTCGTACGTGTGCAACTCCGCGGCGGCGGTGGTGTCGGTGGTGATGTTCCCGTCGAGCTTCCGGTAGAACCACCAGCCGGCTCCGGCGCCGGCCAGGATGACGACGGAGGTGCCCAGCGCGACCCAACGCAGCCAGTGGCGCTTGGGGTTGGGGTCGGCGGGCGGGACGGCGGCTTCGGTGTCGTTGTCCTCGGGCCCAGGCGCTCCGGTCGACGGCTCGCCGCCGGACTCGGTGTCCGGTTCGGTCGCCGTGCCAGCACTGTCGGTCACGTCTGCGTCCATCCTTCAAGGCGTCGGCGACACACTGGGCCGCCGGTTGCAGGGGTAGACGGGCGAGCGCCGCGCTTGGTTGTGCTGCGGGTCGCAGGTATCGCCGATCACGTAAAGAGGTTGGGCGACGGCCTTGAGGACGGGGTCCGTTATCTAACGAATGGAATATTTTGAGAGGCCGATTTCTCAGCCGATTCTCAGGTGGGGGACGGTCACTTCGGGCGAGCGGCGAGGGCGGGCGAGTTTGGCCGGTAGCGGTCTTGCCCGCCCGCCGTGCGTCACACCGCCCTGTCGGTCACGCGTTCGCTCTCGACGCGCTGTTCGAGCGCCTCCGCCGACAGTTTCCCGAGGTTGCGGCAGAGCACGACGGACCCGCCCGCCGCGAGCGGGGCGTACAGCCCGGCCGAGAGCCCGTCCCAACTGTCGTACGCCAGCCCCGACAGCAGCCGCGAGCCGGGCGTGAGACCGCGCTCCACGGCGTCCGCGCCCGCGCGCGCCACAAGTTGGGCCGCGGACAGCTCCGTACCGCCGACGATCAGCGCGGACTCGTCCGGGTCCACCGGCGCGAACGGCGCGAACCGGTCGCCCTGGCCCGGCACCTCGACCGCGTAGTCCACGAAGCCCTCGGGCGGCCGCGGGAAACGGCCGCCCAGCGGACGCAGCGCGAGCGCCACCCGCTCGCCTCCGCACGCACGCGCCGCGTCCAGCGTGTCCGGGCCGCTGACCACCAGATCCGCGCCTGCCGGATCCCCACCGATCTCTACCGTCACACCGACCGAGGAACAGGCGAGCAGCCATACCGCGCTCTGCCAGTGCGCGGGAAGCAGCAGCGCGAGCCGGTCGCCGGGCGCGGCGGCGAGATCGCCCTGGAGCAGATTCGCGGTCTTGGACACCCAATTGGCGAAGGTGGCCACGGACAATTCGACGCGCTCACCGGTGGCATCGTCGTAGAACGTGACCAAGGGGCGGGCCGGGTCCGTGGCGAGAGCGGATCGCAGCAGGTCGGCGGGGGTACGGTCGCTGGAGTTCACGCGGCAAAGGGTACGCGGGGGAGCCGGACGGCCACCGCCGTACCGGTGACGGGGTCCACCGGTTGGACCGACGGCCCGTCAGTTTTCCCGACGGGCGTGGTGGTCGGGCCGCGCCCAGGATCGGCACATGCGTGCCTCACTTGTAACCTCGATCGGCGTCGCGTGCACCGCCGCCCTGGTCCTCCCGCTGTCCCCGTCGGGCGCGATCGCCGCCCCACAGGTCCCACAGGCCACACAGAACACGGGGTCGGCCGCCGTACCGGGCTCCACCCAGTCGCTTCCGCTGAGCGCGGTCGGCTCGGACCGGTCCTTGGGCGCCACCACGGAACAGGGTGTGACCCGGCGCGACGTCAGCCCCTTCTCGCTGCTCGGAGTCGTCTGGGACGACGCCGACGCCGAACTGCACGGCACGGTCCAGGTCCGTACCCGCGCGGCCGGTTCACACCTCTGGTCCGACTGGCAGGACCTGGAGACGCACAACCAGGAACACGGCGCCGACCTCGGTACGGCGGAGCGGGACTCGGGACACGCGCGCGGCTCCACCGCCCCGCTCTGGGTCGGTGGCTCGGACGGTGTGGAGTTGCGCGTACGGGCCGCCGAGGAGGACGACGGGAGCGGTCCGGTGCGCGCGCCGCTGCCCCGGGGGCTACGGCTCGAACTGATCGACCCGGGAAAGGACGCCCAGGACGACGGCGCCGGACCGGGGGACGACAGCGGGCCCGCACCCGACACCCCCATCTCCCCCGAGTACAGCGGCGATTGGCCTGCACCCGGGGACGTGCTCTCGGCGAGGTCGTACGGCGCACCGCGCCCGCGCATCATCACGCGCGGGGGCTGGGGCGCGGACGAGAGGCTTCGCGAGAAGCGGCTCGGCTACTCCAGGACCGTCAAGGTGGCCTTCATCCATCACAGCGCCACGGGCAACAACTACAGCTGCAAGCAGGCGCCCTCCGTCCTGCGCAGTATCTACCGCTACCACGTCAAGAGCAGCGGCTGGCGCGACATCGGCTACAACTTCGCCATCGACAAGTGCGGAAACATCTACGAAGGCCGCGCCGGGGGAGTGGCGAGGCCCGTACGGGGCGCCCACACCCTCGGTTTCAACACCAACAGCGTGGGCATCGCCGTCCTCGGAACCTACGGCGGCACGAATCCGCGTGCCGCCGCGACGACCGCCGTCGCCAAGCTCACCGCGTGGAAGCTCGGGCTGCACGGCGTCAACGCCCGGGGGAAGGTCACGCTGACGTCCGGCGGCAGCGGAAAGTACGGCAAGGGCAGAAAGGTCAGGCTCAACGCCATCTCCGGGCACCGGGACGGATTCTCCACCGACTGCCCGGGAAACCGGCTCTACGGAAAGCTCAGCGCCGTACGGAAGTCGGCGGGCGGATACCAGCGCCGCTGACGCCAGCGGTCGCGAACACTGGTCGGTTCTGTGTGCGCGTACGTGTATGCATGTACGGATGGAAGCGCCGACCCCAGCAGGAAGCGGAGATGACACGGTGACAGAAGCGATCCTCCTGGTCGGCGGCAAGGGCACCCGGCTACGGCCGCTCACCGCCCGCACCCCCAAGCCGATGGTGCCGGCGGCCGGCGTCCCGTTCCTCACACACCAGCTGGCACGGGCACGCGCGGCGGGCGTCGAACACATCGTCCTCGCGACGTCCTATCTCGCCGAGGTCTTCGAGCCGTACTTCGGCGACGGCTCGTCCCTCGGTCTGAGCCTGGAGTACGTGACCGAGCGGGACCCGCTCGGTACGGGAGGCGCCATCAGGAACGTCGCCTCCCGGCTGGACTCCGGGCCCGACGACCCGGTGCTGATCTTCAACGGCGACATCCTGACGGGCCTCGACATCAGAGCGCTCGTGCGGACCCACGCGTCGTCCGGCGCGGACGTCTCGCTGCATCTGACACGGGTCGAGGACCCGCGCGCCTTCGGTCTGGTGCCGACCGACGCGAGCGGGCGGGTGACGGCCTTCCTGGAGAAGCCGCAGACGCCCGAGGAGATCGTCACCGACCAGATCAACGCGGGCGCCTATGTGTTCCGGCGCTCGGTGATCGACACCATCCCGGAGGGCCGGCCTGTCTCGGTGGAACGGGAGACCTTCCCGGACCTGCTGGCCGCCGGCGCGCATCTCCAGGGCATGGTCGATTCCACGTACTGGCTGGACCTCGGCACCCCCCAGGCCTTCGTACGCGGCTCGGCGGACCTCGTCCTCGGCCGCGCCCCGTCCCCGGCGGTCCCGGGCCAGTGCGGCGAACGCCTGATCCTGCCCACGGCCACGGTCGCCCCGGACGCGAAGCTCACGGGCGGCACGGTGATCGGCCCGGCCGCGCTGATCGGCGACGGCGCGCGCATCGCGGGCAGCGCGGTCCTGGACGGCGCGGTCGTGGAACCGGGCGCGGTGATCACGAACTCGCTGATAGGCGCGGGGGCGCGGGTGGGGGCGCGGACGGTGCTGTCGGACGTGGTGGTGGGGGACGGGGCGGTGGTGGGGGCGGACAACGAACTGCGGCAGGGAGTGCGGGTGTGGTGCGACGCGGTGCTGCCGGCGGGGGCGGTGCGGTTCTCTTCCGACGCGTAGGAGGGTGCGCCGTCCGGCGGGGTGTTTTCGGGCGCGTTTTGGCTGGGGCCGGTTTCCGGGTGCGGGTTGTTGCCGGGGTGCGCCTTCCGGCGGGGGGTGCGGTCCGGCCGTCTTTGGCTGGGGCCGGTGGTCGTGTGCGGGTTGTTGCCGGGGTGCGCCGTCCGGCGGGGGGTGCGGTCCGGCCGTCTTTGGGTGGGGCCGGTGGTCGGGTGCGGGTTGTTGCCGGGGTGCGCTCCGGGGCTCGCGCCCGGGACTGCATGATTTACGGCGCGCAGCTGCCGAGCGTTTAGAGACTGGCGTTCGCGCGCCACAAATCACGCTCTACGTCCCGGACACGACCCCTGCGCGCCCCCCTCCACCGCCCGCACAAGCCACGCGTTCGTGCGCGAGGCCGAGCAGGGGAGGCGGCGGCACCTCCCACACCCGGCCCACTCACCTCCGCCGGGACGGCGAGTGACGGGGCCACCGGCCCGCACCCGCCCCCAAACCCCCGGCAGGGCGGCGGGGCAGGCGACCGCCGGGGGAGGGGGTCGGGGTCGGAGGAGGTGCGTGTCCGGACGTAAAGCGTCGCAGCACGCGCGAAGCGCGGTGAGGAAAGCAGTCCGGACACGCACCTCCGCAGGCCCCGCACCCCCGGCAGCCAACCGCGAGACCGCAAGCCGCAACCCGCAACCCGCACCCCCGGCAGCCAACCGCGAGACCGCAAGCCGCAACCCGCAACCCGCACCCCCGGCAGCCAACCGCGAGACCGCAAGCCGCACCCCGCAACCCGCAACCCGCACCCCCAGCCCCCGCCGGACGGAGAACCGTTTAGCCTCGGGGGTGACCCCGACCCCTGAGGACCGCAACCGTGGCAGGCCGCTTCGCACAACGACCCGTACCCGGGCCACGCCGTCCAGGGACCACGCGCGCCGATCACGGCCCAGGGCTACGTCGCCAGTGGACGCCCCCCGACCCCCACGACCTCGGGCTCGTGCTCGGGCCGCTGAGGCGGGGGCCCGCCGATCCGACCTTTCGCGCGTACCCGGACGGTTCCGTGTGGCGGGCCTCCCGGACGCCCGCCGGGCCCGGCACGCTGCGGGTCGTGCGGCATGGTGGGGTCGTGGAGGCCGAGGCGTGGGGCGACGGCGCCGCGTGGATGCTGGAGCAGCTGCCGGAACTGCTCGGCGCGGGCGACGACCCGGACGCGTTCGTCCCCCGTCACCGCCTCGTCGCCGAGGCCCAGCGCCGCCGGCCGGGCCTGCGGCTCTGCCGCACCGGACTGGTGCTGGAGTCGCTGATCCCGTCCGTACTGGAGCAGAAGGTCACCACCGTCGAGGCGTACCGCGCCTGGCGGATCCTGGTGCGCGAGCACGGCGAGCCCGCCCCGGGCCCCGCACCGGGGTCCGCGCCCGGTGAGCGGCTGTACGTCATGCCCGACGCGCGGACCTGGGCGATGATCCCCTCCTGGGAGTGGCACAAGGCCGGTGTCGACGCCAAGCGTTCCTCGACGATCCTGCGCGCCGTCCGGGTCGCGCGCCGGATGGAGGAGGCCGCGGCGATGGAGCCGGAGCGCGCCGCCGCCCGGCTGGAGCTGATCCCGGGGATCGGCCCGTGGACCGCCGCCGAGGTCGTGCAGCGCTCCAACGGCGCCCCCGACGCCGTCACCGTCGGCGATCTGCATCTCCCCGGCATCATCGGCCACGCGCTCGCGGACGACCGGGACGCCGACGACGCGGCGATGCTCGAACTCCTCGCCCCGTACGCGGGCCAGCGGCACCGCGCGACCCGGCTGATCCTGCTCAGCGGCCGGACCCCGGCCCGCCGGGCGCCCCGGATGGCGGTCCGGAACATCGCCCGGCTGTGAGAGAACCGGCTACCGCACCGTGAGGAAGGACTCCGGCGACCGCGCCGGGCGGTCCTTCGGCGGGGCGGCCGCGTGGCCCACCGCCACCGCGCCCATCGGGTCCCAGCCCTCGGGCAGATCCAGCACGTCCCGTACGACATCCCGGCAGAACATCGTCGAGGAGACCCACGCGGAGCCGAGCCGCTCACCCGCCAGCGCCACCAGGAAGTTCTGCACGCCCGCGCCCATGGCGACCACGAACATCTCGCGCTCCGCGCCGTCGCGCCGGGCGTCGCCGTAGGTGTGCGAGCCGTCCGTCACCAGGCACGGCACCACCAGATACGGCGCCTTGCGCAGGAGGTCGCCGCGGCGTACGCGCTTGGCGATGGACTCCTCCGGCTTGCCGTCACGGCGCAGGTCCGCGACCCAGGCGTCGCGCATGGCGTCGAGGAGACGCAGCCGCGACTCGGGTGACTCCAGGAGGACGAACCGCCACGGCGTCGTGTGATGCGGCGCCGGAGCGGTGACGGCGGCCGTGACCGCGCGCCGGACCGCGCCCGGGTCGACCGGCTCGTCCGTGAACTCCCGGACCGTACGGCGCTGAGTGACCGCTTCCCGTACGGCCTCGGACGTGCCGAGCCGGAACATGTCGTCCGCGGCGACCCGCACCAGCGCCCGCGCGTCCGTTTCCGTGTCGCCGACGAGGTGGCCCAGGCCGCTCACCACGGCGACCGGCAGCCCCTCGGCCTTGCCCTTCACCAGGTCACCGGCGGCGGCCAGCTCGTCGGCGAGGGCGACGACGGTCGCGTTCAGCGGGTTGCCCTGGACATCGGTCCCGCCGCGCAGATCCTCCAGGACGCGTACGCCCGCGGCCCCGATCGCCACATCGGTGAGGCCGTTGCGCCAGGGCCGCCCGAAGGTGTCGGTGACGATCACCCCGACATCCACGCCGAGCGCGTCCCGCAGCCCCTCCCGTATCGTCCGGGCGGAGGCGTCGGAGTCCTCCGGCAGCAACAGCACTGTTCCGGCGGCGGTGTTGGAGGCGTCGACCCCGGCCGCCGCCATGACCAGACCCTGCTTGTTCTCGACGATGCGGAGGGGGCCGCGCCGCGCGACGACCCGTACGGTCTCCGCGTCGATGGCCGCCTCGCGGTCCGTGGCCGCGAGGATCCGGCCCTCCGCCTTGGAGACGATCTTCGAGGTGACCAGCAGGACATCGCCGTCGACCAGCCCGGGACCGGCGGCGACGATCAGCTTGGCGAGGTCGTCGCCCGGCCGGACCTCCGGCAGCCCGGGCAGGGCGCGGACGCGGTACGACGTCATGCCCGTACCTCCTCGGCCAGCGCCAGCGCCTCACGGGCCATCGCGGCGGTCGCTTCCAGGTCCGTCATCATCAGGGGGACGGCCCGGCTGCGGATCCCCGCGCTCTCGATCCCGGCCACGGCCGCGGCGTCCACGGTGTCGATCAGCCAGCCGTCGAGCAGCCCGGAGCCGTAGTGCAGGGCGACGGCCTGGGCCGTCGACTCGACGCCGATCGCGGCGAGCACCTTGTCGGCCATCCCGCGCACCGGCGCGTTCCCGACGATGGGGGAGAGGCCGACGACCGGGACGCCCGCCTCTGCGATGGCCTCCCGGATGCCGGGCACGGCGAGGATCGTGCCGATGCTGACCACCGGGTTGGACGGCGGGAAGAGGATGACGTCGGCCGCGGCGATCGCCTCCAGCACTCCCGGCGCGGGCTTGGCCTGGTCGGCGCCGACCGGGACGACCGCCTGGGCGTCCACGGACGCCCGCATCTTCACCCAGTACTCCTGGAAGTGCACGGCCTTGCGCTCGCCGTCCACATCGACGGCGACATGGGTCTCGACGCGGTCGTCGGACATGGGCAGCAGCCGTACGCCGGGCTTCCAGCGGGCACACAGGGCCTCGGTGACGGCGCTCAGCGGATAGCCAGCGCCGAGCATCTGCGTACGGACGATATGGGTGGCGAAGTCGCGGTCGCCGAGGCCGAACCACTCGGGCCCCACGCCGTACGCCGCCAGCTCCGTCTTGACCTGGAACGTCTCGTCCGTACGCCCCCAGCCCTGTTCTTCATTGATGCCACCGCCGAGGGTGTACATCACCGTGTCGAGGTCGGGGCAGACCTTCAGCCCGAACAGATGGATGTCGTCACCGGTGTTGCCGATCACCGTGACGTCCGCGTCCGGCGCGGCCTGCTTGAGGCCGCGGAGGAAGCGGGCGCCGCCGATACCGCCGGCCAGAACCACAATGCGCATAAAGACAGTCTGTCAGCCGAAGGCTGATCGTTGAGGGGCGGTGGTCGGGTGACGGGTGGGCCAGTCTGTCAGCCGGAGGCTGATCGTTGAGGGGCGGTGGTCGGGCGACGGGTGGGCCGGGCCGGTACGACATCCTGGGCCGCCGGGGCGCAGCGCGCGGAGTGCATGGGCATCTCGGTCAGACCCGGGTAGTAGATGTGCAGGCTCACGGCCGGTTCGATCGCGTCGTTGACCACCTCATGGACATAGCCCGGCGCGAACACCCGCTGCGCGCCCGGCGTGAGGGCGCGGCTCCCGCTCTCCGAACGCTCCGTCAGCTCCCCGGCGAGCACGGTCAGTACGCCCGAGGACCGGCCGTGGTCGTGCGATCCGCTGCTCTGGCCGGGGACCCAGGAGAGCAGCCACACCTCGTAGCCGGGTCCCGTGCGCAGCCGGTGGTACCAGCGGCTGGTGGCGTCGTACTGGACGAGCGGGGCCCACTGCGCGCGGTCGGCGGCGAGGGCGCGCGCGAGGCCCGCGAACTCGGCCACCGTCGACGGGTGCTCCCGGGCGGGCTGGAGAAGGTGCGGGACCTCAAGGAGGTCGCCGGCGATCTGGAGGTCGCTGTCGCTGTTCATGGGGGCGGTGGTTCCTCGGCAGAAAGAAAGAGGGGCTGCGGCGGGGACGCGACGGGTGCGCGGCACCGCACGGGAGACGCGGGGAAAGCGCGAGGGAGATCACGCGAGGGTGATCAGGAGGAGCGGGACGGCCGGCCGGAGCCTGGCGGCGTCAACAGCAGGCGGAGCTGGAACAGCAACAGCGGGCCCGGAGAGCGCTGCGGTATCCACGGAGGTGGGTCGCGGTGGGCGCGGGGTTCGCTGGCATGGAGTCAAAGGTCGCGAATCCGGTTACGGATGTCAACTCAATGGCCGGTTTGGCCGCAATGTTTCACCTCATCCGGTTGATCCGGCCGCGGAATGGTTTGCCTGGCGGTGGGTGCGGACACATCGGGCAGCGACCGTGCTCGTAAACACCTTCGCGCCCTCGTGATCAGACTGTGATCCGGATCGCTTCCCGGGGGTGATCCGCAACAAGGTTGCGGTTCTCGACGTCTCTCTTGTCGAGAAGGGGGTGGATGCGAACAGGCCAGTGGCATGTGTCAGATTTTTGGTGATTTGAACACTTTCCGCATAGCCTTGGTTCCGCAGAGTGAATACCGGGCCCAATAGCAGATCTCGGCTTGACCTGGCCGGAGCACCGCACTTGTAATTTCACTCGTGTCGTTCGGCCGAAATCGATAGCGGCCACATCACGGGGACGCAAAAGACAGACGAGGGGCGCACATGACCGAGCTGTTCCAGCAACTGCTGGTCGAGGACGCGGACGAGGAACTCGGCTGGCAGGAGCGCGCCTTGTGCGCCCAGACAGATCCCGAGTCCTTCTTCCCCGAGAAGGGCGGTTCCACGCGTGAGGCCAAGAAGGTCTGTCTCGCCTGTGAGGTCCGATCCGAATGCCTTGAGTATGCCCTCGCCAATGACGAGCGATTCGGTATCTGGGGCGGCTTGTCGGAACGTGAACGGCGCCGGCTGAAGAAGGCCGCGATCTGACCGCCGCCCGGCCGGCCCGGTCGCGGTGGCCGGGGCCGAAGACCGGCCGGCCGCCCGGAACGACCGGCACCACTTCCTATGTATGGCACGGTCCGCAGTCTGCACCTCCCCGCAGACGGCGGACCGTTGTGTTTCCCGCCCGTCCGCCGCCCCTCCCCCCTACCGTTAGTGTGGGGCCCCGTCCGAGACGCTCCCACGCCCCTTCGGGGCGACCCCCCGGCCGGAGGGCCCGCTACCTCAATGTCCCCCACCACCGCCGCGTTCGTTTCCGCCACCGCCAGCGCCCCCGAGTTCCCGCGGCACGTCGTGACCGCGGTGCTCGTCGCCCACGACGGTGCGCGCTGGCTGCCCGACGCCCTCGCCGGGCTGCTCGGCCAGGAACGACCCGTACAGAACGTCATGGCAGCCGACACCGGCAGCGCCGACGACTCCGCCCGGCTGCTCACCGAAGCACTCGGCGCGGAACGCGTCCTGCATCTCGCGCGCCGGTCCGGATTCGGTACGGCCGTGGACGAGGCGGTACGCACCGCCGGGGCGCTCACGCCCGACGATCTGCCGTATCTGAAGCGGCCGAGCGGCTGGGACCCGGTGACCCGGAGCTGGCGCGACGACACGTACGACATGCCCGAACTGCCGCACGGCGAACCGGTGCAGTGGCTCTGGCTCCTCCACGACGACTGCGCGCCCGACCCCGACGCCCTCGCGGAGCTGCTGCGGGTCGCCGACTCCGACCAGTACGCGGCGGTCGTTGGGCCCAAACTGCGCGGCTGGTACGACCGCAAGCAGCTCCTCGAAGTCGGCGTCTCCATCGCCAACAGCGGACGCCGCTGGACCGGACTCGACCGGCGCGAACAGGACCAGGGCCAGCACGACCAGGTCCGTACCGTCCTCTCCGTCTCCAGCGCCGGCATGCTCATCCGGCGCGACGTATGGGACGAACTCGGCGGCTTCGACCGCCGGCTCCCGCTGATGCGTGACGACGTGGACCTGTGCTGGCGCGCGCACGCCGCCGGCCACCGGGTGCTCGTCGCCCCCGACGCCGTCCTGCGGCACGCCGAGGCCGCCGCCCGGGAGCGCCGTACAGTCGACTGCGCGGGCCGCTCCGTCGTCAACCCGCACCGCGTCGACAAGGCCGGCGCCGTCTACACCATGCTCGTCAACGCGCGGGCCGCCGTCCTCCCTTACGTACTGCTCCGCCTTGTCGTCGGCACCCTGCTGCGCACCCTCGCCTATCTCGTCGGCAAGGCGCCGGGCCAGGCCGTCGACGAGGTGATGGGGCTCTCCGGCACCCTGCTGCGGCCCGGCCGGATCATCAGCGCCCGGCGGCAGCGCGGCAAGGGCGTCGTCGAGGCGGCCGAGCTGCGCCCGCTCTTCCCGCCGCCCGGCGCCACCGTCCGGGCGACGGTCGAGCAGATCGCCGGCAGCCTCGGCGGCGACTCGGACGCCGACGCGGGCGGCTCACGGCACGGCGCCGTCGAGTCGGGCCCCGGCGGTGACGACGCCGACTTCATGGAGATCGAGCAGTTCGCCCGGCTGAAGAAGCTCGCGCACAAGCCGGGACCCGTCCTCTTCGGGATCCTGCTGCTCGTCTCGCTCATCGCCTGCCGCGGACTCTTCGGCGGTGGCGCGCTCGCGGGCGGGGCGCTGCTGCCCGCGCCCGCCGATGTCTCCGACCTCTGGCCGCGGTACGCCGACGGCTGGCATCCCGTCGGTACGGGCGTCACCGAGACCGCGCCCCCCTATCTCGCCGTACTCGCCGCGCTCTCCGCGCTGTTCCTCGGCTCCACCGGCTTCGCGCTGACCCTCCTTCTCGTCTGCTCGGTCCCGCTGGCCGGAGTCACCGCCTACTTCGCCTCACGGCCGCTGGTCGAATCGCGGCTGCTGCGCGCCTGGGCGAGCGTCGCGTACGCCTTCCTGCCCGCCGCGACCGGCGCGCTGGCCACCGGACGGCTCGGTACGGCCGTACTCGCCGTCCTGCTGCCGCTGATCGCCCGTACCGCCGTCGCCGCCTACGGGATGCGCGGCGGGGCGGGCGGAGTCGCGAGCGGGGAGAGCCGCGGCAGCTGGCGGGCCACCTGGGCGTACGCCTTCCTGCTGACGTTCGCGATGGCCTTCACCCCGGTGGTGTGGCCGGTGGCGCTGCTGCTCGGTCTCGGTGTCCTGGCACTGCGCCGCGACGATCTCGCCGCGTACGGGCCGCGGGTACTCGCCGGGCTCGGCACCCCCCTGCTGCTGCTGGCGCCCTGGTCGCTCTCGCTGCTGACCTCGCCGTCCGCCTTCCTCCAGGAGGCGGGGCTGGAGTTCGGTACGGGCACGGCCACCGCGCTCGATCTGCTCGGCATCAGCCCCGGCGGGCCCAAGGCGGCGGGCGGCATCCTGCTGATCGGGATCGTGCTCGCCGCGCTGGCGGCCCTGCTGCGCGGTGAGCGGCAGTTCGCGATCCGCTCGGCCTGGGCCGTCGCGATCCTCGCGCTGGTCTTCGCCGTACTCACCAACAACTCCGGCTGGGCCGGACCCGCCACGCTGCTCTACGGACTCGCGCTGATCGCGGCGGCCGTGCTCGGCGCGGACGGCGCGCGGGAGCGTGTCGCCGCGGAGAGCTTCGGCTGGCGCCAGCCCGTCGCCGTACTCATCGCCGTCGCGGCGGGACTCGCCCCGCTGCTGGCCGCCTTCGGCTGGATGATCAGCGGCGCGTCCGGACCGCTGGAGCGCCGCGACCCGGTGCAGGTCCCCGCGTTCGTCGCGGAGGAGAGCATCACCCGCGACCAGCCGCGCACGCTCGTCCTCGGCGGTACGTCGGCGGCCGAGGTCTCGTACTCGCTGGTCCGCGGCTCGGGCGGCCGGCTCGGCGATGCCGAACTGACCGCGTCGGGCGGCGGCGATCCGCGGCTCGACAAGGTCGTCGCCAACCTCGTCGCGGGCTCCGGCGCCGACCAGACCGACCAGCTCAGTGGCTTCGCGATCCGCTACGTACTCGTACGGGACGGCGTGCCGCGGCAGACCAGCCGGGTGCTGGACGCCACCCCGGGGCTGACCCGGCTGAGCCAGCTGGACGGCAGCGCGCTGTGGCGCGTCGACCGGCAGATCTCGCGGGCCACGATCGTCGACGGCAAGGGCGAGGGCGAGCCGCTGGCCGTCGCGTCCGAGCCGGTCGAGGCACACACGAAGATCCCGGCCGGTGCTTCCGGACGGGTGCTGCGGATCGCCGACCGGGCCGCCGAGGGCTGGCAGGCCACACTCGACGGCAAGGCGCTGACGAAGAAGACCGTCGACGGCTGGGCCCAGGGCTTCGAACTGCCCGCCGAGGGCGGCCGTCTCGACCTCACCTACGAGGACCCGATCACGCACACCGCGTGGATCTGGGCGCAGGGCGCGCTCGCCGTCGTCCTGCTGGTGCTCGCGCTGCCGGGGCGCCGCCGGGAGATCGACGACGACCTGCCCGACGAGGACATCGAGATTCCGGCGCAGGCGTCGGCGGGCGAGGGCCGGCGCGCGCGCAGGCTGCGTGCGGCGGCGGAGGCCGAGGCGGATGGACCGGGCCCGGAGTCCGGGCCGGGAGCCGGGCCGGGCGGGCCGGGCGGGATGGCTGAGACGGGGGAGCCGGGGGAGTACGCGACCGCGCGGCAGCCGGCCGTACCGCCGGCGCCTGCTGAGGAGCAGTCGGCGTACGGCACGGTGCCCCAGCAGCCCGCGTACGGCGAGTGGGACGCCAACACCTACGCGGGCGCGGAGTACCCGCAGGCCCAGTACCCGAACGAGCGGCAGTACGGCGAACAGTACGGCGAGGGCCAGTACCAGCAGCCGTATCAGCAGTACCCGGCGGACCCGTACCAGGAGGGCCAGTACCCCGCCGGCCAGTACCAGGAGGGGCAGTACCAGGCCGGCCAGTATCAAGGGGAAGGCCAGTACCAGGCGGAAGGCCAGTACCAGGAAGGGCAGTACGACCCGTACGGCTACGGGCAGCAGCCCCAGCAGCCCCAGCAACCCCAGCCTCAGCCCCAGCAGCCCTACGCCGACGGCACGGAGAACGAACAGCGCCGGCGCCCCGACGGGAGCAGTGACCAGTGAACCGTACGACCCTCTCCCTCATCGCGGCCGCCACCGCCCTCGCCGCCGTCACCGGCTTCGCCGCCCTGACCGCGCCCGACACGGGAGGCGCGGCGGCCGCCCAGGCCCCGGCCCGGCTGCCCGTGGAGCGCACCAGCCAGCTCTGCCCGGCGCCGAGTGTCTCGGACGTCGCGGAGACGACGTACACCTCCATCACGCCGGCGGGCACGGCGGGCAGTGATACGGCCGGCTCGGCCGAACTGATGGAGTCCGTCGTCACCTTGGTCGACGCCCCCGACGCGGGCGCCTCCGACGACAAGGCCAAGGACGGGAAGGACGGGACGGACGCGGAGGGCGCGAAGAAGGACCCGGCGAAGGACAAGCCGTTCGTCAGTCTGAAGGAGCCCGGCAAACCCGTTTCCGTCGAGGCGAGCGGCGCCGAGGCACCCGCTCTCGTCGGCACCGCCACCGGCCGGTTCGCACCCGGCTGGACCACTCAGCAGACCACCACGGTCGGCGTCGGCGACGCGCGCGGGGTGCTCGGCCTGAGCTGCACGGCCCCGGACACGGACTTCTGGTTCCCGGGCGCGAGCACG
Source organism: Streptomyces sp. NPDC056835 (assembly GCF_042789485.1). Taxonomy (NCBI): domain Bacteria; kingdom Bacillati; phylum Actinomycetota; class Actinomycetes; order Kitasatosporales; family Streptomycetaceae; genus Streptomyces; species Streptomyces sp. NPDC056835. Next base: position 90,101 of record NZ_JBHUBB010000031.1, read on the forward strand.
GAGAGGTCGCGCCAGGACTACGTCCATCTCACCAACCCCGACGACACCGCGGCCGTCGCCGACATCGAGCTGTACGGGAAGGACGGCGCGGTCAAGTCGGAGGTGGGCGAGGGCATTCCGGTGCCCGCCAGGTCCAGCGTGCCGGTGCTGCTCTCCACCCTGACCACCGAGGCCGCGACCGATGTGACGGTCCATGTCACCACCCGCTCCGGCCGGGTCGGCGCGGCGGTGCGCGTGGCGGACAGCGCCGGGGGCAGCGACTGGCTGGCCGCCGCGGCGGATCCGGCCGCCCGGCTGGTGCTGCCCGGAATCCCGGCGGACGCGACCGACGTACGGCTCGTGGCGTTCGCGACAGGTTCCGACGACGCCGATCTGAAGGTGCAACTGGCGGGCGCCGAGGGCACGATCACCCCGGCGGGAAAGGAGAGCCTGCACATCAAGTCGCAGATGACGGCGACCCTCGAACTGGCGGACCTCACCAAGGGCCAGGCGGGTTCGCTGATCCTCAGCACGGCGGAGGGCGGGCGCGCGGCCCCGGTGGTCGCGGCGCTGCGTGTGGTGCGCGGCAAGGGTGAGAAGCGGGAGATCGCGTTCATCCCGGCGACCGCGCCGATCGCGTCGCGGTCGACCGTCGCCGACAACCGGGCCAAGGGCTCGACGCTCTCGCTGACCGCGCCGGGCGCGACCGCGAAGGTCAAGGTCACGGCCTCGGCGGGGACCGGGGGCGGCGAGCCGGCCGAGAAGACGTACACGGTCAAGGGCGGTACGACCCTGGCGGTCACGCCGCCGGTGCCCGGCGGGCTGAAGGGCTCGTACGCGCTGACGGTCGAGCCGGAGCCGGGCGGCGGTCCGGTCCACGCGGCGCGCACGCTGGAGCTGCCGGAGGACGGTGTCCCGATGTTCACGGTCCAGACGCTGCCGGACGACCGGGGGACCGTGTCCGTACCGAAGGCCAGGGAGGACCTGTCGATCCTGGACGACGGCAACTAGGTCCTGTCCTGGATCCTGTCCTGGGTCCCGTCCTAGGCCTTGTCCGGCCGGGGGCCTTCCGCCGGACACGGCCCGATGGCGTCCGGGTCCTCGTTCACTCCTGTCCGTACCGGGGATCGACGGACTCGGGCGCCAGCCCCAGCAGTTCCGCGACCTGCTCGACCACGACCTCGTGCACCAGCAGCGCGCGGTCGTCGCGGTTCTTGGTACGGATCTCCACGGGCCGCCGGTAGACCAGAATCCGCGCCGGGTGGTCCTTGCCGGCCGGGACCGAGCTGCCGAGCGGCACGGTGTCGTCCTGCGGGGTCGGCACCTCCATGACCAGGAAATCCACCTCTGCCAGCTGGGGCCAGCGCCGCTCCAGCCGGTCCACCGAGTCCCGCACGAGATCGCGGAAGGACTCGGAGCGGCTGGTCGAGAGCGGCACCTGGGGCGGGGCGACGGGCCCACGCATACCGCGGCCGTGACGGTCGCGGCGGCGCGGCCGTGGTTCGGTCGGGCGGGGCGGTACAGGACTGTCCATCACTGACGCAGGGTAGCCCTGTCCGCGCCGCCGATATGCGGCTGCCGCCCCCCTCGTACGGCATGTCGCATATTGAGCATTCCGGCCAAGCTTGCGCTCGATTCCAGGCGTCCCCGCGATCATCGCTCTCGCCGTCATTGACGGCTTTTGCCCCAAGTCGTGACTGAGTAACGGAGTGTCGCTACTCGGTCACTCTTCTTTCCGTGCAGGTCAGGGCAGTTACTTCCGGCCAAGTTGGGTGGGATATCGCGCCGCGACACGGGGGAGTGACCTGGTGGAGAGTCGTCGCGGCCCGCTCAAGAGTGCGGTACCGTCCAACATCGTGAGCCCTGTACGTCGCTGTTCGCGCACCGCGTGCGGCCGCCCTGCTGTCGCGACACTGACGTACGTCTATGCCGACTCGACCGCGGTCCTCGGCCCGCTCGCCACCTACGCCGAGCCCCATTGCTACGACCTGTGTGCGGAACACAGCGAGCGGCTGACCGCTCCGCGTGGCTGGGAGGTCGTCCGGCTGACGGACGGCTCGGCCCCGGCGCGCCCGAGCGGTGACGATCTGGAGGCGCTCGCCAACGCCGTACGTGAAGCCGCGCGCCCGCAGGAGCGGGCGGCGGGGGGTGGTGGCAACGGCGCGCGGGGGGCGGATTCGACCGAGGGCGGGCGCCGGGGGCATCTGCGGGTGCTGCGCTCTCCTGAGCCCTGAGCCCTGAACCTCGGGCCCTCCCCGAGCCCTGAGCGGCGAGCTCTCAGCGGCGAGCCCCGAGACCCTGGCGGCGCTTCCCCTTCATCGGCATCTTTCCGGTACAGATCCTGTACGGACCATTGACCTCGCCTTGGCATGGACACGAGCATTCCTCCACCCGTGAGAGATCACTTTCCGTATCGCGGAATCCGGAGGACTGTCGTGTACGTACAGCAACTGGAACCCGTCGCCGACTCGCTCGCCCTCTCCGCCCTTGTCGCCGCCCTCCCGCTGGCCACCGTACTGATCCTGCTCGGTGCCCTCCGTATGAAAGCCCACCGCGCGGGGGTCATCGGTCTCGCCGTCGCCGTGCTGGTGGGCTGGCTCGTCTTCGGCATGCCCCTCGGCCAGACCCTCTCGGCCGGCGCCCAGGGAGCGCTCTTCGGGCTCTTCCCGATCATGTGGATCGTCGTCAACGCCCTCTGGGTGTACCGGATGACGGTCCGTACGCAGCATTTCGACATCCTGCGGCGGTCCTTCGGGCGTCTCTCCGACGACCCCCGTATCCAGGCGCTCGTCATCGCCTTCTGCTTCGGCGCGCTGCTCGAAGCGCTCGCCGGCTTCGGGGCGCCGGTGGCCATCTGTTCGGTGATGCTGGTGGCGCTCGGCTTCTCGCCGGTCAAGGCCGCCGTCGTCTCGCTCGTCGCCAACACCGCGCCCGTGGCGTTCGGCGCGATGGGCACCCCCGTGGTGACGCTCGCGCAGGTCACCGATCTGCCGCTGGACACCGTCGCCTCGGTCGTCGGACGGCAGACCCCACTGCTCGCGCTCGTCGTACCGCTCGTGCTGGTCTGGCTCGTCGACGGCCGACGGGGGCTGCGCGAGACCTGGTTGCCCGCGCTGGCGTGCGGAGTCGCCTTCGCCGCCGCGCAGTTCGCCGCCGCCAACTACGTCTCCGCCCAACTCGCCGACATCGGCGCCGCGCTGGCCGGAGCCGCGGCGCTGGTGGCCGTACCCTCGGCCCGCAGGCCCGCGGCGGAGCCGGTGCGCGCCGCGGTGCTCACGGGCGTACGGAGCGAGGACCTGGACCGTGAGGACCCGCGCCCCGAAGTACTGCGCGCCTACGCCCCGTACGCACTGATCGTGGTGATCTTCTCCGTCGCCCAGATCCCGCCGGTCAAGGAGGCGCTGGCCAAGGCGACGCGGGTGTTCGACTGGCCGTTCCTCGATGCGGCGGACCCGGACGGGAACCGCGTCGGCGCCAATGTCTTCTCCCTGCCCCTCGTCGCGACCGGCGGCACGCTCGTACTGCTCGCGGGTCTCCTCACGGCCGTCGTCCTCGGCGTACGCGCGAGTGACGCGGCGCGGGAGTGGGCGGCGACCGTGTACGAACTGCGATACGCGATCCTCACCGTGACCTCCGTACTGGCCCTCGCGTACGTCATGAATCTGTCCGGACAGGCGGGCACCATCGGCCACTTCGTCGCCGCGGCGGGCGCGGGACTCGCGTTCCTCTCGCCGATCCTGGGGTGGTTCGGTGTCGCGGTCTCGGGCTCGGACACCTCGGCCAACGCCCTCTTCGGCGCGCTCCAGGTGACGGCGGCGGCCCAGTCCGGCCTCTCGCCCGAACTGCTGGCCGCGGCGAACAGTTCCGGGGGAGTGCTCGGCAAGATGATCTCGCCGCAGAACCTGACGATCGCGTGCGCGGCGGTCGGACTGGCGGGCAAGGAAGGGGATCTGCTGCGCAAAGTACTGCCCTGGAGCCTGGGGCTGTTGCTGGTGATGTGTCTCATCGTGCTGGGGCAGAGCACCGCGGTGCTCGGGTGGATGCTTCCCTGAGGTCCTTGGACGCGTCGCCGAGGTCTAGTGACTTACGGCTGTCCGCCGGATCGTAGACAGCTGTCCGGCGGGTAGTTTGAACCGACCGTGGCGGATAGCGGCGGATCGCATCAGACCGTGCGACCGTGCGGACCGCGGTGACAGGAACCTCTGGAGGCGTTGGTCGTGGCCGATTTGTCGCAGCTCGTGAAGGCGTACGACGTGCGAGGGGTGTACCCGGATCAACTGGACGACCGCCTCGCGGAGCTCTTCGGCGCAGCCTTCGTCGAGGTCACCGGCGCCGAGGCGATCGTGATCGGCCATGACATGCGGCCCTCCTCGCCCGGTCTGGCGTCGAGCTTCGCCCGGGGCGCCGTCTCGCGCGGAGCCGACGCCACGATCATCGGACTGTGCTCCACCGACCAGCTGTACTACGCGTCGGGGGACATGGATCTGCCGGGCGCGATGTTCACCGCGTCGCACAACCCGGCCCAGTACAACGGCATCAAGATGTGCCGGGCCGGCGCGGCGCCGGTCGGCCAGGACACCGGGCTGGCGGAGATCCGCGCGCTGGCCGAGGGCTGGCTGACCGACGGCGCCCCGGCCTCGGTCACCAAGCCCGGACACCTCAGGCAGCGGGACACGCTCACCGACTACGCCGCGTATCTGCTGTCCCTGGTCGACGTCTCGGCGATCCGCCCGCTGAAGGTCGTCGTGGACGCGGGCAACGGGATGGGCGGGCACACCGTCCCGACGGTCTTCGCGGACCTGCCGCTCGATGTGGTGCCGATGTACTTCGAGCTGGACGGTACGTTCCCGAACCACGAGGCCAACCCGCTGGACCCGAAGAACATCGTGGACCTCCAGGCCCGTGTCCTGGCCGAGGGCGCCGACCTGGGACTCGCCTTCGACGGCGACGCCGACCGCTGCTTCGTCGTCGACGAGCGGGGCCGGGGCGTCTCCCCGTCGGCGATCACCGCCCTGGTCGCGGCGCGCGAGCTGGCCAAGTACCCCGGCGGCACGATCATCCACAACCTGATCACCTCCTGGTCGGTCCCCGAGGTCGTCAGGGAGCACGGCGGCACGCCCGTGCGCACCCGCGTCGGACACTCCTTCATCAAGCAGGAGATGGCCGCCACGGGAGCGGTCTTCGGCGGCGAGCACTCCGCGCACTACTACTTCCGCGACTTCTGGAACGCCGACACGGGCATGCTCGCCGCGCTCCATGTCCTGGCGGCGCTCGGCGGCCAGCGGGGACCGCTGTCCGAACTGGTCGCCTCGTACGACCGCTACGCGGGCTCCGGCGAGATCAACTCCACGGTCGACGACCAGACGGCCCGCACGGCCGCGGTACGCGCTGCCTTCGCCTCCCACGATGGCGTCACGTTCGACGAACTGGACGGGCTGACGGTGACGACGGCGGACTGGTGGTTCAACCTCCGCGCGTCGAACACGGAGCCGCTGCTGCGCCTGAACGTCGAGGCGCGCGACAAGGCGACGATGGAGCGGGTCAGGGACGAGGCGCTGGCGCTGATCCGCGCGTAGGCCCTGCCCGGACCCGGCCGCGCTCAGCCGCGCGCCGTCGGGGCGTGCCCGGCCGGGCGCCGGGGAACCGGAGCCGCCGGGGGACCGGAGCCGCCGGGGGACCGGAGCCGCCGGGGACCGTCTCGGCGGCGCCGGCCCGGCCCCGCGGCCTACGGTCCCCGCCCGACAGTGCCCGGCGGTACGCTGACATGGCCCGATCCACCCGCACGAAGGGACCCCATTCCCATGCCGCTCGAAGCCGGCCTTCTGCAGATCCTCGCCTGTCCGGCCTGCCACGCGCCGCTCAGCGACCGCACCGCGGCCGAGACCCCCGAGCTGATCTGCACCGGCGAGGACTGCGGCCTGGCCTATCCGGTACGGGACGACATCCCGGTCCTCCTCGTCGACGAGGCACGTCGCCCCGCCTGACCAGGCAAGCACTGCCCACAACGCTCCTGCGTCAACGCCCCGCGCCCCGTGCCCGCGAGGCCCGCGCCCGGCGATCGGAGGCCCAACCCCATGCTCGACGAGTCATTGCTCGACGCTCCCGACGCCCTGGCCAACGCCGACCGCGACGGTCTGCTGCGCGGTGCCGCGGAGGCCGGAGCGAGAGTGCGCACCGCCCTTCGGAACACCGCGGAGGCCGGTATCGCCGGACTCGCGCCGGAAGGCCGCCCGCGCGCCGTACTGATCGCCGGTTCCGGCGCCGCCGCGACCGGCGTCGCCGATCTGGTCACCGCGCTCGCCGCGAACGCCGCGCCCGTCACCCGGCTCCGTCCCACCGGCGTCGCCGCCGCCGCGGGGGCGCTGCGCTGGGCGCTCCCGGGCTGGGCGGGCCCCGTGGACCTGCTGCTGATCGCCACCACCGAGGGCAGCGAGCCCGGTCTCGCCCTCCTCGCCGAGCAGGCGTACCGCCGCGGCTGTACGGTCGTCGCCGTCGCCCCGCGTCAGTCGCCGCTGAGCGAGATCGTCGGCGGGACGCACGGGCTGATGGTCCCGATGGCGACGGCACCGAACGGCCAGTACGGCGAGTACGGAAGGAACGGCTCGTACGGACGGAACGGCTCGTACGGACAGGACGGCTCGTACGGACAGTCCGCCGAGCCCGCCGGCCAGTACGGACGCGACGGCTCCGATGAGTGGTACGAGCCCGAAGAGACGCCGGTGGCAGGCCCCGGCGCGCTCTGGGCCCTGCTCGTCCCGCTGCTCGCGCTCCTGGACCGCGTCGGGCTGCTCACCGCGCCGGCCGAGACCCTTCAACTCGTCGCCGACCGGCTGGACCGCACCGCCGAACGCTGCGGACCGGCCATCGCGACGTACAGCAACCCGGCCAAGACCCTCGCCGCCGAGCTGGCCGACAGCCTCCCGCTGATCTGGACGGAGGGCCCGGCCGCCGCCCCCGCGGGGCGCCGCTTCGCCGCCGTACTCGCCGAACTGACCGGCCGCCCCGCCCTCGCAGCCGAGCTGCCCGAAGCCCTCCCGGCCCACAGCGCGCTGCTCGCCGGTCACTTCGCGGGCGGCGCCGCCGACCCCGATGACTTCTTCCGTGACCGGGTCGAGGAACCCCAGGCGTGGCGCGCCCGTGTGATCCTGCTCCGGGACCGGCCGACCGGCGGACTGACCGCGGCCCCCGCCGCCCGCGAACTCGCGCTCGGCCATGACACGGCCATCAGCGAACTGGAGCCCGAGGAGGGCAGCGAGCTGGAGTCCCTGGCCGAGCTGGTCGCCGTCACCGACTTCGCTACGGTCTATCTGGCCCTCGCCGGGGCCGCCCCCGAGTAAGCCGGACTTCACCACACCTTCACCTTCGCCACACCCGTGCCGCCACCGCGTGTCGTCGCTCCGTCACCCCGTACGAGAAAGCTCACCCCATGGACCGCCTCTCCAACACCGTGCGCCCCTATGCCTGGGGCTCGACGACCGCCATCCCGGAGCTGCTCGGCACCGCTCCCACGGGCGAGCCCCAGGCCGAGATGTGGATGGGCGCCCACCCGGGAGCCCCGTCCCGTCTCGACCGGGGACATGACTCCGGTGAGCAGGCGCTCTCCGCCGTCATCGACGCGGACCCGGAGGCGGAACTCGGCGCGGCCGCGGTCCGGAAGTTCGGCCCCCGTCTGCCGTTCCTCTTCAAGCTCCTGGCCGCCGGCTCCCCCCTCTCCCTCCAGGTCCATCCCAACCTCGCCCAGGCGAAGGAGGGATACGAGGCGGAGGAGCGGCGCGGCGTCCCGATCGACGCGCCCCACCGCAACTACAAGGACGCCAACCACAAGCCCGAACTGATCTGCGCGCTCACCCCCTTCGACGGCATGTGCGGCTTCCGCGCCCCGGAAGCGACCGCCGAGCTGCTGGCGCGGCTGGACGTCGACTCACTCAAGCCGTACGTCGATCTCCTGCGCGCCCACCCCGAAGAGGCCGCGCTGCGCGAGGTGCTGACCGCCGTCCTCACCGCCGATCCGGACGAGATGGCCGCCACCGTCACCGAGGTCGCCGCGGCGGCGGACCGGCTCGGCGGGGACTACGCGCCGTACGCGTCGATCGCCCACCACTACCCGGGCGACCCCGGCGTCATCGCCGCCATGCTGCTCAACTACGTACAACTCCAGCCGGGCGAGGCGCTCTTCCTCGGCGCGGGCGTCCCGCACGCCTATCTCAACGGTCTCGGCGTCGAGATCATGGCCAACTCGGACAACGTCCTGCGCTGCGGGCTCACCCCCAAGCACGTGGACGTGCCCGAACTCCTCCGTGTCGTCCGCTTCGAGGCGACCGACCCCGGTGTCCTGCGTCCGGAGGCGTCGCCCTCGGGCGAGGAGCTGTACGAGACGCCCATCGACGAGTTCAGGCTCTCCCGCTACACCCTCGCTCCCGGTGGAGAGCCGCGCGACCTCACCACCGCGACGCCTCAGATCCTGCTCTGCACGGCGGGCGCACCGCAGGCGAACGACATCGAGCTGGCCCCAGGCGGCTCGGTCTTCGTCGCGGCGGGCGAGAAGGCCGAACTGTCCGGTACGGGCACGGTGTTCCGGGCCACAGTGGTGGTCTGATGCACCGGCCGTTCCGGCGGCTGCAACAATGTCCCGCCGTACCGCGGCGCCAGGGCCGCGCCACCGATGAAGGGACACCTCGCACCCAATGAGCGCGTCAGGCGGAACCAAGGCGATCGTGGCGGCGCTCAGCGCCAACTTCGCGATCGCAGTAGCCAAGTTCGTGGCGTTCCTCTTCAGTGGTTCGTCCTCGATGCTCGCGGAGAGCGTGCACTCCGTCGCGGACGCGGGCAACCAGGGGCTGCTGCTTCTCGGCGGCAAGAAGGCGAAGCGCGAGGCGACTCCGCAGCACCCCTTCGGCTATGGCCGTGAGCGCTATATCTATGCCTTCCTCGTCTCCATCGTGCTGTTCTCCGTCGGCGGCATGTTCGCCATCTACGAGGGCTACGAGAAGATCAAGCACCCCCACGAGATCGAGGCCTGGTACTGGCCGGTCGGTGTGCTCATCTTCGCGATCATCGCGGAGTCGTTCTCGTTCCGTACGGCCATCAAGGAGTCGAACGTCACGCGCGGCTCGCTCTCCTGGACGGAGTTCGTCCGCCGCTCCAAGGCCCCCGAACTCCCCGTCGTGCTCCTGGAGGACCTCGGCGCGCTCGTCGGTCTCGTTCTCGCCCTGGCCGGCGTGGGGCTCGCCCTGGGTACGGGCAACGGCGTCTGGGACGGCATCGGCACCCTCTGCATCGGCATCCTCCTCATCCTGATCGCGCTGGTACTGGCGGCCGAGACGAAGTCCCTCCTCCTCGGCGAGGCCGCGGGCACCGAGGACGTGGAGAAGATCAAGAACGCGCTCGTCGACGGCGATGTGGTGACCGGCATCATCCACATGCGTACGCTCCACCTCGGCCCCGAGGAACTGCTGGTCGCCGCCAAGATCGCGGTCGAGCACAACGACACGGCCGGCGAGGTCGCCCAGGCCATCAACGCCGCCGAGGCCCGGATCCGCCAGGCGGTCCCGATCGCCCGGGTGATCTATCTGGAGCCGGACATCTACAGCGAGTCGCCCGCCGCGGCGGGCACCAACCCCGGCAAGGACCAGCCCGGTCCGGCCTCCGGCGACGCCCACTGAGCCCCGGTCCCTTCCTGATCCCTTCATGATCCCTTTTCCGTTCGGCTGTGGGCCCGTGGGCCGGTCGGTGTAGATTCGTCTGCAGAGCCAGACGTCGCTGCTGATGGCGGTCGGGCGGTCCGCGGTTGCGGGCCGGCCGAGGGAGAGAGGGCCTCCGACGGACTGTGCCGCGGGGGCTCGGGCATTCGTATGCCCGCCGCCGCAGAGCCAGCCGTACGTACCCACCCTCGACCCGATTTACGAGGAGCAGCTCGTTATGACGACTGTCGCCAACCGACAGGACTTCAAGGTCGCCGATCTCTCGCTCGCCGAGTTCGGCCGCAAGGAGATCACCCTCGCCGAGCACGAGATGCCCGGTCTGATGTCGATCCGCAAGGAGTACGCGGCTGCCCAGCCGCTGGCCGGCGCCCGTGTCACCGGCTCCCTGCACATGACCGTCCAGACCGCGGTCCTCATCGAGACCCTGACGGCCCTCGGTGCCGAGGTCCGCTGGGCGTCCTGCAACATCTTCTCCACCCAGGACCACGCCGCGGCCGCCATCGCGGTCGGTCCCGAGGGCACCGCCGACAACCCCCAGGGTGTCCCGGTCTTCGCCTGGAAGGGCGAGACGCTGGAGGAGTACTGGTGGTGCACGGAGCAGGCTCTGACGTGGCCGAACACGCCCACCGGCGGCCCGAACATGATCCTCGACGACGGTGGTGACGCCACCCTCCTGGTGCACAAGGGCGTTGAGTTCGAGAAGGCCGGCGCGGCCCCCGACCCGGCCACCGCGGACAGCGAGGAGTACAGCTACATCCTCCGTCTGCTGAACCGCACCCTCACCGAGAACCCGCAGAAGTGGACCCGTCTGGCGTCCGAGATCCGCGGTGTCACGGAAGAGACCACCACCGGCGTGCACCGGCTGTACGAGATGCACCGCGACGGCTCCCTCCTCTTCCCGGCGATCAACGTCAACGACGCGGTCACCAAGTCCAAGTTCGACAACAAGTACGGCTGCCGCCACTCCCTGATCGACGGCATCAACCGCGCCACCGACGTCCTCATCGGCGGCAAGGTCGCGGTCGTCTTCGGCTACGGCGACGTCGGCAAGGGCTGCGCGGAGTCGCTGCGCGGCCAGGGCGCCCGCGTGATCATCACGGAGATCGACCCGATCTGCGCCCTCCAGGCGGCGATGGACGGCTACCAGGTCGCCACGCTCGACGATGTCGTCGGTATCGCCGACATCTTCGTGACCACCACGGGCAACAAGGACATCATCATGGCCTCGGACATGGCCAAGATGAAGCACCAGGCGATCGTCGGGAACATCGGTCACTTCGACAACGAGATCGACATGGCCGGCCTCGCCAAGATCGACGGCATCGTCAAGGACGAGGTCAAGCCGCAGGTCCACACCTGGACCTTCCCGGACGGCAAGACGCTCATCGTCCTGTCCGAGGGCCGCCTGCTGAACCTGGGCAACGCGACCGGCCACCCGTCCTTCGTGATGTCCAACTCGTTCGCGGACCAGACGCTGGCCCAGATCGAGCTGTTCACCAAGCCGGAGGAGTACCCGACCGATGTCTACGTGCTCCCGAAGCACCTGGACGAGAAGGTCGCCCGGCTCCACCTCGACGCGCTCGGTGTGAAGCTGACGACGCTCCGCCCGGAGCAGGCCGCCTACATCGGCGTCGAGGTCGAGGGCCCGTACAAGCCCGACCACTACCGCTACTGACACCACCTCTGGAGGCAGCCCGCCTCTGTATGCACGTAGGTACCGCCTTAGGTACCTCCGTGGTAGGCAGTACCCCCGTGGTACCCGTGGCAACGGACAGGCCCCCGCACCCCCGTGTCGGGGGCCTGTCCCGTGCGCGGCGAGGAAGAGTGTCAGACGCCGAGGACCCGAAGGACCCGAAGGACCGGAAAGACCCCATGCCCCGCGGCCGTTATTCGCTCCATGATCCGCACGATCACACTCCTCTCGGTGACGAACACTTCCACTGCGCACCCGGCCCCTCCGGCTGGCGCTATGTCTCTCAGATCACCACCCCCTCCGGCGACCACTCCGGCTCCGTCGATCTGGCCCTCGACGAGCTCGGCCGCCCCATCCGCCTTCAACTCCACGCCGCGAGCTGGCAGATCCGTGGCGCCGCACTCGACGGCGTCACCTGGGTCCGTACCGACCCCACCGGCACCCATGCCACCGAAGGCAATGTCCGCGCCCATGCCTTCACCGGCACCTCCCCCGCGTTCCTTGTCGCGACCGCGCGACTTCTGCGTCTCACCCCCGGTTCCCACGCGACCCGCGTACGCCTTGTCGCCTTCACGGATCCCGTCCTCGCTCCCCGTACTCTCGATCAGTCCTGGGCCCTGGTGAACAGTGAAGCGCACGCCACTGACAACGGACCCCTGACAGTGGACGAGTACCAGGTCAGCGCCCTGGACACGGGCGAGCAGCACACGATTCACCTGGCCGGCGACGTGGTGCTGTCGGCCCCCGGCATCGAGCTCGAAGACCTGGAATCCCCGCCGTCCGTCCTGCCCTGACGCGGGCGCTGCCCGATGCCTACGCCGGCGGGGCGAACCCGGTGGCCGGCGGCGCCCCGGCTTCGGAGGATGCGGATACGTCGGACGGTGCGGATACGGAGGACGGAACCGGTGCCGGGGACGGGGCCGGGGACGGGGCCTGGAAAGGGGCCGGCGCAGTGGCCTGCGCCTGGGCGGGAACCTGTGCCGGGCCTGGGGAGGCTCCGAAGGCCCGTCGGGCGTCCCGCGATTGCCGCTCATGCACGACGGCGGCCAGATAAGCGCCGGCGGGAATCCCCTGCGACACGGGTGCCCCGGTACGCGCCGCCAGATCACCCGCGAGCCGCTCGGCCATCGACCAGCTCACCCCGGCGTCGAGCTGCCCCATTCGCGTCAGGTACTGACGTATCGCGAGCCACAGATCGTCCGGCACGGCGGACAGGTCCAGCTCCGCGAACCGTCCCGCGAGCCACGGCGGGGGCGGCGGAACCATGGCCGGGTGCGTCACCGGCACCCGCTCCCGTACGACGAGGGTCCCCGCGAAGACGTCCCCGACCCGCCGACCCTGCGCCGAGACGAGCGACGCGATACAGGCGATGACCCCGAACGACAGCAGGATCTCCACGACCCCGATCGCCCCGCGCACGAGCGCGTGCCGGAACCGGACCGGCCCGCCGTCGTCCCGTACCACGCGCAGTCCACAGGCCAGCTTCCCCAGCGAACGTCCATGGCTGAGGGTCTCCACGGCGATCGGACCGCCCACCAGCACCAGCAGGAACGCCGCGATGGACAGGGCCATGGCCGCCGCCTCGTCCAGGGAGCCCGTCGCCAGAGCGATGCCGACCGACACCAGCAGATAAGCCGTCCAGGCGACCACCAGGTCGATCGCCAGCGCCAGCGCCCGGCTCGGCAGCCGAGCCGGGCGCAGCCCGAGTACCACCGCGTCGCCCGTCACAAGCTCATTCACCGGTGCCCCACCCATCGCCGGACCTTCTCTGCCCCTGAAGTCCTCAGTCTGCCAAGCTGGCCCGCAGCGCGTCGCGGCAGTAGCAGCAGCAGTAGCAGTGGCATCGATGCGCTGGCCGCGCAGTAGTACGGACCGTACGCACCCAGTGCCTGGAGCAGCAGCCGACCATGGACCTCGATGTCTTCGTGACAGCCCACCGCGCCGAGTGGGACCGCCTGGATCATCTCCTGCACCGCGGGCGCCGCCTCACCGGAGCCGAGGCCGATGAACTCGTCGCCCTCTACCAGCGCACGGCCACCCATCTCTCGCTGATCCAGTCCACCGCCCCGGACCCGGCGCTCACCACGCGTCTCACCCAGCTCGTGGCCCGAGCCCGTGCCACGGTCACCGGAGCCCGCCGGGCCACCTGGCGCGACGCCGCGCGCTTCCTGACGGCCGGCTTCCCCGCGGCTGTCTACCGCTCCCGGCGCTGGTGGATCCCGACGGCGATCCTCTCCACCCTCCTGGCCGCCGTCATCGGCTGGTGGATCGGAGCCCACCCCGAGGTTCAGTCCGCGATCGCCGCTCCGGACGAACTGCGCGGGATGACCCGGCCCGGCGGTGAGTACGAGACGTACTACTCAAGCCATCCGGCGGCGTCCTTCGCGGCCCAGGTCTGGACGAACAACGCCCAGGCCGCCGCCATGTGCCTCGTCCTGGGCGCCTTTCTCTGTCTCCCGGTCGTCTGGATCCTCTTCGTCAACGTGCTCAACCTGGGCGTGGGCATCGGTCTCATGTCCTCGGCCGGCCGCCTCGACATCTTCCTCGGGCTGATCCTCCCGCACGGCCTGCTCGAACTGACCGCGGTCTTCGTCGCCGCGGGTACGGGTCTCAGGCTCGGCTGGACACTGATCGACCCGGGCCCGTACAGCCGTCGCACCGCCATGGCCCGGCAGGGCCGCGCCGCACTCGGCATGGCCCTCGGCCTGGCACTCGTCCTCTTCGTGTCCGGCCTGATAGAGGGCTTCGTAACCCCGTCCGGCCTGCCGACATGGGCGCGGATCGCCGTCGGTGTAGCCGCTGAGGTGGCCTTCCTCGCTTACGTCTACGTCCTTGGCGGACGGGCCGTACGGGCGGGCGAGACTGGAGACGTGGACGCCGCGGACCGCAGCGCCGAACTCCCGGTCGCGGCCTGATGTGCGTATCCCGGTCGACACCTGTTAGTCTCCTCTTCGCCCCACAACGACCGTTGACACGGTTGACGTAGGGAGGTAGATTTGAACGGTTGCCTCGAAGTAGGACAAGCTTCGAGAGCAGTTGATCATTTCTATGCGGCTCGCGTCGGGAATCGAATTCTCGCGCGGCCCCTTCGATTCGACATCCAGATCACCAAGGCCGATCAATCGGCCCGAATGCTTCTGCTAAAGTCGGGTCAGCCGAAAGGCAAAGGCCAATCCGCAGGCCATCGGAATTCATGAGGCAGAACACGCCGAATGAATCTGATAGAGTCGGAATCGCCGGAAAGGGAAACGCGAAAGCCAAAACCCGGAAGGCGGCCCCGCTCCGACGGGGAATCGGACACGAAAGAGTCTGATAGAGTCGGAAACGTAAGACCGAAGGGAAAAGCCCGGAGGAAAGCCCGAGAGGGTGAGTACAAAGGAAGCGTCCGTTCCTTGAGAACTCAACAGCGTGCCAAAAGTCAAC
>NZ_JBHUBB010000032.1:0-71516 GCF_042789485.1 Streptomyces sp. NPDC056835
GACGCCCTCGCCAGCGCACAACTCACCCCCGCCGACGTCGACACCGTCGAGGCACACGGCACAGGCACCACACTGGGCGACCCCATCGAAGCACAAGCCCTCCTGGCGACATACGGCCAAGGACGCGACAAGAACCAACCCCTGTGGCTCGGCTCCATCAAGTCCAACATCGGCCACACGCAGGCCGCCGCAGGCGTCGCCGGCATCATCAAAATGGTCCACGCGATGCGCGACGGCGTCATGCCGCGCACCCTGCACGCGACCACCCCCTCCCACCACGTCGACTGGGAGTCCGGTGCCGTCAGCCTGCTGACGTCGCACCAGGAGTGGCCGGAGCTGGAGCGACCGCGCCGCTCGGCCGTGTCGTCCTTCGGCATCAGCGGCACGAACGCGCACGTGATCCTGGAAGCGGCGCCCGAGGACACCACGACTCCGGACCCCGACCCGGCGGCGCGAGCGCCGATGATCCCCTGGACGCTGTCGGCGAAGACCTCCACCGGGGTGCGGCGGCAGGCCGCGCGGCTGCTCGCGCGGATCGCCGAAGACCCCGGCATCGACCCGCTGGACGTCGGATACACCCTGGCCACGGGCCGGGCCCTGATGGAGCACCGGGCCGTGGTCCTGGGCGCGGGGCGCGAGGAGCTGACCGACGCGCTGACAGCCCTCGCCCAGGGCGAGGAGGTGCCCGCCGCCGTGGCGGGTTCCGCCGCCCCCGGAGCGGGCGGGCTCGCGCTGGTCTTCTCCGGCCAGGGCTCGCAGCGGGCCGGCATGGGCCGGGAGCTGTACGAGCGGTACCCGGTCTTCGCCGAGGCGTTCGACGCCGTGTGCGCCGCCGTGGACGGGCACCTCGCCGGGTACGCCGAACACCCGCTGCGTGACGTCGTGTTCGCCCCCGACGACTCCCCGCTGGCCCCGCTGCTGCATCGGAGCGTGTACACGCAGACCGGCCTGTTCGCGCTGGAGGTCGCGCTCCTCGAACTGCTCAGGGCATGGGGCGTGACCCCTGACCACGTCATGGGCCACTCCCTGGGTGAGATCACCGCGGCGTACGCGGCGGATGTGCTCTCGCTGGCCGACGCGTGCGCCCTTGTGGCGGCGCGCGGCCGCCTGATGCAGGGCCTGCCGGAGGGCGGGGCGATGGTGGCGATCGCGGTCGACGAGCAGGAGGCCGAGGCGTACATCGCGGAGGCGTCCCTGACGGACGCCGTCGGGATCGCCGCGGTCAACGGGCCGCGGGCCGTGGTCGTCTCGGGCGACGAGGCCGCCGCGATAGCCGTCGCCGAGCACTTCCGCGCCGCCGGGCACCGGGTGCGCCGGCTCTCCGTCTCGCACGCGTTCCACTCGCACCGCATGGACGCGATGCTCGACGAGTTCGCCGACGTGCTCGCCGGACTGACGTTCCGGGCACCGCGCATCCCCATGGTGTCGAACGTCACCGGCGGTCCGATCGAGGCGGAGCGCCTGTGCACCCCGCGGTACTGGGTGGAGCACGTCCGCCGGGCCGTCCGGTTCGCCGACGGTGTGCGGAGCCTCGCCGACCAGGGGGTCACCTCCTACCTGGAGGTCGGACCCGAGGCCGTGGTGACCCCGATGGTGCACGCCACCCTCGACGCGCCCCTCGGCGACGACGGGGACGAGGGGGACAACGGGGACGAGGGGTACGACGGGAACGGCGGGTACGTCGCCGTGGCGACGCTCAAGTCCGGCCGGCCGGAAGCCCTCGCGCTCACCCGGGCGCTCGCCGAGATGTTCGTGGCCGGCACTCCGATGGCGTGGGAGCGGCTGCTGTCCGGCGGACGCCGCACCGAACTGCCGGGCTACCCGTTCGCGGGACAGCGCTACTGGCAGGACGCGTCCGAGTCGACGGCCGGCATCCGGGCCGCCGGTCTGAACACCACCCGGCATCCGCTGCTCGGCGCGGCCGTGCGCCTGGCCGACGGTCAGGCGGTGCTCACCGGCCGGGTGCTGCCCGGCGCGCACCCTTGGCTCGCCGACCACGCGGTGGGCGGCACGGTGCTGCTTCCCGGCACCGCCTTCCTCGATCTGGCCCTGCACGCGGGTGACGAGGTGGGCTGCCCCCTCGTCGAGGAACTGACACTCCAGACACCTCTGGTCCTGTCGGCCGACACCGCCGTGAACCTCCAGGTCGCCGTCGGCGCCCCGGACGAGACGGGCCGCCGGTCCGTCACCGTCTACTCCTCGCCCACCACCGCCTCCGGTGCCGAGCCGCTGGTCCGGCACGCGACGGGCACGCTGTCGACAGCGTCCCCGCAGGCGGCCGACTCATGGACCTGGCCGCCCGCCGACGCCGAGCCGGTAGCGGTCGACGGTCTCTACGACGACCTGGCCGGGCGCGGCTACGGCTACGGCCCCGTGTTCCAGGGGCTGCGCGCCGCCTGGCGCACGGCGGACGCGCTGTACGCGGAAGTCGAACTGCCCACCCGGCCCGGGGCGTTCGGCATCCACCCGGCGCTGCTCGACGCCGCCCTGCACGCCGTCACCCTCGGTGTGCCGTCCCTCTCGGGCACCGACGGCACCCAGCCCCTGCTGCCGTTCTCCTGGACGGGCGTCACGATGGAGGCGTCCGGCGCGGCGGCGATACGGGTCCGGCTCACCGCCGCCGGAGACGGCGCCGTGTCCCTGGCCGCCGTCGACACCGCCGGCCAGCCCGTCGTCACCGTGGACGCGCTGGTGCTCCGGCCGATGTCCGCGGCCGCGGCACCGGACCGGGACAGCGGACTCCATCTGCGCTGGCGTGCCGTAGCGGCGGCGGAACCGGCCGAGGGGCATCCGGCGGTCTCCGTCGCCCATGTCGAGCCCGGCGACGTACACACCCGTCTGACCGAGGTGCTTGAGCGCGTGCGGCGCTTCCTCGCCGAGTCGGAGGACGGCGAAGCGCGGCTCGCCGTGGTCACCCGGGGCACCATGATGGAGCAGCCCGATCCGGCCACCGCAGCCGTGTGGGGCCTGCTGCGCTCGGCCCAGGCCGAACACCCCGGACGGCTGCTGCTCATCGACGTGGACACGCGGTCGGACGACGCCGTCGCCGCGGCCGTCGCCTGCGGCGAGCCCCAGGTCGCCGTCCGCGACGGGCAGGTCTTCGTACCCCGGCTCGTCCGCTCCGCGCCGCCGGTGCTGCCGATGCCCGACGCGCCGGAGTGGCGCCTCGAAGCGGCCGGTGACGGCGGCCCCGACGGCCTCGCCCTCGTCCCGTCACCCGCCGCGCCGCTGGGCCCGGAGGAGGTCCGGGTGTCGATGCGGGCCGCCGGGATCGGCCGCGGCGAACTGACGGACGGGGCCGGAGCGCCCGGCACCGAAGGCGCCGGTGTCGTGACGGAGGTCGGTACGGAGGTCACCGGCGTGGCCGTGGGCGACCGCGTCTGGGGCATCTTCCCGGACGGCGGCGCCCTGGGCCGTACGGCGGTCACCGACCACCGGTCGGTCGCCCGGATGCCACGAGCTCTGGCCTTCGCCGAGGCCGCGGCGGCTCCGACGGCGTTCCGTACCGCCTGGCACGCCCTGGTGGACGAGGCCGCGGTGCGGGCCGGGGAGCGGGTGCTGATCCACGTGGGCGCCGGCGACGTCGGCCTCGCGGCGGTCCAGATCGCCCGGCACCTGGGTGCCGAGGTGTTCGCCACCGCGCCCCTCGGTGCCCGGGACGTCCTGCGCGGCCTGGGCGTCGACGAGGCCCACCTCACCGAGGACCACCTCACCGAGCCGGAGGCCGGTGACGTCGCGAAGAACATGCCGACGGGCCTCGACGTGGTCCTGGACGCGCGAGGGAGCGCGGGCGCCGAGGCGCCGGCCGCTCTCCCGCTCGCCGACGGGGGCAGGTTCGTGGCCACCTCCGAAGGCCGGTCCACGGCCGTCGACGCCGCCGGGCAGCGGGCCGTCCTCGCTGAACTCGCCGACCTGTTCGACACCGGCGTGCTGCGCCCCCTGCCGGTCACGGCCTACGACATACGATCGGCTGCCGAGGCCTACCGCCGTCTGGACGAGGACCCGCACACCGGCAAGGTGGTCCTGACGATCCCGCGCCCGCTCGATCCGGACGGCACGGTCGTCCTCACCGGCGCGAGCGGCACGCTGGGGCAGCTCGTCCTGCGGCGGCTCGTCTCCGAGCACGGCGTCCGCCACGTACTGCTGCTCAGCCGGAGTGGCGGCGAGGCACCCCAGGACCTGGTGGACAGCGGCGTACAGGTGCGGTCCGTCACCTGCGACGTGGCGGACCGCGAGCAGCTCGCGAGGGCCCTCGCCGGTATCCCCGCCGAGCATCCGCCGACCGCCGTGGTGCACACGGCCGGTGTCCTCGACGACGGAGTCCTTGAGGCCCTGACGCCGGAGCGGCTCGACACCGTACTGCGGCCGAAGGCGGACGCGGTGCGTGCGCTGCACGAGCTGACGGCCGATGCGGATCTGGCGGCCTTCGTGGTGTTCTCCTCGGTCGCCGGTGTCCTCGGCTCACCGGGGCAGGCGAACTACGCCGCGGCCAACGCCTTCCTGGACGCGTTCGCCGCCCGACGGCATGCGACGGGACGGCCCGCGGTCTCCCTCGCCTGGGGCATGTGGACGCGGACCAGCACGATGACAGCCGGTCTCGGCGCCGCCGACCTCGGCCGTATCGCCCGTACGGGGCTGCTGCCCACCTCCACGGAGGACGGCCTCGCCGCCTTCGACCGGGCGCTTGTGGGCGCCCTGCCCACCGTCGTCCCGGTGCGCGTCGACACGGCGGCGCTGCGCGGCGCGGACACCGTTCCTCCGCTCCTTCGGGAGCTGGCGCCCGTCGCGAACCGGCGGGCCGCGGCGAGCGCCCCCACGGCACCGGCCGAGTCGGTGCGGAGCAGGCTGCGCGGTCTTCCGGTCGAGCAGCGCGCCGCCCTCCTGCTCGACCTGGTCCTCAAGGACGTCGCCCTGGTACTCGGGCACAGCGACCCGCGCGGCATCTCCGCCGACGGAGCGTTCCGCGACCTGGGCTTCGACTCACTGACCGCCGTCGAACTCCGCAACAAGATCAGCGACCGTATCGGCCTGAAGCTGACCGCGACCGCGGTGTTCGACCACCCGAGCCCGCGCGCCCTGGTCGACCATCTCCTCGGCCGGCTCACCGCGGCACCCGCGACGGCGCGGGACGCCGAAGAGCCGAGCTACGAGCGGGTCATGGCCGATCTCACCAGGGTCGGGAACAGCCTGGCCGCACTGAAGCTCACCGGCACCCAACAAGCAGCCCTCGCCGAGGCCTTCCGCGGCCTGGCGGAACCGTGGACCCAGGGAGAGTCCGCGGCGGAGGCCGACGAACCGGCGTCGGCCGGCCTCGAATCCGCGACCGCGGCGGAAGTCCTCGACTTCGTCACCAACAGCCTCGGCATCTCCGTCTCCGGCGACGAATCGCCCACCGACCCGAGTTGAGAGTGAGTTCATGCCCACCGAAGACGAGCTGCTGAAATACCTCAAGGCGGTTTCCGAGGAACTGCATGTCGCTCGCGGGCGGCTGCGGACACTCGAAAGCCGCCGCGGCGAACCCGTGGCGATCGTCGGCATGAGCTGCCGGCTGCCCGGCGGCGTGTCCTCGCCGGATCACCTGTGGGACGTCGTCGTCAAGGGAGAGGACGCGATCGGCGCGTTCCCGGCCGACCGCGGCTGGGACATCGACGCGCTGTACGACCCCGAACCGGGAAACCCCGGCAAGACCTACACCCGCTCCGGTGGGTTCCTGCATGACGCGGCGGACTTCGATCCGGCGTTCTTCGGGATCACCCCGCGCGAGGCGCACGGAATGGACCCGCAACAACGCCTGATGCTTGAGGCGTCGTGGCAGGCCCTGGAGAACGCGGGCATCAATCCGCAGACACTCAAGGACACCCGCACCGGTGTCTTCGCCGGCTCCTTCCACCACGACTACGACCCCGGCGGCGGCAGCGTCGGCAGCCTCGTCTCCGGACGCGTCGCGTACGCACTGGGACTGCAGGGACCCGCCGTCACGGTCGACACGGCCTGCTCGTCGTCCCTGGTCGCGCTGCACCAGGCGGTGCGGTCGCTGCGCGACGGCGAGTGCACCCTGGCGCTGGCCGGTGGTGTGACGGTGCTGTCCACGCCGGGCGTCTTCGTCGAGTTCTCCCGTCAGCGCGGCCTCGCCGCCGACGGCCGCTGCAAGTCGTACGCCACGGCCGCGGACGGCACCGGCTGGGGCGAGGGCGTGGCCGTGCTGGCCCTGGAACGCCTCTCCGACGCCGAGCGTCACGGACACCGGGTCCTGGCGGTCGTACGCGGCACGGCGGTCAACCAGGACGGCGCGTCCAACGGCCAGACCGCGCCCAACGGCCCCGCACAGCAGCGGGTGATCCAGGACGCCCTGGCCAGTGCGCGGCTGACCTCCGCCGATGTCGACGTTGTCGAAGGGCACGGTACGGGCACGACCCTCGGCGACCCGATCGAGGCGCAGGCCCTGCTGGCGACGTACGGCCAAGGACGCGACGAGGACCAGCCGTTGTGGCTGGGTTCGGTGAAGTCCAACATCGGGCACACCCAGGCCGCCGCGGGCGTCGCCGGCATCATCAAGATGGTGCAGGCGATGCGCAACGGCGTCATGCCGCGCACCCTGCACGTGGACGAACCCTCGCACCACGTCGACTGGAGCGAGGGTCAGGTCAAACTCCTGACGGAGAACAGGCCGTGGCCCGAGCACGACCGTCCCCGCCGGGCCGGTGTGTCGTCCTTCGGCTACAGCGGGACGAACGCGCACGTGATCCTGGAGGCCGCGCCGGACGAGGAGCGGGAGCCGGCCGAAGAGAACGGGCCGGAACGTCACGGCGTCATTCCGTGGGTGCTGTCGGCGCGCGGTGAGGCGGCGCTGTCGGAGCAGGCGACGCGGCTGCTCGCCCGGCTCGGCGACGGTGCCGAGCCCGACCCCCGGGACGTGGGATTCACCCTGACCGCCGGACGCGCCGTACTGGACCACCGGGCCGTCGTACTCGGCGGCAACGTGACTGAACTTGCCTCCGGCCTGGAGGAGTTGGCGGCCGGCCGCACGTCTAAGAATGTCGTCACCGGGCGTGCGGGGGCCTCCGGTGGTGTGGTGTTCGTCTTCCCCGGCCAGGGCTCACAGTGGGTCGGCATGGCACGCGAACTCCTCGACACCTCACCGGTCTTCGCCACACGAATGACCGAATGCGCCACCGCACTCGAACCGTACGTCGATGACTGGTCACTGCTGGACGTGGTACGTGACGGCGACGAGGAAGCACTGCGACGCGTTGACGTGGTACAGCCCGTCCTCTTCGCGGTCATGGTGTCACTGGCCGAGCTATGGCGGTCCCTGGGAGTACGACCCGCCGCCGTCGTCGGACATTCACAAGGAGAGATCGCCGCCGCTTGCGTGGCGGGTGCTCTGTCCCTCGATGACGCGGCCCGCGTGGTGGCCCTGCGCAGCCGGGCGATCCTGCGACTGTCCGGACGCGGCGGCATGGTCTCCGTCCTCGCCCCCGAAGAACAAGTGACGGGACGCCTGACCGACGGACTCCAGATCGCCGTCGTCAACGGACCCGAGCAGGTAGTGGTCTCCGGACCACCCGATCAACTGGACGCACTCCTCACCGAATGCGAGGCCGACGGCATACAGGCCCGTCGCATCGCCGTGGACTACGCCTCCCACTCACCACAGGTCGAAGACCTCAAAACCGAACTCCTCGACGTCCTGGCAGACATCGAACCACGCACCGGCCACACCCCCCTCTTCTCCACCGTGTCCGGTGAGTCGATCGACACAGCGGTGATGGACGCCGAGTACTGGTTCACCAACCTGCGCCAGACCGTCCGCTTCGACACCGCCCTGCACAACCTCCTGGAAACCGGACACCGCGTCTTCATCGAAAGCAGCCCCCACCCCGTCCTCCTCGGCGCCATCACGCAGAACGCCGACCACCGTCATACGACCGGCGTGACGGCGGTCGGCACACTCCGCCGTAACGAAGGCGAAAACGCCCGCCTGCTGCGGGGTCTGGCCGAGGTGTTCGCCGCCGGAGTGGACGTCGACTGGTCGTCGTGGGTGGCAGGCGGCCGGCTCATCGAGCTGCCGACCTATGCCTTCCAGCGACGTCGCTACTGGCAGCCGGCCGCCGCCACGACCGCCGACGTCGGCTCCGCCGGCCTCGACCCGATGCGCCATCCACTGCTCGGCGCCGCCATACGCCTCGCAGGCAACGACGACATCGTGCTCACCGGACGAATCTCCCGCACCACCCACCCCTGGCTCGAAGACCACACCGTCTTCGGCACGCCACTGCTCCCGGGAACCGCCTTCGTCGAAATGGCCCTCCGCGCCGGCGACGAGGTCGACTGCGACGTGCTGCGGGACCTGACCCTGCTCGCTCCGCTGGCCCTCCCCGAGCAGGGCGAGATCGACCTCCAGGTGCAGGTCGGGGCGGCGGACGGTACCGGCCGCCCGCTGGACATCTACTCCCGGCCCCGTCGGCACGACGGCACGACGGAGTGGACCCAGCACGCGAGCGCCGTACTCGTCGCGGGCGACGGCACGAACGACGTCACCTCTGAGGCCAACGGACCGCTGTACGGCGCCGCGTGGCCGCCCGCCGGCGCGGAACGCCTGGACGCCGCAGCCCACTACGACACGATGGCCGACGCGGGTCTGGAGTACGGACCGGCGTTCCAGGGCCTGTCCGACGTATGGCGGCTCGACGGCGAGATCCTCGCGCGTGTCACCCTGCCCGGCCGGCAGGCGGAGGAGGCGCGGAGGTTCGCCCTGCACCCCGCCCTCCTCGACGCGGCGCTCCAGGCCGCGGCGGTGGACGGCCTTGACGGCCGTACGCCGCTGCCCTTCTCCTTCGGAGCGGTCACCCTGCACGGCCGCGGCGCGAGCGAGGTGCGCGTGCGCATCGCCCCCACCGGAGGAGGCACCTTCACGGTGGAGGTGGCCGATCCGTCCGGTACGCCGGTGGCCCGGATCGACTCGCTCCTCGTACGCCCGGTGACGGCAGGCGATCTCGCCACCCCGGACAGCGGCACGGAAACGCTGCTGTCCGTCAAGTGGTCGCCGTACGCGGCGGACGAGGGCGCTTCGGCCGCGGACGCCGACGAGCGCGCGTTGGATGTGACGCTTCTGAAGGCCGCGGACCCCGAGCCCGACGCCGGTGACGAGGCCGGTGACAACGCCGGTGACGAGGCCGCTCGGGCGCGGGCGGTGCTGCGGGACACCCTGCGCGGCGTGCGGGAGTGGCTGGCGCGGGACCGGCCCGCCTCGGCGCGCCTGGTCGTGCTGACGCGCCGCGCCGTGCTCACCGGCGCCGAGGAGTCCGACGCCGCCGTCAACCTCGCCCACGCACCCGTGTGGGGGCTGGCGAGGGCCGCTCGCGCGGAGAACCCCGGCCGTGTCGTCCTGGTGGACGCCGACGGCGACCTGGACGGTCTCGACGAGGCCGCGCTCCGGGACGCGCTGCGCACAAACCTGCCCGAACTGGCGCTCCGGGACGGGAAGTTGTACGTTCCCGCCCTGCACCGTCTGGAGACGGCAGCGGTGGCCGACGGCACGGCCGCGGCCTTCGGCACGGGCACCGTCCTGATCACCGGCGGGACGAGCGGACTCGGCGCGCACGTGGCCCGGCACGCCGCCGGGCTCGGCGCCCGGCATCTGCTCCTCCTGTCCCGGCGCGGCCCCGAAGCCGAGGGGGCCGAGGCACTGCGCGACGAACTCACCGCCTCCGGGGCGCGGGTCACCGTACGAGCCTGCGACGTGGCCGACCGCGACCAGCTGCGGCGGGCGCTGCGCGACGTGCCGGACGCGTATCCGCTGACGGCCGTCGTCCACGCCGCCGGCGTGCTCCACGACGCCGTCGTCGAATCGATCGACACGGACGGCCTGGACGCGGTGCTGCGGCCGAAGACGGACGCCGCCTGGCATCTGCACGAACTGACCGCGGGGACGGAGCTGTCCGCCTTCGTGGTCTTCTCCTCGCTCGCGGGCGTGCTCGGCGGGGCGGGGCAGGGCAGCTACGCCGCCGCCAACGCGTTCCTCGACGCGCTGACGCAGCAGCGCCGCCGCACGGGCCTGCCCGGCCTTTCCCTCGCCTGGGGTCTGTGGGCGGAGGCCACCGGTATGACCGGGCACCTCGGCGAGGCCGACCTGGCGCGCATCAACCGCGGCGGGATCGCCGCCCTCGGCACCGCCCAGGGGCTCGGGCTCCTGGACGCCGCGCTCACCCGGGACACGGACGACGCGCTGCTCCTCGCGGCCGCCCTCAACGAGCCTGTCCTGCGCACCACTGAGCCGGGTCTGCTGCCCCCTCTCCTCGCCGGTCTTTTCCCGCCGCGCCGCCGCGTCGCCGTGGCCCGCGCGGGTCTGGCGGCCGGAGCGGACGGGCGCATGGCGCTCGGCTCGCGGGAGGCGGTCGTGGACCGGCTGCGGTACCGGTTCGCCGGCACCATGGGGTTCGACACCGCGGAGATCGACACCGTCGCGCCGCTCGTCGGCCAGGGCCTCGATTCCGTGATGGCCATGCAGATCCGCAGCCTGATCGAGTCGGACTTCGGCCGGGCCCTGCCGATCGCCTCGCTGTTCAACGGCGCCAGTGTCGAGAGCATCGCCGACCAGCTCGTCGCGGGCGAGGGCGAGGTCGCGGGCGAGGGCGCGGGGCAGGTCATCGACGGGGCCGACGCGGCGGGTCCTGACGCGTCCGAGGACGTCGCGGAGGTCGTACGCCATCCCGCCACACGGGACGTCATACGCCTGCTCCGCGCCGAGCAGCACGGCACGCCCGCCGTCACGCACCACATCGGCCTCGCCGTGCGGCTGACGGCCCCGACGACCCCGGGCCGCCTCACCGAGGTGATCGCCTCACTCGCCGCCCGGCACGCGGCGTTGCGCACCGCGATCGTCCCGGACGCGGACGGCGGGCAGCAGCTGGAGGTACGGCGTTCCCTCGACGGCGACCTGGTGCGCTGGTCACCGGTGGACGAAGGCACAGACGTGGACGAGCGGCTGCGCGAGCTGATGGAGCCGCCGTTCGACCTGGCCCTCGCTCCGCTGTGGCGGTTCGAGCTGCTTGCCTACCCGTCCGGCGAGCAGGTCCTCGTGTTCGGCGCGCACCACGCCGTCTCCGACCTGGCCTCGCTGATGCTGGTCGCGCACGGCCTCGGCGCCGGATTCGATGGCGCCGAGGCGCCCGCCGCCGTCACCAACCGGGACATCGACCTGCTGCTGCGGGCCCAGGCCGCGCGCCCGGCGGACCAGCAGGGCCCCTCGGCCGACTGGCGTGCGGACTTCGTGGGGGCCCGGCGCCTCGACCTGGAGCTGGCCGCGCCGCGCCCCGCCGAGCGGTCGTTCCGCTCAGCCATGCACCTGGCGGACCTGCCGCAGAGCCTCCACGAGAAGGTGGCGGCCCGGTCGAACCGCCTCGGCATCACGCCCGCCGCCTTCTGGCTCGGTGTCCTGACGGTGCACCTCGCGCGTCTGCGCGAGCGGAACAGGTTCGTCCTCGCGGTGCCCGTGGACACCCGTATGCATGTGTCCGCCCTCGACGCGGTCGGGTACTTCGGTCTGCCGATCCCGTTCGCCGCCCAGGTGGAGGCGGGGGAGGCCGCCGCCGACGTACTGCGGCGCACCGACAGTCGGCTCAGCCGGGTCCTGGAACGCGGCGTCACCTTCTTCGACGCGATGTCCGCCCTCGTCGAGGAGGGGCTGTACCGCGAGGACGCGCCTCTCGTCGAGGTCTACTTCAACTACATGCCGCCGCAGGCCGGTGCCGCGGCGGGCCTGCGGATCATCCCGGCGGGCACCGGCTACTCCGACCTCGACCTGATGGTCACGGTGATGCCGGGCCTCGGGAAGGTCGGACTTGAGTACAACGCGGACGTCCTCGACGCGGCGAGCTGCGCGGACCTCGCCCGCGGCTGGCTCGCCCTCGCCGAGGAGATCGCCGACGGCCCCGACACCCTCGTCGCGCTACCGGAAGGACCCTCCATGGCCATCGAGCCCGCAACGGCCGCCGACTCCCGTCCCGCGGGCCAGATCGCCGTCGCGGCCACCTTCGCCCTCGGCAACCTCCCGGCCATGCTGTCGGTCGCCCTGGAGGACGCCGACGTCGACGGCGGGCCCTTCGATGTGGTCGAGGCCCCGTACCACCAGGTCCTGGCGAGCCTGCACGACCCGGGCAGCGTCCTCGCCCAGACGTCGACCGCCGCGGGACTGGTCCTGCTGCGCCCCGGCGATCTGACGCGCTTCGCGGACGCGGACGCGGACGGCGATCTGCTCGCCCAGCTCGCCGACGAGTACCCGACCGCGCTGCGCGCCCTCGCCGACCGCACCCGCGCCCCGCTCGTCGTGGCCTTCCTGCCGGAGCGCTCCGACGACGAACGGCTGCGCGCGTGGGAGCGGCAGGTGACGGCGCGCCTCGCCGATCTGCCGGGTATCGCCGTACTGCCCTCGGACGGGTGGAACGACGAGGACTACCCGGTGGACGACGTGTTCGACGCGCACACCGACGAGATGGCCCATCTGCCGTTCCAGGACGAGTTCCAGGCGGTGGTGGCGCTGCGGCTCGCGGACGTCGTCTGGAAGGTCCGCCGCCCGGCGCCCAAGGTGATCGTCGTCGACGGGGACGAGACGCTGTGGAGCGGCGTGGCCGGTGAGATCGGTCCCGACAACGTCGACCTGACCGGGCCGCGCGCCCTGCTCGCCCAGCGGCTGCTGCGGTGGCGGGAGGCCGGAGTACTGCTCGCCCTGGTCTCCAACAACGACGAGGAGACGGTGCACCGCGTCCTCGACCGGCCGGACAGCCCGCTGCACCGGGAGCACTTCGCCGCGATCTCCGCGGCGTGGGAGCCGAAGTGGACGCGGATCGTGAAGATCGCCGAGGATCTGCGGCTGGGCCTCGACAGCTTCCTCTTCCTGGACGACAATCCGGTGGAAATCGCCGGGGTGCGCGCCCAGTTGCCCGAGGTGCTGTGCGTCACCTGCCCGAGCGCGGGCGAACTCGACGGCTTCGTCCGGGGGCTGTGGCCGATGGTGCCGAGGGCCGCGACGGCGGAGGACTCCGCCAGGGCCGATTACTACCGGCAGGAGCAGGAGCGCGGCGAGGCGCGCGCGCAGCAGGGCTTCGCCGAGTTCCTTGAGAACCTTCAGCTCGAACTCGACATCGAGCCCGTGTCCGAGGAGACGGCCGAGCGCACCATCCAACTGAGCAGGCGCACCAACCAGTTCAATCTGCGCCCCCGTCCACTGGATGCCGCCGAACTGGCGCGGCTCCAGAAGGACGGCGAGGTGTGGACGGCGACCGCACGCGACCGCTTCGGCGCGTACGGGCAGATCGGCGTGCTGGCCGTCACAGCCGACGGGGACGCGCTCGAAGTGGTCGCCTGGATGATGAGCTGCCGTGTGCTCGGCCGCGGGGTGGAGGACCGGCTGCTGCGGTGGCTGGCCGACCGGGCCGAGGACCTTGGCTGCGGCGTGGTGCGCCTCGTCGCCGACAACACGCCCCGCAACACTCCCGCACGGCGCCTGGTCTCCCGCCTGGGCGGCGGCGACGTCGAGGCACCGCGCCTTGAGGTGGCGGTGGCGGTGGCACAACTCCGGGAGTTCCGTTCCTGGGACCTCGGATCCGAAAACGCAGCGGAGGTCAGCAATGCCTGAGGCGGGTAGTGGTACCAGCCGCAACCGCGGGGTCAACCGTCGTCCCGAGGAGGAAGTGATCGAGCGGCGCGGCCCGGGCCGCGCCCAGGCCTCCGATCTCCTCGCGCGCTTCCGGAAGACGGCCGGGCCCGCCGCCCCTGCGCAGGCGCCTTCCGGCGGGGCGGGGACCCGAGGTGTCGCGGAGGTCACCGCCGACATCGTCGCGCGGGCCGCCCGCTTCCTGCCGGGGAGCACGGCCGACGCGGAGACGGACCTGTTCGACGCCGGTCTGTCGTCGGTCAACGCGGTCGAGCTGGTCGCGGTCATGGCCCGGGAGCTGGACGTACGGGTGAGCCTGGACGACGTCTTCGCGGACGCGCGGCCACGCCGCCTCGCGCAGCGATGGGCCGCGGCGGCGGGGCTGCCCACCGTGGTGCCCGAGGCCGCGCCGGCCGCGCCGTCGCCGAACGGCTCGCCGGCGATCGCGCCGGTACTCCTGCGCGCGTCGGCCGACGAGGCGAACGAGGACCTGGAGATGATCCTGGCCGACCTCGCGCTCGCCGACCGGCTGCCGTTCAGCCACCAGGCCGAGCCGGTGCCGCCGCGCCGTATCCTGCTCACCGGCGCCACCGGCTACCTCGGCAGCCACCTTCTGCTCGACCTGCTCCGGCAGGGGGACGCCCAGGTGGTGTGCCTGGTGCGCGCGACGGACGACGCCGCCGCCGAACGCCGTCTCGCCGACGCCCTGGCCGGCTTCGACCAGCCGTGGTCCGCCGAGGTCCGGCGACGGGTCACCGTGCTCGCGGCGGACCTCAGGCAGCCGCGCCTCGGCCTGTCGGACGAGGGCTGGGAGAGCCTGGCCCAGGAGATCGACTCGATCGTCAATGTGGCCGCCGCGGTCGACTTCCTGCGCGGCTATCCCTCGCTGCGCCAGACCAATGTGCTCGGCCCGCTGGTCCTCGCCGAGCTGGCGATGACGGGACGGCCCAAGCCGCTGCACCACATCTCGTCGGTCGCCGTGTTCAACGAGGTCGGCATCGAGAAGATGGGCGAGGACGACCCGGTCGCCCACATCGACCGGCTCTTCGCGGGCTACGACAAGTCGAAGTGGGCCGCGGAAGCCGTACTGCGGCGGGCCCGCGAGCACGGCCTGACCGCGACTTTCCTGCGTCCGGGCGCGATCGGCGGCCACACCCGTACCGGCGTGTACAACCCGCGCGACCTCAGCACCGGCCTGATCGGGGCGTTCTCCCGGTACCGGACCGTCCCCGCGTTCAAGTTCATGAACCTGGCACCGGTGGACTGGATCAGCAAGGTGGCGGCCGCCGTGGTGTTCGATCCCAAGGCGTGGGGCCAGAACTACAACCTGACCGGCCGCGCGGAGACGCTGCCGGAACTGGTCAAGGACATGAAGCTGGCCGGCATGAACGTACGCGTGGCCAACTGGCGGGACTGGCGCGACGACCTGCTCCAGCGGCATGCGGCAGAGCCGGTCCCCGAGCTCGACTTCCTGGTCCGGATCCTGCGCAGCCCCACCGCGATGAAGCTGTTCGAGGCGCTGATGTTCGGCCCCGAGGCCGGGGCGGAACGGACCGAGATGTTCGTGACGCGGCACCGACTGCCGATGGCCGAACGGTACGGTTCCCAGGCCCAGTTGAAGGCCTTCGAGCGCATGGCGAAGGACGGCGTGGCGCGGCTGCCCAGCCGCGAGGACCCGCCCTACCTGTCGTTCCGCGAGCGGACGAAGGGCCATGTGGGCCCGATCGGGGAGGACCGCGACACCAAGTGCCGGATGGCGCTCACGCTGTCCATCGCGAGCATGTACCAGGTCGTACGGCACCGGAAGATCGACGTCCGGGGCCAGGTGACCTGTGAGCGGCTGCACCCGGAGCCGCTGAGGGTGGAGGCGGGCGAGATCTGGGTCCGTCCCGACGAGGGCGTCCCCCTCCAGCACGGCAGCGACCACCCGCTGCTGCGCTACCGCCTGGTCCTGGTGGACCGGGACGGCGGGCGCTGGTGGCTGGAGGGCTGGAAGACGGCCCGGGCCAGCCGCGACTTCTGGAAGCAGACCCGGACCATCGAGGTCACCATCGGGCGCGAGGGCGAGCCGGCGAGCCTGGCCGGTGTCGTCAGGGTGCCCGGCAAGAGCTATGTCCCGGACCAGATCGACGGGATCCGGGTCGACCCGCGGCTGTCGTCGCAGGAACAGCGGCTGGCCAAGCTGGCCTGGCTGTCGTGGTTCTTCGTGCAGGTGGGCATGGGGCTGGCGGAGCCGTCCCTGCGCGTCGCCGCCGAACTCCTGGACCTGCGCAGGGACGCGATCGACCGGGACAAGGACAAGCTGCAACGCAAGATCAGGAAGCTGATGATCAAAAGGGAGCAGACCCGATGACGCTGAGGCCCCTTCACCACGCACTCGGGGACCGGGTCGAGGAGATCCCCTTCACCGCCTCCGACGGCACGGAGCTCGGCCTGTGCCGGGTCGTTCCCGACGACGGCTCCACCGACCGCCCGGCCGTGCTGATCCTGCACGGTCTCACCGCCTCGGCGGACATGTTCACGCTGCCCGAGACCCGTAACCTGGTCGATGTCCTGCTCGACGCGGGCTACGAGCCCTGGCTGCTCGACTGGCGCGGCAGTTGCCGGCTGCCGTACAACGAGGGCCGGGTCCGCTACACCTTCGACGACGTGGCGCTCTACGACATCCCCGAGGCGGTGTCGCTGATCAAGGAGCGGATCGATGGCCGTCAGCTGCTGGTCGTCGCGCACTGCATCGGGGCGATGTGCCTGTCGCTGAGCATGGCGGCCGGCCTGGTGCCTGGCCTGGCCGGCGTCGTCGCGCAGGGCGTGTTCCTCACTCCGAAGATGTCCTGGAAGACGCGGGCGCGCCTGCACTTCGGCGGGGAGCTGCTGCGGTCCCGCCTCGTCAACATTCCCACCGACTTCAAGAAGGTGGGCCTGTGGTCGAAGCACTCGCTGATCTTCGCGGAGGTCTCGCTGGGCGCCGAGTGCAAGGACCCCAACTGCCAGATCCTGCACAACGACTCGTGGGGCGTGGGTGGTTCGCTCTTCGAGCACGACAATCTCGATGACGTCACCCACGATCGTCTGGCGGACCTGTACGGCACGGTGCCGATGTGGATCCTGCCTCATCTGCGCGGCATCGAACTGGCCCACACGATGATGCGGTACAACGACGCCGACGGCCGTTACGACGTGTTGCCGAAGAACGCACTCGACAACGCGGGCAAGATCGAGGCGCCGCTGATGCTCCTGTCCGGCAGCGACAATCGCTTCTGGTACGACTCCAACGAGCTCTGCCACGACGTCCTCAGACGCCGGTACCCCGAGATGGACGTCCGCTATGTACAGGTTCCGGGATACGGCCACCTCGACACGTTCATCGGCCGCAACGCGGCCCTGGACGTGTTCGGCCACATCGTGGACTTCCTCGACGAGTGCCGGTCCGTCAACGCCGGTGCGTGACGGCGGCATTCCGCCGTGCGGAATTAGGTAGAGGAAGAGCATGACGTCTGACAGCAAGCAGCAGGGTGCCGCGATCCCCGGTACGCGCCTGGTGATGCCCATCATCCTGCTCACCATCTTCACGGTCCCGTTATCGGTGTCCGGAACAGCCGTGTCCCTGGGCGACATCTCCGACGACCTGGGGGCGTCGTCCACGGGCGAGCAGTGGGCTCTCAACGGATACAACCTGACCTTCGCCTGTTCGACTCTTGTCTGGGGCTCCATCGCGGACATCATCGGGCGATGGCGGGCCCTGATGATCGGATTGCTGACCTTCGGCGTCGGATCCGCGATCAGCCTGGTCGCGACGGACTACCTGACGCTGGACCTGGCCCGGCTGGTGGCGGGGGCCGGCGCGGGTGCCGTCTTCTCGGTGGGGACGGCGGTGGTGTCGTCGAATTTCGAGGGTGAACGCCGAACCCGTGCTTTCGCCCTGCTGGGATC
This sequence comes from Streptomyces sp. NPDC056835, assembly GCF_042789485.1. Classification (NCBI taxonomy): domain Bacteria; kingdom Bacillati; phylum Actinomycetota; class Actinomycetes; order Kitasatosporales; family Streptomycetaceae; genus Streptomyces; species Streptomyces sp. NPDC056835. Next base: position 17,585 of record NZ_JBHUBB010000032.1, read on the forward strand.
GGTCGCGGGTCTGTCCTTGGCCTTCGGCCCGTCTCTGTGCGGTCTCTTCACCCAGGTCGTCGGCTGGCGCTTCGTCTACGGATTCCAGCTGGGCTGTCTGGTGATCGCGTGCCTCGGCATGCCGCTGATCCGCCGAGCGGCCGACCACGAGAAGAGGCGCGCGGCCCGGATCGATGTGGCGGGAGCGGTGCTGTTCTGCGTGGCGATCTCCCTGACGCTCGGTGGGCTGGCGCTCGGTTCGGCGACGGGATGGGTGTCGCTCCCCTTCCTGCTGTGCACCACTGCGGGGATCGCCTGTTACGGACTTTTCGCGTGGCGGGAATCCACCGCGCCGAGCCCACTGCTGAGCCTGCGCACTCTGCGAAACCGGCGTTTCTCCGGAATGACGCTGGTGGTCGCGGTCGCCTCCTTCACCTTCACCAACGCGGTCGCCTACATGCCGGTCTTCTTCCAGGGCGCCTACGGCGCCTCACCGGGTTCGAGTGGTGCGTTCCTGATGTTCCTGACCATGCCCGTGCTGGTCGCCCCGCTGATCGCCGGACGTCTGGCCGCCGGCGGGACGGCCGCGGACAAGATCCTTGTCTGGAGCATCGCGTTGTTGGTGGTGGGCTTGGTGGCCACCGGCGTGGGAGCCGAGCAGGGCCTCGCGTGGATCGCTCTTCCGATGGTGATCGTCGGCGCCGGATTCGGGTTGCAGGCCGGTCTGATCGACGGTGAGGCATTGGCGCAGGTGCCCGAGAAGGAGGCGGGCATGGCGGCCGGATGGATCAATACCGTTCGGCTCGGGAGCGAGGCCATCGCGGTCTCGCTGTTCGGCTCGCTGTTCGCCAGTTTTGTGGGCAGCGCCGCCCACGCCTCCCGTCAGGGATTCGCGGTCATCACGATCGGCTCCACCTTGTTCGCGGCGGTGATCGGTGTCCTGGCGATAGTTCTCCTGCGCCGGGGCCGGCACGGTGAAACGCCACCGGAAAGCCGGACGCGTCCGGCGGCGGACCCGGCGGACACGGGAGTCCGATGACAGAGCCGAAGCTCAGCCCGCCGCGGCGAGGACCAGCGGAAGGACCTCTCCGCCGCCTGCCCGGCGGAGCAGGCGGGCGGCGACCGCGAGGGTCCAGCCGGAATCGGTGTAGTCGTCGACGAGCAGGACGGGCCCGGGAGAGCGGGCCAGGTCAGCAGCCAGTTCCCCGGAGACGCTGAAGGTGCCGGACAGCGCCCTGAGGCGTTGGGCGGAGTTGCTGCGGCGTGCCGCTCCCGCGCCGCTCGGCCCGGTGTACGTCAGGGTGCCCAGGAAGGGGAGGCGGCCGGTGGCCGCGATTCCCCGGGCGAGGGAACCGACCAGCTGGGGCCGGGCCAGGGAGGGCACGGCGACGACCCCCACCGGCCTGGCGGAGGCGTCCGGGACGTTCGACGCCCAGCCGCCCGGAGAGCGCGCCCAGTCGGCGAGGACCGCCACCGCGGCCCTGAGGACATCGTCGGGCACCGGCCCGTCGGGCGCGTTCTCGGCCAGCAGCGGGCGCAGCCGGTTGCCCCAGCCGATGTCCGAGAGACGCCCCAGGGCGCGCCCGGTGGAGCACTGCTCCTTGGCCGGGATACGCCCCTTGAGGTCGATGCCCAGGGCAGGCATCCCCGTCGGCCACATGCGCCGCGGCTCAACTTCCGCTCCCGGACGGTCCAGTTCCTTCGCCGCCCCTGTCAATGTCTCGGCCGAGACCGCGGAATCGGCCCAGGCACCCGCGCAGTTGTCGCACCGGCCGCACGGGGTGGCCCCCTCGTCGTCCAGCTGCCGGCGCAGGAACTCCATCCGGCACCGCGTCGTGCTCACGTAATCGCGCATGGCCTGCTGCTCGGCGGCCCGTTGCCGCGCCACCCACGCGTAGCGTTCGGCGTCGTACACCCAGTCGGCTCCCGTGGCCGTCCAGCCGCCCTTGACTCGCTTGACCGCGCCGTCGACGTCCAGCACCTTGAGCATCGTCTCCAGCCGGCTGCGCCGAAGGTCCACCGCCGCTTCCAGAGCCGGCACGGACAGCGGCCGACCCGCGTCGGCGAGGGCCGAGAGGGTCTGGCGGACCTGTGCCTCGGGCGGGAAGGCGGTATCGGCGAAGTAGCGCCAGATCGCCTCGTCCTCCTTGCCCGGCAGCAGCAGCACATCGGCGTGGGCCACGCCGCGCCCCGCGCGCCCCACCTGCTGGTAGTAGGCGATCGGTGAGGACGGTGAGCCGAGATGGAGCACGAAGCCCAAGTCCGGCTTGTCGTAGCCCATACCCAGCGCCGACGTCGCGACCAGCGCCTTGACCCGGTTCTCCCGCAGGTCGACCTCGGCCTGCAGCCGGTCGGCGTTCTCCGTCTTTCCGGTGTACGAGGCCACGCGGAAGCCGCGCTGCCGCAGGAAGGCGGTGGCCTCCTCGGCGGCGGAGACGGTGAGGGTGTAGATGATCCCGGAGCCCGGCAGCTCGTCCAGGTGCTCGGCGAGCCAGGCCAGCCGGTGCGCGGCGTCCGGCAGCCGGACCACACCCAGCCGCAGGCTTTCCCTCTCCAGCGGGCCGCGCAGCACCAGGGCCTCGCCGGCACCGGTGCCCAACTGCTCGGCCACATCAGCCGTTACCCGCTCGTTGGCGGTCGCGGTGGTGGCCAGCACCGGCACGCCGGGCGCGAGCTCGGCGAGCATCGCCCGCAGTCTGCGGTAGTCGGGCCGGAAGTCGTGGCCCCAGTCGGAGATGCAGTGCGCCTCGTCGACCACGAGCAGACCGGTCGTGGCCGCGAGCTTGGGCAGCACCTGATCGCGGAAATCAACAGAATTGAGGCGTTCCGGACTTACCAGGAGAACGTCGGTCTCGCCGCGCTCGACCTCCCCGTAAATGGTGTCCCATTCCTCCGGGTTGGCCGAGTTGATGGTGCGTGCCCGGATACCGGCCCGCGCCGCCGACTCGACCTGGTTGCGCATCAGCGCCAGCAGCGGCGAGACGATCACCGTGGGCCCCGAGCCACGCCGGCGCAGCAGAGCGGTGGCCACGAAGTACACCGCCGACTTGCCCCAGCCGGTGCGCTGCACCACCAACGCCCGACGACGCTCCTCCACCAGAGCCGCCACCGCCTGCCACTGGTCCTCCCGCAGCCGCGCCGAACCGCTCGGGGCCCCGACGAGCTCGGCGAGGATGACGTCGGCTTCAGCGCGGAGATCCAGGTTGTCCATGCCCCCATGCAACCCGATGGCAAGGACAATGGACAATCGCCCACGTCACCCAGCGTGACACCGGGCCGGGGCGGTGGCCTCCGCGGGCGGCCCCGTGCCGCTCGCGGGGCCGGAGCGGAGGGGGTGTTTCCGCTGGTCCTCGCTGTTCGGACGGGACGGGGAGCCGCACCGGTGGCGAGTTCTCGCAAGGATATGCCAGTCATACCCCCGCATTGCGGACGACGGCGTCAATTGCTCGTTGCCGCACGCCGATACGCCAGCGAGAATTGGAACCGCCCCCGCACAGCCCCACGCGGCCCGTCAAGGCCGTGCCGCGGCGCCGCCCCCATCCGACCCAGCCCGCACTGTGGGCGCGTATGCGAAGGGAGGAACGTGACCTTCGGATTCGCTCCGTCCGCAGCCACTTCGGTCAGCACACCCGCCGATTCCGCCAGCCGCCTCGCCAGAATGCTCGAACCCGCCGAATGGGCGGAAGCAGGCATTCCGCTGCTGCGCAACCCCCGTGAGGTGGTCAGCGGTCTGCACAGCAGGCACCGGCCGATCCCGTCGACCGCTGTGGTGGCCGTACTCGACCATGAGGAACGGCTCGCCGCCAGCGCCTCGTTCGCCCCGCGTGCCGCGCCGGTCGACGGCTGGGAGTTCCGCAACGCGCTGCTGGCGCATCTGCGCCGCGTCATCCCGCACGACCTGCGCCGCCGTACGCCCGTACGCACCGCCGTCCTGCTCTACTGCCGTGAGGGCGACGAACGTTGGACGCAGGAGGACGGGGCCTGGATGTGGGGGCTGCGGGACGCCTGCACCCTCCATGGACTGCGCTGTGGCGCGTACATCACGCTGACCCGCGGCGGCTGGCAGGTGCTGGGCGAGGGCCGCGGTGGCCGACGGCCCAACTCCGAGTCCCCGCCCACCGCTCTGGCCGAGACACCGACCGACCCGGAACCGTCGCCCGTACGCGGTGGCGGCGGAGCGGTGGAGGTGCTGCGCCGCACGGCTGCCCGCTGAGCAGCCGGGCGGCCGCCGCCCGCCGGGTCCGTCACAGCGGCCCGGCCGCCCCCTGAACGGGCAGCCGGGTCACGGCCGGACCGGCGTCGTACGGCTCAGACGCCCGCGCCCAGCACGGTGTTGATCCGCTTCGAGTCACCGCATACGACGAGCAGCGCGGCGGCTCGCTCCCTGGCCAGGGGAAGCACCTGAGCGAGAACGTCGTCACCGCCCCCGTTGACGGCGACGACCACGACAGGCCGCGCCTGAGCACGGGCCGCCGCGCCGCCGTCCGCGAAGAACACGTCCTCACGGGCGTCGTGCTGAGCCCAGTAGGCGGCTTCTCCGAAGGACAGCTCATGGGTGGCCCACGGGTGCTGTTCCCCGGTGGTGAGCACCAGGATGTCGCCCGGCGCCCGCCCCGAGTCGAGCAGCAGATCGACCGTCTCCTCGGCGGCGTCGAGCGCACCGCCGGCCGGAGCCGGAATCAGCTGGATCTGAGGGACGGAAGGAGTGGTGGCGCCGGAAGCCTGGGGCTGCCCGGCGGAGTTGTGCGAGCGCTGCGCCGGCGGCGCGGGCCTCGCGGGACCGGGGCCCGGACGTCCGGGCCGCGGCGTCGTCGCGGAGCGCGGCCCGGGGACGGGACGCGGACCGGGTACAGGACGAGGGGTCGGCGCCGTACGGCCGGTGGCCGGAGTGGCGCTGGCACCCTGGGCTCTCTCGTGAATCTGAGGCTCCTGAGGGATGAGAGGCATGACTGGATGTCTATCAAACACCGGTGCGAAAAGCATCGGCAGGTGGGGATATTTGTACCCATGTCTGCGGGCGCGAGCCACCCAGACGTAAGGTTCACCGGAAGTTCCGGAAATCGGACCTTCCAGAAATCGGCGGTTCAGAAGTCGAAGCCGAGTTGGCCCCCGCTTTCCATAGCGGCGGCCTCCGCGGAGACCCGGACCTTCTTGAGATGCCGCCACTGGGGCAGCGCGTCAAGATAGGCCCACGAGAGCCGGTGGTGCGGTGTGGGCCCCCACTCCTCCAGTGCCGCTTTGTGCACCGGTGAGGGGTAGCCCGCGTTGGCGCCGAACGCGTAGGGAACGTACTCCTCGGCCGCCGCGCCGAGTTCGGCCATGATGGCGTCCCTCCGCACCTTGGCGAGTACCGAAGCGGCAGCCACCGAGACACAGGACTGGTCGCCCTTGATGACCGTACGCACCAGCCAGGATCCTCCGAGATAGTCGTGCTTGCCGTCGAGGATCACCGCGTCGGGCCGTACCGGCAGCGCCTCCAGGGCGCGTACGGCGGCGAGCCTGAGCGCCGCGGTCATCCCCAGGGCGTCGATCTCCTCCGGGGAGGCGTGTCCCAGCGCGTGCGAGGTGACCCACCCCTCCAGCTCATCGGCCAGCTCCGTACGGCGCTTGGGGCTGATCAGCTTGGAGTCGGTGAGGCCGGCCGGAGGTCTGCGCAACCCCGTGACGGCCGCGCATACCGTGACCGGACCGGCCCACGCTCCGCGCCCGACCTCGTCGACGCCGGCGATGATCCTGGCTTCGGTGGTGGCGCGCAGCGAGCGCTCAACGGTGTGCGTGGGTGGTTCGTACGGCATGGCACCAGCCAGGTTACGCCGCTCGAACGCCGCGCGACAGACCGGGTACCGGCCGTGGCCGGACGGAGCGTCGTCCCGTACCCGCCGGCGTTCATGGCCTGTCGAGTTCTCGCCCCAGCCCGTAGCAGGTGGAGGACGGGTCGATCTCCCGCGCCGCCACGATCTCGCGGGCCCTGCTCTCCGACCAGCTCGTCGCGTACCAGGGCTCGGACGCGTCCCCCAGATTCCGGTCGATGCCGGCCAGGGCACACGAACGCAGCGGCTCGGGCAGCCGGTCGAGCGCGGGCGCGGCATCGGCCGAGAGGTCCTGGAAGTAGTCGATGTCGATCTTTTGGGAGCGTTCGTACCGCTGCACGTTCCGCTCCGCGACCAGCGCGTCCGGCGAGATCAGGCCGAAGGCCAGGACGGCGGCACCGGCGCTCGCGGCGACGGCGCGCGGCAGCCACCGTCCGCCGATGGCCCCGGCCACCAGGATCAGGACGATCACCACACCGAGCCACAGCTCCACGGCCGCCACCGAGACGCGCAGACGGGTGAGCCCGTAGGCGTCGACATACAGATCCATCCGGCGCAGCGCCGCGGCGACCACGACCAGGGTCAGCGCGCAGAGGACACCGAGCACGGCCCGGACCAGCGTGGCGTCACGGGCTCCGGAGCGCGGGGCCCATCGCCGGGCCAGTCCGATCACGACAAGGACGAGCAGAGTGGCCCAGAGCAACTGCCAGAAGCCCTGGCGCGCGTACTCCGCGTAGGTCAGACCGGTCTCCCGCAGGATCTTGTCGTATCCGCCGAAGAGCACGGCGAGCTGGATGGTGATGAAGGCCGCGAAGAGCAGATTGAGGACGATGAGCGGAAGCGCCCACTCCATCCGGCCACGGGCCCGTCCGGGGCGTACGGTGATCCGGTCCCAGCGCAGCGGCGCCGCGGCGGTGTGGGCGGCGGCGAGCGCGCCGACGAACCCCACCACGAACAGCACGAACCGCCACGGCCCGTCGCCGACGGAGACGTCGGGGCTCAACTGGCCGAGCAGATCCGCGAACGCGGCGTCCGCGTTGGCGAAGAGGGTGCCGAACACGATCAGCAGCGCTGCCGCGACGGCGACGGCACGGACGACCGGCATCACACGATCGCGCGATCCCCCGGCGCGTGCCCGCAGGCCGTGCCACCCCCAGACCGTGCCGGGTCCGACGGAACCGAGCAGACCCAGCGGGCCGAGCACGACCCCCGGCCAGGTACGGCAGCCGTGCAGGGCGAGCGAGCCGAGTGCCAGTGCGGAGACGACCGCGAGGAAGGTGGGCAGCCCGGCGTCCCGCAGTGCGGGGACGGCGAGCAGAGCGATGCCACCGAGAGCCCAGACAAGCGTCCAGGGGCGCGGCCGACGGCCCGCGGCCCGGGCCGCGAAGCAGGCGGCGAGCGCCGCGGGCACCGCCACGATCAGCAGATTCAGGCCGAGTCCGGCACCCAGCAGCAGGGCGCTGAGCACGGCGGACGCCAGGACCGACCAGAGGGTGGCGACACGGATCGGGGCGGCGGCGCGCGGCTGGATCTCGGTGAGCCAGAGGGGCGGCTCGGTACGCCGCGGCTGCCACTGCTGCCAGTCGGGCGGGGGCGGCGCGCCCTGACGCCGCTCGGTGAGTACGGGTCCGGCCGAGGACAGACGGGCGGTGTCCCCCGGCCCACGAGCGCCGCCCTGCCCTTGGCTGTCGGCCCGCTCCCGCTCCTGCCCCCGTTCTCCGTCGGATTTCCGCGTTCTGTCCGAATCTGTCACGGGACCCCCTCCCGGCCGGGTCCCTTCGCGGCAGTGGAGTGGCGCGTACGGCCCGGCGTCTCGTCGGCGCACGCCCCTCGAAGATCACCGGGGGCGGCGTGGCCGACAGAGTAACCACGTGCTTCCGCCCCTCCGCGTTTTCGGGGGGAGGTGTGGCAGGACCGTGACAACTACAGAGGCAACGACAGCCAGCCCGGCAGCGCTTCCGTCCGCTCCAGCCAACGCGCCGGCGGCGCCCCGGTCCTCGCCGCGGAGATCACTCCCCCCGCGATGGCGCACGTCGTGTCCACATCGCCGCCCACCTGGGCCGTGGTCCAGAACCCCCGCTCGAAATCGCCGAGAGCCCGCGCCGCGGACCAGAGGGCGAACGGGACCGTGTCATGCGCGCTGGTACGCCGTCCACAGCCGAGAACCGCGGCCACTGTGCCCGCGTCGTCGTAGTCCAGCATGTCCCGCGCCCGGCGCAGCCCCGCCCCGACCGCGCTGCGCGGCACCAGCGCCACCACCGCGTCGAGCAGCGCCGCCGGCTCCGGTGGCCCGGCGGGATCCGCGGCGAGAGCCGCTGCCGCCGCCACCGCCATGGCGCCCACCACGGCCTCGCGGTGCTGGTGCGTGGTGTACGCGGAGATCTCGGCCTGATGCGTGGCCTGCTCAGGATCGCCCGCGTACCAGGCGCCGAGCGGCGCGATCCGCATGGCGGCCCCATTGCCCCACGAGCCCTGCCCGTTGAACAGCGCGGCGGCCAGTTCACGCCAGTCGCCGCCCTCCCTGATCAACCGGAGCATGCGGTTCACGGCCGGGCCGTAGCCGCGGTCGAAGTCATGGTGCGCGGCGAAGGACCGGGCCAGTGCGTCCTGGTCGATACGGTGATGCGCGGCCAGTACGGCCAGTACCGACGCGGCCATCTCGGTGTCGTCGGTCCACTGCCAGAGCCCTGGCGGCAGCTCGCGCCGTTTCAGCATCGGATAGTTCGAAGGGACGAAGAACTGGGAGCCCAGAGCGTCCCCCACGGCCAGCCCGCGCAGGCTCGCCAGGGCGCGTTCACAGCGTGGATCGGTGGGCCGGCCGGGCACGGATTCACTGGGCGCGGGCTCAGTGGGTGCGGATTCAGTGGGCGTGGGTTCGTCGGGTGTGGGATCAGCGGTCATCGCACGGTCATTCTATCCAGTACGCCCGTAGGGCTCGGGAGTGCGCCAGCGCTCGAACGGCCGGTCCAGCGTGTATCTGCCGTCCGCACCGAGCATCAGGGTTCTGGTCTCCCCGTTGCCCGGGTTCGACAGGGATTCGAACTCCGCCACCGACCAGTGGAACCACCGCATACAGAACAACCGCATGGTCAGTCCATGGGTCACCAGCAGCACGTTCTCCGGCGAGTCCGGCGTCTCGAAGCTCCGGTGGAGGGACTCCAGGAACGCGCCGACCCGATCGTAGACATCGGCGCCCGACTCGCCCTGCGCGAAACGGTAGAAGAAGTGCCCGTACGCGTCCCGGTAGGCCTTCTGTAGCCGTACGTCCTCCCGGTCCTGCCAGTTCCCCCAGTCCTGCTCACGCAGCCGGGGCTCCTCCCGTATCCGCACCAGCTCCGGGTCGAGGCCGAACGCCTCGAACGTCTCGTGGGTGCGGCGATAGGGCGAGACGAAGACGCTGACCGGCTCCCGGCCGAACAGCTCACGCAGCCGTACGCCGGTCTCCAGGGCCTGCCGCCGGCCCTTCTCGGTGAGCCTCAGGGCATGGTCGGGCTCGCGTTCGTACACCGTGTCATCATCGTTGCCTACCGACTCGCCGTGCCGGACGAGGACGATGCGCCGTGGTCGTGCCATGCCACGACCCTAGACGAGTAGGTCCGAAGTACCGTCTGCCCCGCCCTTCGGGCGAACGACGCCGCTTCTGAGGGGCAGGGTCAGACCGTCCAGGTCGATTCGAGGTCGACGACGTCTCCCGCCAGCGCCGCCACGTCCGCGGCCGTCTGCGCGCGCAGGGTCAGCCGCTCCACCCGTTCGACCCGGTACTTTCCGTGCTCGGCCGCCGACTGCCACATGGACAGCACTATGAACTCATGACCGGGCGCCTCCCCGAACAGTCCCCGCACCATCCCGGGCGATCCCGCCATCGCGGGGTTCCAGACCTTCTCCTGCATCAGCGCGAAATGCTCGACCCGGTCCTCGTGCACCTTGCAGTGCGCGACCCGCACCACATCGGCGTCGGTGAAACGCGGCTCGAAGCCGGTCTTCACATCGAAGCGGTAGTCGAAGAGTTTGACCTGGATGTCACGATGCGTCCCCGCCTGTGCGGCGGCGAGCCGGTCGTGTGAGCGCGCCATGAACGAGTCGTAGAACGCGCGGCTCTCCCAGAACGAGAAGACATGCGCGACGCCCGGCCTCGCTCTGCTCCATCCTCCGCTCTGTCCCCTGAACCCCGGCTCACCGAGCAACCCCGCCCATTTCCGCTGCCCGCGCTCGAAACCTCGACGGTCGGTCACGGTGCAGCGAATCCACTTGACCAGCACCGCGCCATCGTACGGCGCGGAACGTGGCATCGGTCACGCCCGTCGTGGACAGGAAAGAGACACGGTACGGACAGCCGACGAGGCGAGTATCGGCCAACGTGGCGTCAACTGGACTGATCGCGGGACAGGTTGTCAGTGCCCGGGACTAGCCTTGTGTCCACGGCTTGGAGATCCGGCCCGGTTCGGAAGAGGGGGAAGACTCATGAACAACCTCACCAGAGGGGCGGAGAAGATCGAGGTCACGCTCAAATGGGACCCCAGTCCCCTGGGCGCGCCCCCGCACGATCTCGACCTGGTCGCCGCGACGTACACCTCCGACTCCCCGAGCGGCGCCCCCGCCTATCTGGTCCATTTCGACAGCCGTTCACCGGACGGCACGATCACGCTGGACCGGCAGAGCCGGACGGGCCAGGGCTTCGGCTCCGACGAGGAGATGACGCTGGAGCTGGTGCGGCTGGCATCGTCCTATACCCGCGTGGTGGTGGGCGTGGCCATTCAGCAGCGCGACGGGCGGCGGACGTTCGGCGACATAGTCAATGCCTCGGCCCGCGTCCTTGAGGGATATACGGAGCTGGCCGCTTACGACTTCGCCGGGGTGGCCGGCGCCACGGCGGCGACGTTCGCGGAGTTCGCCCGGGACCCCTCGGGGGCCTGGCGCTTCCACCCGGTGGTCCGCGGATTCGACACCGACCTCCAGTCCTTCGGCGCCCTGATGGGCGGCGCGTGACCTACGGCATGGGCGGCGCGTGATCTACGGCGTGGGCGGCGCGTGGCCTACGGCCCCGAGGGGCGGCGGCCGTTCGGGCCACCGCCCCTCGGGGACTTTGAAGACACGCCCTACGGCTCAGCTGCAGCCGCTGGTGGAACCGCATCCCTCGCAGATGTAGCAGGACCCGGCCCGCTGCATCTTCGTACCGCAGGAGAAGCAGAGCGGCGCGTCGGCGCTGATGCCGAGCTGCATCTCCACCAGTTCGGCCGAGGTGTGCGCCTCCTTGGGCGCAGGGACCACGGCCGCCGCCGGCGCGGCGGGGGTCGGGGTCACCGCCTTCAGCGTCTCCTGCCTGCGCGGGGCCGACTGGGCCAGGTTCTCGATGTCGATGGCGTCCTCGTCCATCGACGGCTCGTACGAACCGGTGTCCAGGTGGCGCTGGCGCTCCTCGGCGGAGTGGATGCCGAGCGCTGAGCGGGTCTCGAAGGGAAGGAAGTCCAGCGCGAGACGGCGGAAGATGTAGTCGACGATCGACTGCGCCATCCGTACGTCCGGGTCGTCCGTCATACCGGCCGGCTCGAAGCGCATGTTGGTGAACTTCGATACGTACGTCTCCAGCGGGACGCCGTACTGCAGACCGACCGAGACCGCGATCGAGAAGGCGTCCATCATGCCCGCGAGGGTCGAGCCCTGCTTGGACATCTTGAGGAAGACCTCGCCGAGACCGTCGTCGGGGTAGGAGTTGGCGGTCATGTAGCCCTCGGCGCCGCCCACCGTGAAGGAGGTGGTCAGGCCGGGACGGCCCTTCGGGAGACGCTTACGGACCGGGCGGTACTCAATGACCTTCTCCACCGCCTGGCGGATGGTGTCCTCGGCCTTCTCCGCGACCTTCTCGTCCTTCTTCTTCGCGGAGAGCGGCTGACCGACCTTGCAGTTGTCGCGGTAGATGGCGAGCGCCTTGACGCCCATCTTCCACGCCTCGAAGTAGACCTCCTCGACGTCCTCGACGGTGGCGGTCTCCGGCAGGTTCACCGTCTTGGACAGCGCGCCGCTGATCCACGGCTGGATCGCCGCCATCATGCGGACGTGACCCATGGCGGAGATGGAGCGCTCGCCCATCGCGCAGTCGAAGACCTCGTAGTGCTCGGTCTTCAGGCTCGGCGCGTTGATCACATTGCCGTTCTCGGCGATGTGGGCGACGATCGCCTCGATCTGCTCCTCCTGGTAGCCCAGCCGGCGCAGGGCCTGCGGGACGGTGCCGTTGACGATCTGCATCGAGCCGCCGCCGACCAGCTTCTTGAACTTGACCAGCGCGAGGTCGGGCTCCAGTCCGGTGGTGTCGCAGGACATCGCGAGACCGATGGTGCCGGTGGGCGCGATGACCGAGGCCTGCGCGTTGCGGAAGCCGTTCTTCTCGCCCAGCCGGAGTACGTCCTGCCAGGCCTCCGTGGCCGCGGCCCAGACCGGGGTGTCCAGGTCATCGACCCGGGGCGCGGTGGCGTTGGCGTCGGAGTGCTGCTTCATGACGCGCTTGTGCGGCTCGGCGTTGCGGGCGAAGCCGTCGTACGGGCCGACGACCGCGGCCAGCTCGGCGGAGCGGCGGTACGAGGTTCCGGTCATCAGCGAGGTGATGGCCCCGGCCAGCGAACGGCCGCCGTCGGAGTCATAGGCGTGACCCGTCGCCATCAGCAGGGCGCCGAGGTTGGCGTAACCGATGCCGAGCTGACGGAAGGCGCGGGTGTTCTCACCGATCTTCTGCGTCGGGAAGTCCGCGAAGCAGATGGAGATGTCCATCGCGGTGATGACCAGCTCGACGACCTTGGCGAAGCGCTCGGACTCGAAGGACTGGTTGCCCTTGCCGTCGTCCTTGAGGAACTTCATCAGGTTCAGCGAGGCCAGGTTGCACGAGGTGTTGTCCAGGTGCATGTACTCACTACACGGGTTCGAGCCGTTGATCCGGCCGGACTCGGGGCAGGTGTGCCAGCGGTTGATGGTGTCGTCGTACTGGATGCCCGGGTCGGCACAGGCCCAGGCCGCCTCGGCCATCTTGCGGAAGAGGGACTTCGCCTCGACCTCTTCGATGACCTCACCCGTCATCCGGGCGCGCAGGCCGAACTTGCCGCCCGCCTCGACGGCCTTCATGAACTCGTCGTTCACCCGGACCGAGTTGTTGGCGTTCTGGTACTGGACGGACGTGATGTCGTCGCCGCCCAGGTCCATGTCGAAGCCCGCGTCACGCAGGGCGCGGATCTTCTCCTCTTCCTTGACCTTGGTCTGGATGAAGTCCTCGATGTCCGGGTGGTCGACATCGAGGATGACCATCTTGGCCGCGCGACGGGTGGCGCCACCGGACTTGATCGTTCCGGCGGAGGCGTCGGCACCACGCATGAAGGAGACCGGGCCCGAGGCATTGCCCCCGGAGGAAAGCAGCTCCTTGGAGGAACGGATCCGGGAGAGGTTCAGACCGGCGCCCGAGCCTCCCTTGAAGATCATCCCCTCTTCCTTGTACCAGTCGAGGATCGAGTCCATGGAGTCGTCGACGGACAGGATGAAGCAGGCGGAGACCTGCTGCGGCTGAGGCGTGCCGACGTTGAACCACACCGGCGAGTTGAAGCTGAAGACCTGGTGCAGGAGGGCGTAGGCCAGCTCGTGCTCGAAGATCTCGGCGTCCGCGGGCGAGGCGAAGTACTGGTACTCCTCACCGGCCTTGCGGTACGTCTTCACGATCCGGTCGATGAGCTGCTTGAGACCGGTCTCGCGCTGCGGGGTGCCGACGGCCCCGCGGAAGTACTTGCTGGTGACGATGTTGACCGCGTTCAGAGACCAGAAGTCGGGGAACTCGACGCCACGCTGCTCGAAATTGACCGAGCCGTCGCGCCAATTGGTCATCACGACGTCACGGCGCTCCCAGACCACCTCGTCGTACGGGTGCACGCCGGGGCTCGTATGAATGCGCTCGATACGCAGTCCCTTGCCGCCCTTGGTCCCCTTGGCCCGGGAACCTCGTGCCGAGCCGCTCGCCGTCTCTGTCATGCCGCCTCCCATATACGTACAAAAACGCGCTGAAGTGCCAAGTTCTTCCCATGGCACTGGCGTGTGTGTCTGATGCCTCGGGTGCGCACAGGGCACCCGTGACAGGTCTTTTGCCGCCGCGGAGCGGCCAGGATCGGGCCGGCCGGTCAGTCCGCGGCGGTGGCGGGCACGGGGACCTCGCTGGCCCCGTCGACGCCGGTTTCCTCTGAGGGGGGCCGCTCGCGCAGTTCCGCGATGGCGGCCTCGAAGTCTTCGAGCGAGTTGAACGCCCGGTACACGGATGCGAAGCGCAGGTACGCGACGAGGTCGAGTTCCCGCAGTGGGCCGAGTATGGCCAGCCCCACGTCGTGGGTGGTCAGCTCGGCGCTCCCGGTGGCGCGCACCGCTTCCTCGACCCGCTGGCCGAGCTGAGCGAGGGCGTCCTCGGTGACCGGCCGTCCCTGGCACGCCTTGCGCACGCCTGAGATGACCTTGGTACGGCTGAAGGGTTCGGTCACACCGCTGCGCTTGATCACCATCAGTGAGGCGGTCTCCACCGTGGTGAAACGGCGGGAGCAGTCGGGGCACTGACGGCGGCGGCGGATCGACGTCCCGTCGTCGGTGGTGCGACTGTCGACGACACGGCTGTCGGGGTGCCTGCAGAAGGGACAGTGCATGGTTCCCTACCCTCCTTCACAGCGCGACTGAATAGCCTCGTCAGGGCCCGGAAACGAGCCCCTCGAAGCACCCCCAGCATAGGCGATGGCCTCACCCCCAAAAGCGGGGGGACCACAACTTCTGGGTGGCCGCGACAATCCAACCACTAGATCTGGGGTTTGACTGCATCCTATGCCCCGGCGCGTGTCGCGTGTCGAGGCGGGTGCCCGGGCGAGCGCCCGGGCCCGCGCGGACCGGCCACGAGAGTACGGGAAGGGCGCGGCGAGCGGCCTTCCGGGCCGCCCGGTGGAACACTGGTCCCCGCCATGAAGGCGGCGACCGGGAGCCGGACGGTACGGTGGCGAGCGGCCCCGTACCGCGGCCATCGAGCCTGCGTATACACCCAGTCAGATACTCAAGGCGGACTCTCCGCAATTTTTCACTCGAACGTGTGTTTGGCGCAACCTTTCGAAAGCTACTACCGTTGTCCAGCTAGGGAGAACATTTCGAGAGGGGCCGACGTGACCACCACCGCAGACAGCGCCACCATCATCACTGCCCAGGACCGCTCCCAGAGCCGACATGAGCCGGTGCATGCCATGAATGACGTACTCACGAACCCGGAGGGCGCCAAGCCCACGCGTTCGTTGCCCGGCCGACCTCCAGGAATCAGGGCGGACAGCTCCGGACTCACGGACCGGCAGCGCAGGGTCATCGAGGTCATCCGTGACTCCGTGCAGCGGCGCGGATACCCGCCTTCCATGCGGGAGATCGGCCAGGCCGTGGGCCTCTCCAGCACCTCGTCGGTCGCCCATCAGCTGATGGCCCTGGAGCGCAAGGGCTTCCTGCGCCGTGATCCGCACCGGCCGAGGGCGTACGAGGTGCGCGGCTCCGACCAGCCGAGCACCCAGCAGACGGACACGACCGGCAAGCCGGCCGCCTCGTATGTCCCGCTGGTGGGGCGGATCGCCGCCGGCGGACCGATCCTCGCGGAGGAGTCCGTCGAGGATGTCTTCCCGCTCCCCCGCCAGCTGGTGGGTGACGGAGAGCTGTTCGTGCTGAAGGTCGTCGGTGACTCGATGATCGAGGCCGCCATCTGCGACGGTGACTGGGTGACGGTCCGCCGCCAGCCGGTCGCGGAGAACGGCGACATCGTCGCCGCGATGCTGGACGGCGAGGCGACGGTCAAGCGCTTCCGGCGCGAGGACGGCCATGTCTGGCTGCTCCCGCACAACGCGGCGTACCAACCGATCCCCGGTGACGACGCGACGATCCTCGGCAAGGTGGTGGCGGTCCTGCGCCGGGTGTGAGTACTCCACCGGCTCCGACCGGGCCCCGGAACCCCTGCGCCGGTTCCGGGGCCCTGCTTTATGCCCGCGCTTCATGCCCTCGCCTCATGCCCGCGCTTCATGCCCGCCTTGAGGGGTTGTCTCCCCTCACTGGCGTCCATTCATCAGCGTCCATCGGCCTGTGCGACGGCGTCGATCGACGCGAGGGAGCGCCGTACCTGATTACGGTCCGTGGTGTACCAGAAGTCGGGCAGTGACGCACGCAGAAAGCTTCCGTACCGGGCGTTGGCCAGCCTCGGGTCCAGTACGGCCACGACGCCGCGGTCCCCGCTCGCCCGCACCAGACGTCCGGCGCCCTGGGCCATCAGCAGGGCGGCATGCGTCGCCGCCACGGCCATGAACCCATTGCCGCCCGCCTCCTCGACCGCCTTCTGCCGCGCGCTCATCAGCGGATCGTCGGGACGCGGGAAGGGAATCCGGTCCATCACCACGAGCTGCGAGCTGGGGCCCGGCACATCGACGCCCTGCCACAGGGAGAGCGTGCCGAACAGGCAGGTCTTCGGATCGGCGGCGAACGCCTTGATCAGCTCGCCGAGCGTCTCCTCGCCCTGGAGCAGGATCGGGGCGTCGAGCCTGCCCCGCAGCTCCTCGGCGGCCGCCTGGGCGGCCCGCATCGAGGAGAAGAGCCCGAGCGTACGGCCGCCCGCCGCCTCCACCAGCTCCGCCAGCTCATCCATCATGTCGCCGCGCGAGCCCTCCCGGCCCGGTGTGGCCAGATGGCGCGCGACATAGAGGATGCCCTGCTTGCGGTAGTCGAACGGCGAGCCGACATCGATGCCCTTCCACCGCGGGACGTCGTCGCCCTCGGTGCCTTCCGGCGCCAGGCCCAGCGAGGCGCCCACGCCGTTGAAGTCGCCGCCGAGCTTCAGTGTCGCGGAGGTGAGCACGACGGATCGGTCGGTGAAAAGCTTCTCCCGCAGCAGTCCCGACACGGAGAGCGGAGCGACGCGGAGCGACGCGCCGAACCGGTCGTGCCGTTCGTACCAGACGACGTCCCACTCGGAACCGTTGGCGATCCGCTCGGCGACACTGTGGACGGACTCGACGGAGGCGAGCGCCTGCTTCCGTACGACATCCTCGTCCTGAACGGACTTGTCACGGGTCGAGCCGAGCGCCGAGATGACCGTACGGGCCGCGTCGCGCAGCGCCATCAGCGCGTAGCCCAGGTCCTCGGGGATCTCTTCGAGCCGCCCGGGCAGGGCCAGCTCCATCAGCCGCTCGAAGGTCTCGGCCGCCGTCTGCAAGGCGTCCGCGGCCTTCTCGTTCACCAGCTTCGCCGAGCGGCGCACGGCCCGCTGGACCTGCCCCGGGGTCAGCTCACCGGTGGCCACTCCGGTGACCCGTGAGACCAGCTCATGGGCCTCGTCGACGATCAGCACCTCGTGCTGGGGAAGGACCGGGGCGCCCTCGATCGCGTCGATCGCCAGGAGCGCGTGGTTGGTGACGACGACCTCGGCGAGCTTGGCGCGCTCACGCGCCAACTCGGCGAAGCACTCCGCGCCATAGGCGCACTTCGTCGCCCCCAGGCACTCCCGCGACGAGACGGAGATCTGGGCCCAGGCGCGGTCGGAGACACCGGGCGTCAGATCGTCGCGGTCGCCGGTCTCGGTCTCGTCCGCCCAGTCCCGCATC
Source organism: Streptomyces sp. NPDC056835 (assembly GCF_042789485.1). Classification (NCBI taxonomy): domain Bacteria; kingdom Bacillati; phylum Actinomycetota; class Actinomycetes; order Kitasatosporales; family Streptomycetaceae; genus Streptomyces; species Streptomyces sp. NPDC056835. The sequence goes on from NZ_JBHUBB010000032.1 coordinate 34,992, forward strand.
CGCAGCAGGTCCTGGCCCAGCTTGCTGGTGGGCGCGGCCGCCTCGAACTGGTCGAAGAGGCCGTCCTCCTCGTCCTGCGGCATCCCCTCATGCAGCCGGTGCAGACAGAGATAGTTGGAGCGTCCCTTGAGCATGGCGAACTCGGGCCGCCGCCGCAGCAGGGGGTGCAGCGCGTCGACCGTACGCGGAAGGTCTCGCTCCACGAGCTGGCGCTGCAACGCCAGGGTGGCCGTCGCCACCACGACCCGTTCGCCATGGGCCAGGGCCGGCACCAGATAGCCCAGTGACTTACCGGTACCGGTGCCGGCCTGGACGAGCAGATGGGACGGGGCGTCGATGGCTTCGGCGACGGCCTCGGCCATGGTGACCTGGCCTGGCCGTTCCACGCCGCCGACGGAGCTGACGGCGGCGTGGAGGAGCTCGGGGAGTGTTGGCTTCGTCATAGCCCGACCACCCTACGGGGCGTCGCTGACAATGGAGGTCACTCGCCCGGCCGCCGGACGGCGAGCGGGTTGGGAACCGTACCGTGCACGGCGGCGTGCGGCCGGTGGGAGCGGTCCCGGTAGCCGTCGAGATGCAGCCGGTTCCGGTTGAGGCAGAGACGCTGGATACGGGGCGTGAGCAGGTCGAAGGTCTCGAACCGCTCCTTCAGCTCCGGGAACCGGGCCTGGTGGCGCAGGATCTCCGCCCGTACGAGGGACCAGAACTCGTCCTCGGGCACGCCCAGTTGGTCCTGGCACAGCGGCGCGAGATAGCGGAAGACGCCGACGAAGAGCCCTGAATGGATGAACTGGGTGAGGAAGGACGGCTCTTCCGTCAGAAGAACGCTCTTCACGTCCTCGGGCATCGATTCGTGCTCGGGCAACGGCCGCGCGCTGATGTTCACATCGTCGACGAAGTCCTTGATCGCGAGCCGTACCGGCACGTCCTGGCCGTCGAAGACGACGATGGCGTTCTCGCCGTGCGGGGAGAAGACCGTCCCGTAGCGGTAGAGGAAGTGCAGCAGGGGCGGAAGCAGCGCGGAGAAGAGCCGCTGGAGCCAGTCGGCGGGCATGAGTCCCGAACGCGCGACGAGTTCGGCGGTGAACGCCCGGCCGTGCGGATCCGTATGGATGAGCGAGGCGAGCGTACGGGCGCGCTCACCGGATGCCAGCCGGGCCTGAAGGGGCTCGCGCCAGATCGCGCCGAGCAGTTCCTTGTACTGGTACGGAACCTCTGGGAGGTGGTCGTAGAGGGGGTGTTCAACCGTTACGGAGGCGACTTCACCGAGCAGGATCACCCCGCACTCGTCGCGGAGGAAGGCGTCCGCGTCGCGCACTCCGTGCATCCACGCGGTGACGGCGGGGGCGGCGAGCGTGCGCTCCGTGGGAAGGCCGCGCCAGACAAGGGTGTTGAGGATGGACAGCGGCAATTTGACCGTGTGCCGCTCGGGCCGGCCGAGATTGAGGAAGGTACGGATGGACTGCTGCGGCAGCCGGAGGTCACCGTCGGTGGGGAGCGGGACGATCGCCCCCTCGGCTATGGCGGGGGCGTAGAGCTGGAGCAGCACCTCGTCCCACTGCCAGGGATGTACGGGGAGGTAGAGATAGCCGGCGGGATCGAGCCCCCGGCCGCGGAGTATGGAGTCGAAGCGCTCGCGGACGGCGGCGTCGAGTTCGCCCGCGTAGAGCAGATCGGGCGTCTCCAGCGAGCCGACTCCCCGGTAGGTGGCGAGTGAGGTGCTGGCCGCGATCCAGGGGAGCTCGGTCGGTGTGCGGGCCTCGGGCGCCCAGCGGTCGGTATCGGTGGCGGAGAAGCCGCCCCGGCCCTTGTTGAGGACGATCCAGGGGTGGCCGGTCTGGTGTCCTTCGAGTTCGGCGTAGCCGAGGTCGGCGAGGCGTCCGGCGCCGAGCGCGGTGTGCTCAAGCTTGGCGTCGGCGGCGATGGTGGTGGTGAGCTCACGGACGAGATGGCCGAGGGTCGCGCCGTCGAGGGCGAGCAGCCGGCGGGACAGCAGCAGAAAGCGGAGGGGATCGGTGAAGGGCCGGCCGTCGCAGGCGAGGGAGCCGGGATCGACGCGCCAGCTGTCGTAGGCACCGCGTGTCGCGCGGAAGGTGAGCGTCTCGCCGGCGTCGAGCGTGAGGGCGTACGGAAGACCGTCCGTGGCGGCGGCCCGGCCGTCGGCGGCCTCGTGGGCCCCCGGCACGGGCGTCGGCTCGATGATCTCCTCGTACGCGAATTCACCGAGCAGCTTGGCGAGGAGGCGGCCTGCGGCCCGCTCCCAGGTCGGCTGGTTCAGCTCGGGTGGCGAGAACAGCCCGGCCGGCTCGCTGGAAACGGCGGAGTGGCCGGGGGATATGGGGCCGGTGGGACCGGCGGAGTCATGGGTCGCGGGGGACGTCGGCACGTGGACTCCTCGGGGACGGAACCGATGGGAACGAGCGGATCGTGCGGGGTGGGCGTCGCGCGGGGTGGCCAGGGGAGCTGATCGTTCACAGCAGGTCGCGCAGGGCACGGTCACGGACCATGAGGGCGGCTCGTTTGTCGGGCAGGTCGACTTCCGCGGAGAACCGGAACCCGGCGCTGAGGAAGGCGGCGACGGAGGGCGTGTTACGGAGGTCGGGCTCGGCGATGACGCGCCCGCAGCGCGGACGGTGGTCGAGGACGAGATCGGAGACGGCTCTGAGGAGGGTGGTGCCGACTCCGCGGCCACGGTTGGCGACGCCTCCCACCAGGAGGTGGATCCCGGTGTCGTGCGGGCGTGCGGGGTAGTGCCGCGCGAGCGGGTCGAGGTCGGCGCGGTAGATCTCCCAGTAGCTCATCGGCACTCCGTCGAGCACGCCGAGACAGGGGGCGCTGCGGCCGTCGCCTTCGAGCTGTGGGCGCAGATGGCCGGCGGTGATCTCGTCGGGCCCCGCCAGCTCCCAGAAGGCGGCGACGGCGGGGTCGTTCATCCAGCGGCTGATCAGCGCCAGATCGCGGGTGAGGCGTACCGGCACGAGCTGGAAGACACCCGCGGAGGTGGCGGCGGGCCCCCATCCGGCGGGGGCGTCGAGCAGATCACCGGCCGGGAGGTCGTCGTACGAGGGGGTCAGGGCCACCGGATCGCCCTCCCCGAACAGTGCGACGAGCTCGTCGGACAACCGCATGTCGACGGTGTCATCGGGGCCCCCGCCGGTATGCGGGGTGGGGCCGGCTCCGGTGTCGGTGCCGGCATCGGTGGGAGACACGGTGGCGCTCTCCTCTCGGCGGTGCGGACGGTTCGGGTCCTTCAATGGCGAAGGGGGTTGGCGATGGTGACGTAGACGGACTGGGTGTCGACGGGCCCGACCAGTTCGTCGAGGCCGTGCAGCCGGGTGAGCAGGTTCGCCTTGCAGCGGAGGGTGGGGGACTCCAACAGCCGCTCGGGCAGCGGTGAGCCGAGGCGCGCCGCTCCGGTGAGGAACTGGCGGAAGGCGGCGATCAGGACGCTTTCGTCGGCGAGGCCCTGGGCGCCGAACGCCCCGATCAGACCGAGGACGTTGTTGATGCCGAGGTAGTAGGCGAAGCGTTCGTCGGTGACGTCGTCGGAGACGAAGGTGTCGCTGGCGGCACCGATGCCGGGCAGCCGGTGCTCCAGCGAGGCGCGATGGGATTCGCGGAAGTAGTAGCCCTGGTTGTCGCGGTAGCGACCGCCGACGGGCCAGCCCGCGGCGTCGAGGAGTACCAGCGTGTTCTGCTGGTGCGCCTCCAGGGCGATGCCCGCCGTACCGTCCAGCCAGAGCACCGGGCGTACGACCTGGTCCAGATAGCGCAGGAACCACTCGGCGGCGACGGCCCCGCCGGTGCGGCCGGTGCGGGCGGCGAGCGTGGAGACGATCTCGGCCAGCCGCGACCGCATGCCGGTACGGCCGGGACAGGGGCGCGCGGCGGTGAGTCCGGCGATGCAGACGGCGTCGTCCCCGGCGGTGAACGGGTTGTGGCGCAGCATGACGTCGAGTCCGGTCACGGCCTCGCCGTCCTCGGTGTCGACGGCGAGCCAGGCGGGATCGCGGACGATGTCGAAGCCGGGGTGGGCGGCCTGCCACTCCTTGGTGAGTCCGCTGCGCAGCAGCCGCTGGACCTCGACGCCGCGGTGCAGTTCCTTGCGCAGGTTCTCGCGGCGGGAGTTGGTGATGCGTACCCCGAGGGAGAGCTTGAGCATGGCGGGGGCGCCGGGCCGGTAGACGGTACGGATCGAGGAAGTGGGGTGCCAGGGGGCGCCGTGAGGGCCCAGGTCATGGAGGAGACCGGCGTCGAGGAGGCGGGCCACGGCGGGGCGGTGCCTCAACTCACGTGCCTGCCAGGGGTGGAGGGGCAGGGCGACGGTGTGCTCGGGAAGGGGGACGTCGCCGAGGAGGCGTGCCGTGAGCGTGCCGGCGGGCAGGACGCGGCCCTGCTCGGTCCAGGCGGAGTCGGTGGCGAGTACGGACCGGTCGACGGCCATCCAGTGCAGCGGGAACGAGCCCCGTGACTCCGGTGAGTAGAGCCGGGCTTCGGCCTCGGAGAGCCCTTCCCGGCTCTTGGGCGTGGGATGCAGCGGATGGCCGAGGAGGAGTGACTGCTCGGCGGTGAGGAACAGGTCGGCGTCGGGGGCGGTTTCGGGGCGGCGCCGCCGGTCGGCGAGGAAGTCGGCCGTGTGGAGCAGGGAGTTGGCGACCCTGCCGACCAGTTCCCCGCCCTGGTAGCGGCCCGATTCGCGGCCGAGGAGAGCGGCGACGGTGACGGCCTCGGCGGCCGGGGCGTCCCGGGGGGCGCTTTCCAGGAACGGCATCCCGAAGCGGTGCCAGCCCGTCACCGACCAGTACCGGACGGGGACGAGGAGCGCGGTGCCACTGGCGTGGAGGGGGATCCGGAGGACCTGGCCCTCGGGGCGTGGCAGATCGTTCTCCCTGACCCAGCAGCGCAGCAGGTTCTCGACGGCCGCCGCGTCGGCCGCCTTCAGCGGGTCGGGATGGTCGAGCTGGTCGGCCACCGGGACACCGGCGAACGCGTCGGCACCGGTGGCGAGTTGGCCGTCGAAGCCGCCCGTCGGCTGCCGTGGCACCGTGGTCGGCTCGACGGTACCGGCGGCGTGGGACGCGTCCTGCCCCCGGTCAGGTCCTCCGGGGTGGGCGGTGGGGCGGCCGGTGGCCTCGGGCACATCAGGTGCGGGGGTGGAGTTCACGGCGGGGGCTTCCTTGTGAGGGTGTCCGGGGGGCGGTTCTAGGGACCGGTTTCTTTACGGTGGAGTGCGGCGCGCTCGGCGGCGGCCAGGGCGTCGGCGAAGCGGTCGAGGACCGCGACGGCCTGCTCGTCGGTGAGTGTGAGCGGCGGAAGCAGCCGTACGACGGCGGCCCTGCGTCCGCCGAGTTCCACGATGAGGCCGCGGCTCAGACACTCCCGCTGGACGGCTGTGGCGAGGGCCGGATCCGGCGGGGCCGGGTCGCCGGCCTCCGGGGCGACGAGTTCCACACCGATCATGAGACCACGGCCCCGTACGTCTCCGATACAGGGATGGTTGGCGGCCAGCCCCTGGAGCTGCCCCAGCATGCGCGCGCCGAGGATCGCGGCGCGGTCGGCGAGGTGGTTCTCCCGTACGTAGGCGAGGGTGGCCGCGCCCGCCGCCATCGCGAGCTGGTTGCCGCGGAAGGTGCCCGCGTGGGCGCCCGGCGGCCAGCAGTCGAGATCCGAGTGGTAGACGATCACGGCCAGCGGAAGGGAGCCACCGATGGCCTTGGACATCACCATCACATCGGGGGTGATCCCGCTGTGCTCCACGGCCCAGAAGGTGCCGGTCCTGCCGACTCCGGTCTGTACCTCGTCGGCGATGAGCGGGATGGAACGGTCGGCGGTGATCTCGCGCATCCTGCGCAGCCAGCTGTCGGGGGCGGGGATCACCCCGCCCTCGCCCTGCACCGGTTCGAGGATCATTCCGCCGGGGGCGGCCAGGCCGCCCTTGGGGTCGTCGAGCAGGTTCTCGGTCCAGCGCGCGGCGAGTTCGGCGCCGCGCTCCCCGCCGATGCCGAACGGGCAGCGGTACTCGTACGGATAGGGCAGCCGGGTCACCCGTACGTCCTCGGCTCCTCCGGAGGCGGCGAGCGCGCCCGCCGTCATCCCGTGGTACGCGCCGGTGAAGGCGAGGAGCCCGCCGCGGCCGGTGGCGGTGCGGACGAGCTTGAGCGCGGCCTCGACGGCGTCGGTGCCCGCGGGGCCGCAGAACTGCACCCGGGCGTTCTCGGCGAACCGCGGTGGCAGGGTGGCGAACAGCTCGGTGGTGAAAGCGTCCTTGACGGGTGTGGCGAGGTCGAGGACATGGAGCGGGGCCCCGGAGTCGAGGACCTTCCTGATCGCGTCGAGAACGACCGGATGGTTGTGCCCCAGGGCCAGCGTGCCCGCGCCGGACAGGCAGTCCAAATACCGCCGCCCGTCGGCGCCTTCGATGGTCAGCCCCCGTGCGCGCACGGGCACGATGGGCAGGGACCTCGCATACGTGCGGGCCGCCGATTCCCGTAAGGACTGGCGCCGGAGAATGCCCTCGTGGGCGACGGTCGGTGCCGCTGGAGGGGGTTCGGTCACGGCCACGGCTGTCGGTCCTCCCGTTGTCGCATTTCATGTCACAGTCAGTCGTCTGTCAGTACGGCGCCCGGCCGCCGAATGTTCGGCGGTGGACGCCGGCTTGAGACGGGGCGCCCGCCCCGTACGTACAAACGACGGAGAGTGCCCGGGATCACGGGCAGTCGAAAGATCCTTGGCCGCGGAACCACGGCCCTGCCGCGCGCCGTCCCCATCGGCACCGGCATAGTGGGGGGCCGTTGTCCCGGCTCCGGCACCGCGGCCGGGACGCGCCAGCCGTTTCACCGTTCCGAACTGTCCGAAGTCCCAGGGGGATACACACCATGCGACTCATTCGCCGCACGCTCACCGCACCTCGTGGAAGGAGCACACGGCGCAGAACCTCCCCCGTCCTCGCCGCGACCGCGATGGCCGCGGCGCTCGTACTGACGGCCACGGCCTGCGGGCCGGAGGAGGACAACGCCACCGCCCCGGCGAGCGACGCCGCCACCGCCTCGTCCGACGGCAAGATCCGGATACCCGACGAGCTCAAGGACCGGCTCAAGGAGCACGGATTCGATCTGGACAAGTGGAGGAACGGCGAGTGGAAGAACTGGGACAAGGACACCTGGCTGCGTGAGGCCAAGGACTACATCAATCCGATCATCGAGGGCCTGTGGGACCCGGACCGGATGCGGGACGCGGAGAAGCCGCCGGAGAAGGCGGTCGACGATCAGGACATCTCCGGTGACGCGGGCGTGACCGACCCGACTCCGGAGCCGGTCGCCGCGCAGGCGGTGAACGCGCCGTACCGCGAGAACGCCGCCGAGGCAGGCAAGTTGTTCTTCGACGGCCCCGAGGGCTCGATGGTCTGCTCCGCGACCGTGGTCGAGGATCCGGCCCACCCCGGTAAGTCCAACCTGGTGTGGACCGCGGGCCACTGCGTGCACGCGGGCAAGACCGGCGGCTGGTACCGCAACCTCGCCTTCGTCCCCTCGTACAACAACAGCGGTCTGTCGATGGCCGAACTGGAGACGGCTCCCAAGGAGCGGATCGCTCCGGAGGGCGTGTGGTGGGCCGACTGGGCGCAGACCTCCGAGCAGTGGATCGCGCAGGGCGCCTCGAAGGGCGGACAGGGCGCGCCGTACGACTTCGCGGTCATCCATGTCACCCCGGAGAAGGGCGGCTCCGGCAAGTCCCTTGAGGAGACGGTCGGTTCGGCGCTGCCCGTGGAGTTCAACGCTCCGGCCACCCCGCAGATCGACTCCATGACGGCGACCGGCTACCCGGCTGGGCCGCCGTTCGACGGCCAGAAGCTCTTCCAGTGCCAGGACAAGCCGGGCCGGCTGTCGCTGACGGCCGACGACCCGACGATGTACCGGGTCGGCTGCACCATGACCGGTGGTTCGTCCGGTGGCGGCTGGGTCGCGAACGGCGCGGACGGCAAGCCCGCGCTGGTGTCCAACACCTCCATCGGCCCGGTCACGGCCGGCTGGCTCGCCGGGCCGCGTCTCGGTGATATCGCCAAGGGCATCTACGACGGGGTCAGCGAGAAGTTCGCCGGTCAGTGACGCACGGGCCGGTCACGGCCGGCAGCGGCACGGACAGCGGCCGTACGGCCGAGGGCCCGCCCCCTCCTCGCGGGGGGGGCGGGCCCTCGTCCTGTCCGGGCTTCCGGGGCCTTACGGTCAGCGGGCCACCGGCACATAGGGACTGAGCGCGGCGGCCAGCTCCTCGTGGACACGCGCCTTGACCACCGTGCCCTCCGGGGTGTGTTCCTCGGAGAGCACCTCGCCCTCGGCGTGAATCCGGGAGACGAGCGCGCCCTCGGTGTACGGGAGAAGCGCCTCGACCTCGACCTCGGGCCGGGGCAGTTCCTCGTCGATGAGTGCGAGCAGTTCGCCGATCCCCTGGCCGGTACGCGCCGAGACGGCGATCGCGTACCGCTCCGCGCGCAGCAGCCGCTGGAGCACCAGCGGATCGGCCGCGTCCGCCTTGTTGATCACCACGATCTCGCGTACGTCCACCGCGCCCACATCGCGGATCACCTCGCGCACGGCGGCCAGCTGCTCCTCCGGCGCGGGGTGCGAACCGTCCACCACATGCACGATCAGATCGGAGTCACCGACCTCTTCCATCGTGGAGCGGAACGCTTCGACGAGGTGATGCGGCAGATGCCGGACGAATCCGACCGTGTCGGCCAGGGTGTAGATCCGGCCGCTCGGGGTCTCGGCCCGGCGCACGGTCGGGTCGAGGGTGGCGAACAGCGCGTTCTCCACCAGCACGCCCGCGCCGGTGAGCCGGTTGAGCAGTGAGGACTTGCCCGCGTTGGTGTATCCGGCGATCGCGACCGACGGCACCTTGTTGCGCCGCCGCTCCTGCCGCTTGATCTCGCGGCCGGTCTTCATGTCCGCGATCTCCCGGCGCATCTTCGCCATCTTCTCGCGGATACGCCGCCGGTCTGTCTCGATCTTGGTCTCACCGGGACCGCGGGTGGCCATACCGCCACCGCCGCCGCCACCCATCTGACGGGACAGCGACTGACCCCAGCCGCGCAGCCGCGGCAGCATGTACTGCATCTGCGCCAGCGCGACCTGCGCCTTGCCCTCACGGGACTTGGCGTGCTGGGCGAAGATGTCCAGGATCAGGGCCGTACGGTCGACCACCTTGACCTTGACGACATCTTCGAGATGGATCAGCTGGCCGGGGCTCAGCTCACCGTCGCAGACGACGGTGTCGGCGCCGCTCTCCAGCACGATGTCCCGCAGCTCCTGCGCCTTGCCGGAGCCGATGTAGGTGGCCGGATCGGGCTTGTCACGGCGCTGGATCACGCCGTCGAGCACGAGCGCGCCCGCCGTCTCCGCGAGCGCCGCCAGCTCCGCGAGGGAGTTCTCGGCGTCCTGCACGGTCCCCGAGGTCCATACGCCGACCAGCACCACGCGCTCCAGGCGCAGCTGCCGGTACTCGACCTCGGTAACGTCTTCGAGCTCGGTGGAGAGGCCCACCACACGCCGTAGGGCCGCGCGCTCGGAGCGGTCGAACTGATCGCCGTCCCGGTCTCCGTCGATCTCTTGGCTCCAGGCGACGTCCTCTTCCATCAGGGCATCGGCCCGAAGGCTTTCCGTGCGGTGGTCCGCGAAGCGCTGCGCGTCCTGGGAAGGGGAGGAAGAGGAGGTCATTGGATCCTTACGTCTAGGGAACTCTGATACGTCGGTCACAACGCGTGACGGCGGGAAATGATTCCCGGCCGCGTCGCCGACACGTCGATGGTGACACGGTTCGGTCCGGCCGTCACTCGGGTTTCACGCTCTGTTCCCGGACGGTGTCCCCGGTGCCGCGGGGCATCCCGTGCGGTGCGGCGTACCGGTTCCGCGGGGCGTTCTGGTTCCGGGCCGGTGATTCGGAGCGCCAGTCGGGGTGGCCGGGCATCGGCGGAGTCTTCTGCCGGTACAGCCACGCCTTGAAGAACGCGGAGAGATCACGCCCCGTGGTGGACGACGCCAGCTCGATGAAGTCCGTCGTGGTCGCCGTGCCGTCCCGGTGGATCCGTACCCAGTCCCGTTCCAGGCGCGCGAAGGCTTCCTCGCCGATCTCGTGCCGCAGCGCGTAGAGCACCAGGGCGCTGCCGTCGTACATCACCGGCCGGAACAGACTGATCGGCTGCCCCTCCACCGGCGGTTTCGGGGCCGCCGGGGGGCCGCCCGCCGCCCGCCAGCCGTCGGACTGCTGGTACGCCTCTCGCATCCGGGTCTCCATCGACTTCCCGGCGTGCTCCTGCGCGTAGCGCATCTCGTACCAGGTGGCGTGCCCCTCGTTCAGCCAGAGGTCGGACCACCTGCGCGGGGAGACGCTGTCGCCGAACCACTGGTGGGCCAGCTCATGGACCATGACCGAGTCGACGTACCACTCCGGGTATCCGGGCTCGGTGAACAGGGCCCGCTCGAAGAGCGAGAGGGTCTGTGTCTCCAGTTCGAAGCCGGTGTCGGCGCCCGCGACAAGCACACCGTAGGTCTCGAAGGGGTACGGCCCGACCTGCCGCTCCATCCAGCCGATCTGGCCCGGTGTCTTCTTGAGCCAGGGCTCCAGCTTCTGGCGGTCCGCGGCAGGCACCACGTCCCGCATGGGCAGTCCGCCGGGACCCTGGCGGCGCACCACGGCCGAGTCGCCGATGGAGACCTGGGCCAGTTCGGTGGCCATGGGGTGGTGGGTGCGGTAGGTCCAGGTGGTGATCGCGCCCGCGCGCGCCCTGCCTTCCTGTACGCCGTTGGCCACGGCGGTCAGCCGTGCGGGCGCGGTGATCCGGAAGGTGAAGTAGGCCTTGTCGGCGGGGTGGTCGTTGCCGGGGAAGACGCGGTGCGCGGCGTCGGCCTGGTTGGTCATCGCCAGTCCGTCGGTGGTCCGTACCCAGCCGCCGCGGTCGCCCGTGGGGTCGCTGGTGTGGCTGACGGTGATCCGCATCCGCGAGCCGTCCTCGACCGGCGTGGCGGGGGTGATCACCAGGTCCTCGCCGGCTGTCGCGAAGCGCGCCGTCGCGCCGTTCACCTGGACCGAGCGGACCTTTCCGTGGGTGAAGTCGAGGTTGATCCGCTCCAGCCGCTGGGTCGCCTGTGCGTCGATCTTGGTGACGGCGTCCAGCGGTTTGCGGTTGTCGCCGCCATAGGTGAAGTCGAGGTCGTAGGTGAGTACGTCGTAGCCGGGGTTGCCGAGACTCGGGAAGAGCGGATCGCCGATGCCGAGCGGCTCGGGGGCGGGCAGGGTCGCGGCGACGAGGGTGACCGAGGCGGCGGCCAGCAGGGCGGCGCGCAGTCGGCGGTTGGTGAGCAGCATGATCCACGGCTACCAGCGCCTCCCCGGCGCACCGCGACGGCGCGCTCCGTACCCACCCGAAAGGGGCAGGTCAGAGCGCGGACACGGGCCGGATGCCGAGCGGCGCGCGGTTGACGAAGCCGCCCGGCGGAGCGATCAGGCCGTCGCCGGATGCTGGGCGCGGCTGACGTCGTACACCCCCGGTACGTCGCGCATCGCCCGCATCAGACCGGGCAGGCCCGCCGCGTCCGGCAGCTCCAGCGTGTACGTGTGCCGTACCCGCTGCTCGCTGGGCGGCTCCACGGTGGCGGCGACGATCGCGGCGCCCGCCGTGGCGATGGCCTCCGTGAGATCGGCGAGCAGCCGTGGACGCCCGAAGGACTCGGCGTACAGCGTGACCCGGCACTCCGGGGCGTCTCCCCAGCTCACCGCGACGGGGGCACGGTCGAGGGCGCGCATCCGTTCCACCGCCCGGCACTCCTCCCGGTGGACGGTGACGACACCGCCGCGGACCGCGAAGCCGGTGACCGCGTCCGGCGGTACGGGCGTACAGCAGCCCGCCAGCCGGACCGTCGCGCCCGGCAGATCCACCACGGCGTTGGCGACGTCCCGCCGGCCCGCGCTGACGGCGAGGGCCGCGCGGGGCGTGGCGGCGGGGAGTCCGACCGTTTCCGGGTGCGCCGCGAGCCATCCCGTGATCGCGATCCGGGCAGCGGCGGTACGGGCGTGGCTCAGCCACTCCGGGGAGGGCCCCGAGACGGCGTCCTTGTCGAGCAGCAGCTGGACCGTGTCGCCGTCGCTGAGGACCGTGCTGAGCGTCGCCAGCCGGCCGTTGACGCGCGCCCCGAGGCAGCCGTGGGCGGCCTCGCCGTACTGCGCGTACGCGGCGTCCACGCAGGTCGCCCCGGCAGGCAGTCCGAGCATGCCGCCCTCGGCGCGGAAGACGGTGATCTCCCGGTCCTGAGCGAGGTCGGCGCGGAGCGTCGTCCAGAAGGTGTCCGGGTCGGGCGCCGCCTGCTGCCACTCCAGGAGCCGGGAGAGCCAGCCGGGCCTGGTCGGGTCGGCGCGCTCACCGTCCTGCGGGTCCCCGGCGGACTCCGGCGCGCCACCGGCGGGGGCGGTGGTCCCGGCGGAGGACCCCGTACCGTCCTGCGTTCCGCCGCTCTCGACGGACGCGTACGGATTGCCGAGGGCGACCACCCCGGCCTCGGCGACCTTGTGCATCTGGTGCGTACGGATGAGGACTTCGGCGACCGCCCCGTCAGGGCCCGCGACCGCGGTGTGCAGGGACTGGTACAGGTTGAACTTGGGCGCGGCGATGAAGTCCTTGAACTCGGAGATGACCGGGGTGAAACAGGTGTGCAGCTCGCCCAGGACCGCGTAACAGTCGGCGTCCTCACCGACGAGCACCAGCAGCCGGCCGAAATCCGTGTCGCGCAGTTCGCCGCGTTTCAGCCCGGACCGGTGTACGGAGACGAAGTGCCGTGGCCGTACGAGGACTTCCGCGGCGATGCCCGCCTCGCGCAGCACCCCCCTGACGTCCTCGGAGATGGCCGCGAGCGCGTCGCCCGCGGTGGCGTTGTCGGCGATCAGGGCACGGGTGTGCGCGTACTCCTCGGGATGGAGGATCGCGAAGACCAGATCCTCCAGCTCGGTCTTGAGGGCCTGCACACCGAGGCGTTCGGCGAGCGGGATGAGGACGTCCCGGGTGACCTTGGCGATACGGGCCTGTTTCTCGGGGCGCATCACACCGAGGGTCCGCATGTTGTGCAGCCGGTCCGCGAGCTTGATCGACATGACTCGGACATCGTTGCCAGTGGCGACGAGCATCTTGCGGAAGGTCTCGGGCTCGGCGGCGGCGCCGTAGTCGACCTTCTCCAGTTTGGTGACCCCGTCGACCAGATAGCAGACCTCGTCACCGAACTCCGCGCGCACCTGGTCGAGCGTCACTTCGGTGTCCTCCACGGTGTCGTGGAGGAGAGAGGCCGTCAAGGTCGTGGTCTCGGCGCCCAGTTCGGCCAGGATCAGGGTCACGGCCAGCGGATGCGTGATGTACGGCTCGCCGCTCTTGCGGAACTGCCCGCGGTGCGAGGCCTCGGCGAGGACATACGCCTTGTGCAGCACGCCGAGGTCCGCGTCCGGATGGTGCGCGCGGTGGGCGTCCGCGACATGGCCCATGGCGTCGGGCAGCCTGCCCCTGGAAGTGGGACCGAGTAACGCGGCCCGGCCGATTCTGCGAAGGTCGATCCGGGGAAGGCCGCGTCTGCGACTGATCTGGGCACCAGGGTTGGTGGCCTCTGCACTCATGGGCACCTCCGGCAGCTTCGACCGGCGGTGAAGAGCAAGGGCGCCCTCCGGGCCGGTGCTTGATGCTATCGAGCCCACCACGTGGAGCAGTCCCGCTCCCGCCCGGCGTGAAACGGATCACCCATTCGAGCGAGCTTCAGGGTGTGCGTGTCGCGAAGGCCGTTTCGAGCCAGGCCGGATCGAGGTACCCCTCCGCGACGATGACGGCGGGTCCGGTCATCTCGATCTCGCCGTCCGGGTGCTCCGTGATGACGAGCCGTCCGCCGGGCAGATCCACGGTGTAGGCGACGGGTGCTCCGGTCACCGCGGGGTCGATGCCGTCCCTGCGGGCCGCGGCGACCGCCACGGCGCAGGCGCCCGTACCGCAGGAGCGGGTCTCGCCCGAGCCGCGCTCATGAACGCGCATGGCGACATGGCGCGGGCCGCGGTCGACGACGAATTCGACGTTCACGCCGTCCGGGTAGACGGACGCGGGGCTGACGGGCGGCTCGGCGTACAGATTCCCGGCGTGCGCCAGCTCCTCCACGAACGCGACCGCGTGCGGATTGCCCATGTTGACGTTCCGTGCGGGCCACTCCCGGCCGCCGACGGCCACGGTCACCCCGTCGTCGGGGAGCGCGGCACGCCCCATACGGACCGTGATGTCGCCGTCCTCGGCCCCGGTCACCGGGCGGCCCGCGCTCTTGGCGAGGTGTACGCGCTTCACCCCGCCGCGCGTGGCCACCGCCAGATCGCCCGCCGTCACATGGCCGGCCCGCTGGAGATAGCGGGCGAAGACCCGCACGCCGTTGCCGCACATCTCGGCGACGGATCCGTCCGCGTTGCGGTAGTCCATGAACCACTCCGCCTCGCCGGCCATCGCGCGCGCCTCGGGGTGCGCGGCGGACCGTACGACATGCAGCAGCCCGTCGCCGCCGATGCCGGCCCTGCGGTCGCACAGGGCGGCGACGGCGCGGGCAGGCAGGTCGATGGCGTTGTCCGGGTCGGGGATGATCACGAAGTCGTTCTCGGTCCCGTGTCCCTTGAGGTAGGCGACCGGCGCGGTTTGGGAGGTGCTCACGGGGTCCATCGTACGAGCAGGGACCGACATCACCACCGCGCGGTCAGCGCAGCCGGGCGACCCGCCAGACGGCGAGGGCGACCAGGGCCGCGGCCACGGAGAGGTACAGGGCGATGACCCGCCAGTCGGGGCGTTCGCCGGAGGCGCGGGTCGGCAGCCCCGGCCAGGTGTGGCCGACCCGGCGGGCGGCCATCATGCCCCAGCCCGCCGCGCAGCAGCTGATCAGCAGCCCCAGCATGGCGACGACCGCGCCGCCGTCGCCGGTGCCGAAGGCGAGGGGGAAGGCGAACATCAGGGAGCCGATCGCGGCCAGCCCCACGATCGGGGCGAGCTGCCAGATCCGCATCCGGCGCTGGGGACGCAGTTCGACCTCGACCTCGGGGGTCGTGGTCTCGTCCTCCGGCCCGTCAGGGCTCAGCCCCGGGGAGGCATCCGGGATGTCCGGTGCCGTGGGTTCTCTGTCGCGAGGGCCGGCCTCCATCGCCACGCGCCCTCCCCAATCGGACTTCACTGGTCGATCGATGCCCGATGGTCGATCGATGCTCGATGATGGCACGCCCGGAGGTACCGCAAGGGCGCACAGAGCGTCCCGATGCCATCACGTGATCAGGCTGTGACCGCTCGTTCGACCAACGCCAGGGCCCGGTGCGGCAGTTCCTCCCGGTGCTCCGATCCGCCGCCCAGCCAGTGGACCCGCGCGTCGCGGCGGAACCAGGAGTCCTGCCGGCGCGCGAAGCGTTTGGTGGCGCGGACGGTCTCGGAGCGCGCCTCGTCATCGGTGCACTCCCCCGCGAGCGCCGCGAGCACCTGCTGGTAGCCGAGGGCGCGCGAGGCGGTACGTCCCTCGCGCAGGCCCCGGGCCTCCAGGCCCCGCACCTCGTCCACCAGCCCCGCGTCCCACATCCGGTCCACGCGCCGCGTGATCCGCTCGTCCAGCTCGGGGCGGGCGACATCGACGCCGATCTGCACGGTGTCGTAGACCGAGTCGTGGCCCGGCAGATTGGCGGTGAAGGGCTTGCCGGTGATCTCGATCACCTCAAGCGCCCGGACGATACGGCGGCCGTTGCTCGGCAGGATCGCGCGCCCGGCCTGGGGGTCCGCGGCGGACAGCCGGGCGTGCAGGGCGCCGGACCCGCGCAGGGTGAGCTCGCCCTCCAGCCGGGAGCGCACCTCGGGATCCGTGCCGGGGAAGTCGAGGGCGTCGATGGCACCGCGTACGTACAGTCCCGAGCCGCCCACCAGGACTGGGGTACGGCCCGCGGCGAGCAGCCGGTCGATCTCCGCCCTGGCGAGCCGCTGGTACTCGGCGACGCTGGCCGCCTCGGTGACCTCCCAGATGTCCAGGAGGTGATGCGGGACGCCGGCACGCTCCTCGGTCGTCAGCTTGGCGGTCCCGATATCCATCCCCCGGTAGAGCTGCATGGAGTCGGCATTGACGACCTCACCGTCGAGTTGCCGGGCGAGATGAACGCCCAGATCGGACTTGCCGGCCGCGGTGGGACCGACGACGGCGATGACCCGCGGTGCGGTAGCTGCGCTTCTCACCGCCCCAGTCTCGCAAACACACAGGCCGCTACCCGAATGAGTTACGTGACGGCACACGATCGGCTTCGTTGCCTGTTGCGAGGTTCCCGCCGCCGGTTTTCTGGCCGGTGCCCCTGGGCGGCGCAATGGGACGCTCCGGGCGGCGCGGAATTTCGCCCTCACGAGTAATGTATGGAGAAGTTATGGGTGTTTTTTCACGGTTTCGCCGGAAGTCGGTAGCCGCGTCCGAGGCGTCAATCGCAGCGGCACAGGCCACCACCCCAACGGCCGATCCCGCTGCCGACAACGCTGTCGTGGCGGCGGAGGCCGGATCCGGGGAGACCGGAACGGCGACGGCCGAGCCTGCCGAGAGTGCCGGGCCCGAGACGGCGGCGGCCGAGGGCGTGGAGATCCCGAAGCAGCAGTCGGCGGAGGCCGCGGCGGACAACGAGGCCGGGAAAAGCACCCGCAAGTAGGCTGCAAGTAGGCTGTTGTCCTCTCCGAGGGAAGGTGGCCCATGAGCTTCCTGGATTCATTGAAGGCCAAGATCGGCCCGGCCAAGAACAAGGTCGCTGACCTCGCGCAGCAGCACGGGGACAAGATCGAGCACGGGCTGGAGAAGGCCGCCCGCACGGTCGATCAGAAGACCAAGGGCAAGTACAGCGACAAGATCGACAGCGGGACGGGCAAAGCCAAGGACGCCCTGGGCAAGCTCGCTCACAAGGATGACGGCACTCCCCCGCCGCCACCGCCCGCTTCCTGATCCTCGGCGCACAGTGGCCGGGCACACCGGCCAGGACGGCCGTGAGGCGCTTCGCAGCGCTTCGCGGCCGTCGCTTTTTTGTGCCTGCGGTGTGCGCGCGGACAGGCACCAGGGCCTGTCCGCGAGGATCCTGAAAGTCCCGCGCGACCTCTAGGACCAGGCCGCGACGAGATAGCCCACGCCGTAGGGCGCGTCCTCGTACAGCAGCTCGCCGCCCAGGCCGGCCCCCTCGGCGGCGCCCGCGAGCACCTGCCAGGGCGCCCGGCCCGCCGCCTTGAGTGCGTACGCCAGCTCCGCGTCCAGCGCCTTCAGTGCCGCCACGTCCGCCGTACGCAGGGCCCGGGCCGCCTCCTCGTCGAATCCGGCCGCCCGTTCGTCCAGATATCCCGGCGCCTTCAGGGAGCGGCACGCGCTGGCGTCGCCCATCACCAGCAGCGCCACCCGGCCGGCCCGCGCCGCGAGCTCCCGTCCCGTCCGAAGACACCGCTCGGTGTCGAGGGGTTCCCCCACGCCCAGTCCGCTGACGGGGGCGGCGGCCCAATGGGCCTGTTCGAGGAGCCAGGCGGCCACCGCCAGGGACCCCGGCAGCTCCCGTCCGGGGCTTTCGTCGGCCCCGGCGCGCGCGGCGGCCGTGCCGGCGCCCAGGACGACATCGAGGTCCACGCCGAAGCCGCGGAAAGACCCGGCGGTCCCCGCGGGGTGCTCTCCCCGGCGGTCCCGCTCGGCGGGGCCGACGACGATCAGCCGCTCAGGCCCAGCGGCCGCCAGCACCCCGAGGGCATCGGCACACGCGGCGCGCGCGGCATCGAGCTCGGGGGCTGCTCCGGCGGCCACGGCGGGTACGAGCAGGGGCGGGCTGGGACAGACGGCGGCGGCTACGAGCATGATCCGCAGCCTAGACGAGTCATTCCGGAGTCCCGTCTGCCCGGCCGGACAGGACCTGGGGCCTGTCCGACGCCGCGTCCCGCCCGGCCGCGCCCCCTCACTCGACGGAGCAGCCGCCCGTCACCACCGGCAGCGGGGCCGGCACCCCGACCGTGGGCAGACCCAGCAGCACACCCGCGGGCTTCGCCGCCTCCGTGGCGTTCCGCCGGTCCCAGGCGTCTCCGGCGCGGGTACGGCGTACCTTCCGCGTCGGTCCCTCGGCGAGCAGATGGTGTGGCGCGGCGTAGGTGATCTCGACGGTGACCACATCGCCGGGACGCACCTCCTCGTCCGGCTTGGTGAAGTGGACGAGGCGGTTGTCGGGGGCGCGTCCGGAGAGCCGGTGGGTGGCACCGTCCTTGCGCCCCTCGCCCTCCGCGACCATGATCTCCAGCACCCTGCCGACCTGCGTCTTGTTCTCCTCCCAGGAGATCTCCTCCTGAAGGGCGGACAGCCGCATGTAGCGCTCCTGGACGACCGCCTTGGGGATCTGCCCCTCCATCTCGGCGGCCGGGGTCCCGGGGCGCTTGGAGTACTGGAAGGTGAACGCCTGCGCGAAGCGCGCCTCGCGCACGACCCGCATGGTCTGCTCGAAGTCCTCCTCGGTCTCGCCCGGGAAGCCCACGATGATGTCGGTGGAAATGGCGGCGTGCGGGATGGCGGCGCGCACCTTGTCGATGATGCCGAGATACCGCTCCTGCCGGTACGAGCGGCGCATCGCCTTCAGGATGGTGTCCGAGCCGGACTGGAGCGGCATATGGAGCTGCGGCATCACATTCGGCGTCTCGGCCATCGCCGCGATCACGTCGTCCGTGAAGTCGCGCGGGTGCGGGGAGGTGAAGCGGACCCGCTCCAGTCCCTCGATCGCGCCGCAGGCCCGCAGCAGCTTGGAGAACGCCTCGCGGTCACCGATGTCGGATCCGTACGCGTTGACGTTCTGGCCAAGCAGCGTGATCTCGGAGACCCCTTCGGCGACCAGCGCCTCGATCTCGGCCAGGATGTCGCCGGGGCGGCGGTCCTTCTCCTTGCCGCGCAGCGCGGGGACGATGCAGAAGGTGCAGGTGTTGTTGCAGCCGACGGAGATGGACACCCACGCGGCGTAGGCGGACTCGCGGCGGGTCGGCAGCGTGGAGGGGAAGGCCTCCAGCGACTCGGCGATCTCGACCTGGGCCTCTTCCTGGACCCGCACGCGCTCCAGGAGCACCGGCAGCTTGCCGATGTTGTGCGTACCGAACACGACGTCGACCCAGGGGGCGCGCCTCACGATGGTGTCGCGGTCCTTCTGCGCGAGACAGCCGCCGACGGCGATCTGCATGCCCGGCCGCTTGGTCTTCATCGGCGCGAGCCGGCCGAGGTTGCCGTACAGCTTGTTGTCGGCGTTCTCCCGCACCGCGCAGGTGTTGAAGACAACGACATCGGCGTCGCCGTCGGCGCCCTCGGGCGCGCGGACGTATCCGGCGTCCTCCAGCAGACCCGACAGCCGCTCGGAGTCGTGGACATTCATCTGGCACCCGTAGGTGCGTACCTCGTAAGTCTTCTCGCTCATCTCGCCCACCAGGGTACGGGGTCGGCCGGGACGGCTGCCCGGGGATTCCGCGGAGACCGTGCGGGCGGAAGACAGACCGTGGCGGGCAGAAGACAAGGCCTGGCCATTACGGGGAGTGAGCTGACAGGATCGTGGCATGTTCGGCCCTACGTCCCGTATCGGCCGCGGTCGCGCCCTCCAGGGAGCCGCCGCGGTGCTGGTGCTGCTCGGGCTGCTGCTGTGGTGGCTGCTCCCGTTCGGGACGTCCACGCCGAGCGGGTCGGTCACGTTCAGCACGGGCGTGACGAGCGGGGTCTACCAGCGGTACGGAACGCTCCTGAAGCAGGATCTCGCCCGCGATCTGCCGGAGGTGTCGATACAGCTCCGTACCAGCGAGGGCTCTCAGCAGAACCTCGCGCGGGTGGCCACGGGCGAAGCCGATTTCACGATCGCCACCGCCGACGCCGTCGCCAAGTACCAGAAGGACAACAAGCCGGGCGCGGACCGGCTGCGCGGGTGCGCGCGGCTGTACGACGACTATGTGCAGCTGGTCGCCGCGAAGGACTCGGACATCCGCTCCACCGCCGATCTGCGTGGCAAGAAGGTGGGTGTGGGCCAGGAGGGTTCGGGGGTGCGGCTGATAGCGGACCGGCTGCTGGCCGCCGCGGATCTCGACCCGCGGAAGGACATCGTTCCGTTCTCGGTCGGGATCGACACGATGCCGGGCCTTCTCGAACGGGGCGAGCTGGACGCCTTCTTCTGGTCGGGCGGGTTGCCCACCGGCGCGGTACAGGACCTGTCGGAGCGCTTCGGCATACGGCTGGTGCCGCTGGAGTCCACGCTGGTCGACCGGCTGCATGCCTCGGGCGAGGCCGCGTCCCGCTACTACCGCTCCGCGGTGATACCCGCCGACGCCTACGGCAAGGCGCAGAACGGCACGGCCGTACCGACGGTGGCGGTGGCGAATCTGCTGGTGACCACCGACCGGATGAGCGCCGGGCTCACGGAGGGCTTCACCCGCACGGTGATCGACAGCCGGGACCGGATCGGCGACGAGGTGCATCCCGCGCAGCTGGTGGATCTGCGGACCGCTATTTATACGGACCCGCTGCCGCTGCATGAGGGCGCCAAGCGGTACTACCGGTCGGAGAAGCCATAACCCGTCGGCCGGGCACGCTCCTGATCAGGACGTCGGGGAAGATCTCGGGACGCTGAGCGTGACCCGGAGTCCGCCCGGTTCACCGTGTCCGTAGGTGATCGAGCCGCCGCCGGCCGCGAGCAGGGCCCGGGTGATCGACAGGCCGAGGCCCGATCCCTTGATGTTCTGGTGACGGTTGCTGCGCCAGAAGCGGTCCCCGATCCTGGCGAGCTCGTCATCGGTGAGACCGGGGCCGCCGTCGTTGATGACGATCTTCGAGGTCGTGCTGTCGCGGGCCACCGCGACCGTGACCTCTTCGCCGGCCGGGGTGAACTTGAGCGCGTTGTCGATCACGGCGTCCAGGGCGCTGGAGAGCGCGATGGGGTCGGTCCAGGCCGTGACCGCCGCGCGGTGCTCCGTGAGCCTGACGCCCTTCTCCTCGGCGAGGGCCCGCCAGGCGGCGACCCGCTCGGCCGCCACCTCACCGATGTCGGTGAGCCGCAGATCCGCGGCGGCGTGCTCGGCAAGTGCCAGGTCCAGCAGATCGTCGAGGACCTGCGCGAGGCGCTTGCCCTCCGTCCTTACGGAGGCGATCTCCTCGTTCCCCTCGGGCAGTTCGAGGCTGAGCAGTTCGATACGGAGCAGCAGGGCGGCGAGCGGATTGCGCAGCTGATGCGAGGCGTCCGCGACAAAGGCGCGCTGCTGCTCCAGCACATCCTCGACGTTGTCGGCCATCTCGTTGAAGGAGCTGGCCAGCCGGCGCAGCTCGGGCGGTCCGCCGGCCGCCGCGACCCGGGAGTTCATCCGGCCGGTGGCGATGTCGTGGGTGGCCGCGTCCAGCACCCGTACCGGACGGAGCACCCACCCGGTCAGCCGGATCGCGGCTCCGACGGCGAGCAGCATGGCCGCCACCTCACCCGCGGCGATGATCAGCCAGCCGTGGAGGATGCGCGAACGCATCTGGCCGGTCGGTGAGTCGGTCACCACCACGGCGACGACGTCTCCGTCCCGTACGACCGGCGAGTCGACGATCAGCCGGCCGTTCTGCCAGGGCCAGACCTGCTCGGGGTCGCCGCTGCGCCGGCCGAGCAGCGCCTCCTCGAAGGACTGCCGGGCCGGGCCCTCCGCGGGGACGCTCCAGCCCTCCGGGGCGCGGGCCATGACGCCGTTGTCGCGGTAGAAGACGCCGGCCCTGACCCCGTACACCTCGTAGTACCTGGTCAGTTCCGCCTCCAGCATCGCGCGCCGCTCCTGGGTGCCCGAGCGGCTCTCGGAGACGAACTGGGCCAGAGCGGCGACCCGCGCGGTGTCGTCGATCCGGTCGACGACGACGCGCTGCTGCTCGGCGGCGGCGAGACTCACGGCGAGCGGGAAGCCCAGGGCGAGGAGAACGCCCGCCATGAGGATGATGAGCAGTGGAAGCAGTCGGGTGCGCACGGGGCGTTACGGACCCTGGTGTGCGCCGGGGACGACCAGGCGGTAGCCGACGCCCCGGACGGTCTCGATCAGCGCCGGCATGCCGAGCTTGCCGCGCAGGGAGGCCACATGGACCTCCAGCGTGCGGCCCGTACCTTCCCAACTGGTGCGCCAGACCTCGCTGATGATCTGTTCGCGGCCGAACACCACACCGGGGCGCTGGGCGAGCAGGGCGAGCAGATCGAACTCCTTGCGGGTCAGCTGGACGGCCGTACCGTCCACGCTCACGCGCCGGGTGGACAGTTCGAGGCTGAGGCGCCCGAGCCGCTGGGCACCGCCGGTGGCCGGGGCCGGCTCGTCCCCGCTCACGGTGCGCCGGCTGACGGCATGGATACGGGCGAGCAGTTCGCCGGTGTCGTACGGCTTGACCACGTAGTCGTCGGCGCCGAGGTTGAGGCCATGGATCCGGGAGCGGACATCGGCCCGCGCGGTCACCATGATCACCGGGGTCGAGGTGATCCTGCGGATCTTGCCGCAGACCTGGTAGCCGTCCTGGTCGGGCAGACCGAGGTCGAGCAGGACGACCGAGAACGGCACCTTGCCCACGTTGGCCGCGGGCAGCACCGCCTGAAGCGCCTCCTCACCGCTGCGGGCATGTACGACCTGGAATCCATGCTTGGCGAGCACGGCCGACAGGGCGGCGGCCACATGGTCGTCGTCCTCCACGAGCAGCAGTCTCACGGGCCCCCTTCACGGTCACGGTTCGGGTCGCGACGTCGGTCGCGCCGATTACGTCGTTGTTTATGCGCTGTTAGTACGTACCAGGCATCCACGCCGATCGCGCACGGTCAGTCAAGGGTCTTCCCGTTACGCCAAGGTTTCCGTTACCCACCCGGTACTCCCCCCACCGTCCTGTTCACGCGGAGTGTCCGGTTGCGGCCGGATCGTTATGCTCAATTTCCGCTCAGATGTAATGACGCTGATCGCAGTGCGTGACTAAGGTCCTCCCAACCGAGGAGGACGGAGCAAAAAGCCGATGAGCGGAGTGTCAGTGACCAAGGGCGCCGAGGACGCCGTGCCTGCGACGGGCGACCTGGTCGTACTGAGCAACGTGAACAAGCACTTCGGCGCGCTGCATGTGCTCCAGGACATCGACCTGACCATCGCCCGTGGCGAGGTCGTGGTCGTCATCGGGCCCTCCGGGTCCGGCAAGTCCACACTGTGCCGCACCATCAACCGCCTGGAGACGATCGATTCGGGCGCGATCACGATCGACGGCAAGCCGCTGCCGGAGGAGGGCAGGGAGCTCGCCCGGCTGCGCGCCGATGTCGGCATGGTCTTCCAGTCGTTCAACCTCTTCGCACACAAGACGGTGCTGGAGAACGTCACGCTGGGCCAGATCAAGGTCCGCAAGTCGGGCAAGGCGGAAGCCGAGGAGAAGGCGCGCGCGCTGCTGGACCGCGTGGGCGTCGGCTCGCAGGCCGACAAGTACCCGGCGCAGCTCTCGGGTGGCCAGCAGCAGCGAGTCGCTATCGCGCGGGCCCTGGCGATGGGCCCGAAGGTCATGCTCTTCGACGAGCCGACCTCCGCGCTCGACCCCGAGATGATCAATGAAGTGCTTGAGGTCATGCAGCAGTTGGCGCGCGACGGAATGACGATGGTCGTCGTCACCCATGAGATGGGTTTCGCGCGCTCCGCGGCGAACCGGGTCGTCTTCATGGCGGACGGCCGGATCATCGAACAGGCCACGCCCGACGAGTTCTTCAGCAACCCACGCAGCGACCGCGCCAAGGACTTCCTGTCGAAGATCCTGCATCACTGACCGGCGCTCTGGACACGGATCTCTCACACAGATCTTCCACCGGACCGTTCACACGGCTCATCACGGCTCTTCTTACGGTTCCGCCGAGCGCGGCGGAACCGGTTCGTTCACGTCTCACCCGAGGGAAGTTCACGCATGAAGCTTCGCAAGGCAAGCGCCGCGGCTGCCGCCGTTGTCGTCCTCTCCCTGACCGCGACCGCCTGCGGCGGCGACAGCGGTGACAGCGCCGACGGTGGCGGTGGCGGCGACAAGATCACCATCGGTATCAAGTTCGACCAGCCCGGCCTCGGTCTGAAGAAGCCCGACGGTACGTTCGCGGGCTTCGACGTCGATGTCGCGACCTATGTCGCGAAGGAACTGGGCTTCGACGCCAAGAACATCGAATGGAAGCAGGCTCCCAGCGCCGAGCGCGAGAACCTGATCTCCAACGGAGACGTGAAGTTCGTCGCCGCCAGCTACACGATCAACGACGAGCGCAAGAAGAAGGTCGACTTCGCCGGCCCGTACTTCCTCGCCCACCAGGATCTGCTGGTCCGCGCGGACGACTCCTCCATCACCAAGGCCGCGGACCTGAACTCCAAGAAGCTCTGTTCGGTCACCGGCTCCACCTCGGCGCAGAACATCAAGGACGAGCTCGCGCCGAAGGCGGACCTCCAGGAGTTCGGCGGCTACTCCGAGTGCCTGACCGGCCTGGAGAACAAGGCCGTTGACGCCCTGACCACGGACGACTCCATCCTCGCGGGCTATGCCTCGCAGCAGGAGCACCAGGGCAAGTTCAAGCTCACGGGCCTCAAGCTCAGCGACGAGCCCTACGGCATCGGCCTCAAGAAGGGCGACACCGATCTTCAGAAGAAGATCAACGACGCGCTGACCAAGATGGTGTCGGACGGTTCCTGGCAGAAGGCCGTGACCGCCAACTTCGGTCCGGCCAACTACAAGAACGAGCCTGCCCCGAAGATCGACGCAACGAGCTGAGAGAAGCAGTGACGCGCCGCCGGCCGGGCCGGCGGCGCGTACCGACCAGCAAACCAGGGGAGAGCGCGGGGCATCGTGTTCGACTTTCTTGATTCCGGGCAGTATGACCTGCTCGGCGCCTTCTGGGTGACGGTGCAGCTCACCCTCTATTCCGCGGTGGGTTCCCTGATTTGGGGAACGCTGCTGGCCGGGATGCGTGTCAGTCCCGTACCACTCATGCGTGCCTTCGGTACCGCGTACGTCAATCTCGTCCGTAACACCCCGCTGACCGTCGTTCTCGTCGGCTGTTCGCTGGGGCTCGGCCAGACCCTCCAGATCACGCTCGGCGGCGGGGACTTCAAGTCCATCGGCTTCCGGCTGGCCGTACTGGGCCTGATCGCCTACACCGGCACCTTCGTCTGCGAGTCCCTGCGCTCCGGCATCAACACCGTGCCCGTCGGGCAGGCGGAGGCCGCCCGCGCGCTGGGGCTGAGCTTCTTCCAGGTGCTGACCCTGATCGTGCTGCCCCAGGCGTTCCGCTCCGTGGTGGCGCCGCTGGCGAACGTACTGATCGCGCTGACGAAGAACACGACGGTCGCCGCGGCCATCGGGGTCGCGGAAGCCTCGGCACTGATGAAGACAATGATCGAGAACGAGACCAGCGCGCTCTTCGCCGTCTTCGCGGTGATCGCCTTCGGCTTCATCGTTCTCACCCTCCCGACCGGCCTGATTCTGGGCTGGGTCAGCAAGCGCGTGGCGGTGAAGCGATGAGTGACACGTCCGTCCTGTACGACACCCCGGGTGCCCGCGCCAAGCGGCGCAACGTCATCTACACGATCGTGTTCCTGGTGGTCTTCGCGCTCGCCGCGTGGTGGGTGCTGGCCACCATGGCCGAGAAGGAACAGCTCGCGTCCGAGAAGTGGAGCCCGTTCGTCACGGACTCCGAGGTCTGGACGACGTATCTGCTGCCCGGGCTCGGGGAGACCCTCAAGGCCGCGGCCCTCTCCGTCGTGATAGCCCTGCCGTTCGGCGCGCTGCTCGGCATCGGCCGGCTCTCCGACCACGCGTGGGTACGGGTTCCGGCCGGCGTGGTCGTGGAGTTCTTCCGCTCCATCCCGGTCCTGATCATGATGGTGTTCGCCAGCGCGCTGTACGTGCAGTTCAGTGATGTCTCGTCGGACATCAGGCCGCTGTACGCCGTGGTGACGGGCCTGGTGCTCTACAACGCCTCGGTCATCGCCGAGATCGTCCGGGCCGGCATCCTCACGCTGCCGAGCGGCCAGACCGACGCCGCGAAGGCGATCGGGATGCGCAAGGGCCAGACCATGTCGTACGTCCTGCTGCCGCAGGCCGTGACGGCGATGCTGCCGTCCCTGGTCAGCCAGCTCGTCGTCATCGTCAAGGACACCGCGCTGGGCGGCGCGCTCCTCGGTCTGTCCGAACTGCTCTCGCAGAACCGCGCGATCACCGCGAACTACGGCGCCAACACCATCGCCACGCTCGTCGTCATCGCACTGATCTACATCGTGCTGAACTTCATCCTCACCACCTTCGCCGGGTGGCTGGAGAAGCGGCTGCGCCGGGGCAAGAAGAGCACCGGCGCGGTTCTCGGAGCCGGAGAGCCGCATCTGGCCTACGGCCCGGGGCACACCATGGACGGCGGCAACGCTTCCGCCTGAGGCAGGCGGGACAGGCGGGACAGGCGGGTACGCACCACTCAGCCCGTCGCTTGACGCGGGCACCCCCAGTGGGTTGCATACGTTCTGTGATCACGCACCGGGCTCCTACCGCCCTTGACCGTATGACCGCACGGGCCGTCGGGGTCGCGCCGTGGACCCGGTGATCGTCGCCGGCGCGGGCCCCGTCGGTCTCGCGCTGTCTCTGGCGCTCGCCGCGCAGGGTGTCCCCTCCGTCGTCCTGGACGAGGGGACCGGTACGGACGAACCGCGTCCGGCCCGTACCGCGATACTGCGGCCCGACACCGCCGCCCTGCTGGCCCGGCTGGGCTGCACCACCCTCGGTGATGAGGGCGCGCGCTGGGTCGGCTGGCGTCTGATGCGGCGCAAGCAGCTGATGCGGGAGCTGCCGCTCGGCGAGGGCGGCGCCCCCGCGCCCCTGCACATCCCCCAGCACGCCCTCTCGCGCGGGCTGCGCAGCGCCATCGCCGGCCAGGAGCTGGTGCGCGTGGTCACCGGCGACCGGCTCGACTCACTGGAGCAGGACGACCGCGGGGTCACCGTGCACACCCAGGGCCCCGGGGCGACCTGGTGGCGCGGCAGCCATCTGGTGGGGTGCGACGGCGCCAGGTCCACGGTCCGCAAGCTGCTCGGCATCCGCTTTCCCGGGCGTACGGCGGTGGAGCGGCACGCCGTCGCCGCGCTCCGCGCCGAACTGCCCTGGCCGGGCGAGGCGCTGCTGCACCGGCAGCCGCCCTGGTCCGGCGGCGGCGAGGAGGTGTCCGCCAGGCCGCTGGCGGACGGTGTGTGGCGGCTCGACTGGCTGCTGCCCTCCCGGGGCGAACTGGTCACGCCCGAAGCGCTGGTGACGCGGTTACGGGACACCCTGGCCGGCTGGTGCGGCGAGACACCGCCGTACGAACTGCTCGACACGGGCGTCTACACCCTGCATCACCGGCTGGCCAGTCGCTGGCGCGCCGGACGGGCCTTCCTCGCCGGGGACGCGGCCCATCTGCTGGGCGCGGTGGGCACCCAGGGGCTCGACGAAGGGCTGCGGGACGTCGGCAACCTCGCCTGGAAGATCGCCGAGGACTGGCACCACGGGGCATCGGAGACCCTGCTGGACAGCTACCAGGCGGAGCGGCGCACGGCCGTCGCCGCCCGGCTGCGCGCGGCCGATCAGTCGCTGCCGATACTGCGGGGCGGCGGGCTGCGTACGTACATGCCGGGCGCCACGCGCGGGCACGACACGTTGCTCGCCGACGGGCATCTGGGGCACGGACCATTGGGGGCACCTCCCGCCTATCCGCACTCCCCCCTCGCGCCTCCGTACGCCGAGGCGCAGACGGCTGTCGGTACGCCCCCCGGCGCCCCCGTCGAGGACGTACGGGTGACCGTGCCCGACGGTAGGACCGTACGGCTCGGGGACCGGCTCGGCCTCGGCCTGCATCTGGTGGTGCTGGTCGCGCCGGGCACCGGGGTGTGGGAGCGGCGGCACTGGCTGACGGCGGGGGTGATGCCGCGGCTGGCCGCGGCGGTGACCGCCCTGCCGGTACGGGCCGAGCTGCTGGTCACGGAGGCGTACCCGGGAGCCTCCGCGCACACTGTGCTGCTGGTACGGCCGGACGGGCATCTGGTGGCGGCCTTCGGTGGTGTGCGCCCCGCCGACCTCTACGCGGCGGCGGACGCGGCGCGCGGAGGCAGTCCTTCCGCGCCGTCGGAGGTTCGCGCGGACGCCCCCTGACCACACTGCGAACATCGATTGACCGCCGCGGGCTCACATGGTGTACTCCGGAACGTGACCGACACCGATGTGCGCCTGTGGCGGAGAGTCCATATGGACTTGCTCCGCTATGCGGGCTGCGTGTGTCGCCCGTCCTGCTGATTCGCCCTCTTTCTTCACACGCTCGTCGCGCGTCGCCGCGACGGCACCTCTTCGCGAACATCTCAGGACGGTCACCATGTCACTACCTGTACGTACCTCCGCGTCCGGCAGCACCGGCGCCGCCGCTGATACCGGCCGCGGTGCCGCGACGCCCTCGGCCGCCGGGCCCACCCCCGCGGAACTGCTCGACTTCGTCCGCGGGAGCGCGGCCGACACCGACCTGATCTCCTCGCTCCCGCTGGACCCGGAGGGCCGTACGTGGATCCGGCTCAACGGTCCCGCGGGCAGCGAGGCGTGGCTGATCGGCTGGCCGCCCGGCACGGGAACCGGCTGGCACGACCACGGCGGCTCGCACGGCGCGTTCGCCACCGCGTCGGGCACCCTCAAGGAGGACTCGCTCGCGGCCCGGCTGCCCACCGAGGGGTGGAAGACCCTGGAACTGGCCGAAGGCGTCGACCGCGAGCGGCAGTTGACGGCCGGCGAGGGCCGGGCGTTCGGCAGGCACCATGTGCACGAGGTGCGCAACGAGTCCGGTACCGAGCACGCCGTCTCCGTACACGCCTACTATCCGCCGCTGCCGCTGATGCGGCGCTACAGCCGAACGGGCGCTGTGCTCCGCCTTGAGCAGGTCGAGCGTCCCGAGGAGTGGCAGTGACGGACCGGGCCATGACCGAGCACGCGGGGAACGAGCCCGTAGGGATTGGGCCCGTGGGGATCGCGCCCGTGGGGAACGAGCCCGTGGGGATAGATGAGCTGCTGGAACGGGTGCGTGAGGACCTGGACCGAATAGGGCCGAGGGAAGCGGCCGAGGCCGCCGCGGACGGCGCGCTGCTGGTGGACATCCGGTACGCGGCGCTGCGCGAGCGCGACGGGCTGATCCCGGGGGCGCTGGTCGTCGAGCGCAATGAGCTGGAGTGGCGGCTCGACCCCCAGGGCAGCCATCGCGCGCGAGAGGCCACGAGCCACGATCTGCGGGTGGTGGTGATCTGCAATGAGGGGTACGCGTCGAGCCTCGCGGCGGTGTCCCTGCGGCAGCTGGGGCTGCACCGCGCGACCGACCTCGTCGGGGGTTTCCAGGCGTGGAAGGCCGAGGGCCTGCCGGTTGTCACAGCGGAGGACGGCGCGGCGGCCGGGGACATGGCGTAGGCGTCCGGCATAGACATCCAGGTCCTGTCCGGTCGGACAGGACCTGAGCCCTGTCCGACAACTGATTCACGACGCATGGCCCGCACACTCGCCGCGTTGTCGTGCCTGACAGGACCTAGTAGAGGCCCTCATCCAGCCCCTCCGTGTCCTCCCCCTCCTCCTCCAGTGCCTGACGGACCACCCGGAGCGCCATGCCCTCCGGATAGCCCTTGCGGGCCAGCATGCCCGCGAGCCTGCGAAGCCTTCTGTCGCGCTCCATACCTCGGGTGGCACGGAGCTTGCGGGCGACCAGCTCTCGGGCGGTCGCCTCCTCCTGGTCGGAGTCCAGCTGCCCGACGGCCTCGTCGATCAGGGTGGCGTCCACTCCTTTCGTACGCAGCTCACGGGCAAGCGCACGCCGGGCCAGACCCCGGCCGTGGTGCCGGGACTCCACCCAGGCGTCCGCGAACGCCGCGTCGTCGATCAGCCCCACGTCCTCGAAGCGGGAGAGCACCTCCTGCGCCACGTCCTCGGGGATCTCCCGCTTGGCCAGCGCGTCCGCCAGCTGTTTGCGGGTACGGGGGGTTCCGGTGAGCAGGCGCAGACAGATCGCCCGCGCCCGCTCCGCCGGATCCTGGGGCGACAGCTCCTGCCCGGCCCTCGACGGGTCGGAGCTGTCGCCCGGCCTTTCCGTCCGCCGCCTCTTCTCGTAAGGCACGGGACGAACTAACTCTTGGCCGTGGCCGCCTTGGCCGACTTGGCTTTGGAGGCGGGAGCGGGCACGGACTTGGCCGGGTCCTCCGCGGGCGCCGGAGCACCCGCCGCGTCCGCCGCGGGCTCGGCCGTCGCCGCGTCCGGCCGCACGCCGACGCCCAGCTTCTCCAGGATCTTCTTCTCGATCTCATTGGCGAGATCGGGGTTGTCCTTGAGGAAGTTGCGCGCGTTCTCCTTGCCCTGGCCGAGCTGGTCGCCCTCGTACGTGTACCAGGCGCCGGCCTTCCGTACGAAGCCGTGCTCCACGCCCATGTCGATCAGGCCGCCCTCGCGGCTGATGCCCTGGCCGTAGAGGATGTCGAACTCCGCCTGCTTGAAGGGCGGCGCGACCTTGTTCTTGACGACCTTGACGCGGGTGCGGTTGCCGACGGCGTCGGTGCCGTCCTTCAGGGTCTCGATACGGCGGATGTCGAGACGCACCGAGGCGTAGAACTTGAGCGCACGGCCACCCGTCGTGGTCTCCGGCGAACCGAACATCACGCCGATCTTCTCGCGGAGCTGGTTGATGAAGATCGCGGTGGTCTTGGACTGGTTGAGCGCGCTGGTGATCTTCCGGAGGGCCTGGCTCATCAGCCGCGCCTGGAGACCGACGTGCGAGTCGCCCATCTCGCCCTCGATTTCCGCGCGCGGCACCAGAGCGGCGACGGAGTCGATGACGATGAGGTCGAGCGCGCCGGAGCGGACCAGCATGTCCACGATTTCGAGTGCCTGCTCGCCGTTGTCCGGCTGGGACAGGATCAGATTGTCGATGTCGACGCCGAGCTTCTTCGCGTACTCGGGGTCGAGGGCGTGCTCGGCGTCCACGAAGGCCACCGCGCCGCCGGCCCGCTGCGCGTTCGCCACCGCGTGCAGCGTCAGGGTCGTCTTTCCGGAGGACTCGGGCCCGTACACCTCCACCACACGGCCGCGCGGCAGGCCGCCGACGCCGAGCGCGACGTCGAGCGCGGTCGACCCGGTGGGGATGACCTCGATGGGTTCGTTCGGCCGCTCACCGAGGCGCATCACCGCGCCCTTCCCGAATTGCCGTTCAATTTGTGCGAGAGCGGCGTCGAGCGCCTTCTCGCGGTCGGTTCCTGCCATGGGTTCCACCCGATTTGCTTGAGTCGATCGCTTCACGTCAAAGACGCTATCCCCTGCCACTGACAACGCGTCCCGACGCCCTCCCGGACCTGTGGATAACTCCGCCGGCCAACCTCTCCGGACACCCCACGGCACCACACCTCCGACCGGCCCCGGGAAGCACCGGCAGTCATCCATGAGAATGGATGTTCGATTTTACTGTCAAGCGCACCACGCGCCGGATCCGTCCGTGAGAGCGGCATCGCCGAGCGCCCGGTGGGCACCTTCCGGCAGCCTCGTCGGCCGCGGGGCGATGGGCGCGTACGGCTCCGGCACATGAGCCGAGTCACTCAAAACCCGCCACCACGGGCGAAACCCGGTAGCTGTCCGGTCCCGGCTTCCATACGTTCGGCCGCATGGCTGACGACTGCTTCGCGCATCCACGGCTCGCCGCGATCTACGATCCGCTCGACCCCGACCGCAGCGATCTTGACGCATATCTCCGGATCGCAGCAGAGTTCAAGACACGCCGAGTGCTGGACATCGGCTGCGGCACAGGGGTGTTCGCCCTTCTCCTGGCCGACCGCGGGATCGAGGCCGTCGGGGTCGATCCCGCACTGGCGTCCATCGACGTCGCGCGGGCCAAACCGGGCAGTGAGCGAGTGCGCTGGATCCACGGTGATGCGACAGACCTCCCGCCACTGCGGGTTGAACTCGCGACAATGACAGCGAACGTTGCCCAGGCCATCGTTGATCCGCAGACGTGGCGGAAGACGCTACAGGGAGCCCACGAAGCACTACGGCCCGGCGGGCATCTGGTCTTCGAGACCCGCGATCCAGCCGGACACGCCTGGGAAGAGTGGACCCGCGAGAACTCCTACCGCGTGACGGAGATCCCAGGCGTCGGCTCCGTCGAGAGCTGGGTCCAGCTGATCGAGGTGAGCCTGCCTCTGGTGACGTTCCGCTGGACCTACGGGTTCGCAGCGGACGGGCAGGTGCTGACGTCGGATTCGACCTTGCGTTTCCGAGGGCGGGAGGAAGTCGAGCGGGACCTGGTCGCGCACGGCTACGTGGTGGAGGAAGTCCGCGATGCGCCCGACCGGCCAGGAAGAGAGTTCGTCTTCCTGGCGCGACGTCCGTGACAACTGTGTTCCGCCACCCGCTTGGAACAGCTCATTGACACCGGACCAGGGCCGCCTGCCATGGAAGTCGGACTGACGGCGCGGAGAGGGCACACCCGCCTGCGGTTTCCGCCTGTTTCGTCTCTCAGTGTCCGCCCAGCCCCGGGAGGCAGGTCCCGTCGGCTGTGCGGCCGACGACCTCCGCATCGGCTTGGCCCGTACTGTCGACCGCGCCGTTGACGCACACCCGGCCCTCGCCTCCGCCGACCAGCACATCGCGAAGGGGTCCGGAAACGTCCCCTCGTATTTCGATCTGTTCCTGTCGCACCCCCAGGGCACCGGCGGCCACGACGCGGAGATCACCTTCCGTCGTCCCGGCGCTCACGAGCTTCCCCAGGGCTGCGGCCAGCGCCTCCGCCCTCGGCGCCGCCTCTCCCTTCTGTTCTGGGGTAATCGACATCGGCTCGCGGTATCCGTGGTTCTCCGCCAACCGCTCGTTCCAGTCGAGCGTGATGCATGGAGAGGGCGTCGCCCGCCGCTCCTCGGGAAGCGGACAGTAGCCCTTCGCGGCCGAGGAGGCCGTCGGTTCCGGACGACCGACCGCGCGCGGATCGGCTGCCGGATCGGCGCATCCGGCCGTCACGACAGCGGCCAGGACCAGGAAAGGGACAGCAGCGAGTCGGTGCGGGGGTCGTCTCTCTGGCATGACCCGCATCATGCCGGGTTCATGTACTTCTGTATTCCCTTTCGAGGACCGGATGCGGCGCTGTCATGCGCTACGTCCCGGCGCCGCCCTGATCGGGAGCGGTTCGCGCCAGTTGTCCGGGGCCCAGGCGGCCCTGCCGGGGTCCCGGGCCACCACGAACGCGGCATGCGGTCGGATCCGATCTCCTCGGTCATTGAGTACGACATTGCTCACGACACCTCCGCGACTCATAGCTAGGTTTCGATATGGCCGCGCCAGACGCGGAGCCGAATTCCCAATGAGCCGGCCGGAATTGCTTTGGAGGATGCGGCTGCGCACTGTTCCTGGCACGACCCGCCAAAAAATCTCGTCGCGTATTTCTTCTCTATTGGAGGACAGATCCATGCACGACCGTCTCAACCCGGTCCGCCGGGGCGCCGTCCTGCTGGTCACCGGCCTGCTCGCGACGCTCGGCCTGATCGCCACCGGGTCACCGGCCAGCGCCGGCCCGATAGCCTGCAACAACATGAACAGCTTCACGCTGGTCTTTCGCACCGGAGGCGACGACCTTCGCGGCAACAGCGAGGTAATGCCCTATCTGACGACCCGGTTCGGCGACGTCGAACTGGGGCATTTCAACGGCGGTTTCGGCAACAACTCCACCAGCACCAAGGTGGTGGGCCTCGCCAACCTCAACTGGACTGTCAACTCGTGTGACGTGACCGGTTTGAAGCTCCGAATGGTCTCGCACAACGGCGCCTTCCAGACCGACGACAACTGGAACATGGACGCGGTCACGATGTACGGCTACGGAAACAACGGGGCGTACAGCTACTACTTCAACGCCTCCGGCGCACCGCTCAAGCGCTTCACGGGCAGCAGCCAGTGGTGGTCGATGCTGGGCTGACGGCTGACCGGGTTCTACCCGCTGACGACGGTGGGGGAGTGACGGGATCCCGTCACTCCCCCACCGTCCCAGTTTTCCTGCCGACCGTGCCGGCGAGACCGGTCCGGCACGCGATGCGGGAGCTGCCACGGCGATCAGCGAAAAGAACTTCACCACGGGAGTGGACGCGGTCGCACCCCTGGCGGGCGGCGCCGCCCGGACCTCGATCCCCGCATGGCGATTCACCCGTTTCACCACCTTCGTTAACAAAATATCCACCGGGACTTCACAACTGACTTGCCTACAGAACCCACGGACGGATACACCTACCCTGACGACCTGGGGAGGGCGTCATCGCTGGGGGGGCAGTTCCATCACCATGCGGGTGCGGTTCCATCACTTGGGGGCAGTTCCCGTCGCGCCATGCGCCGACGGCGCTCCAACGACGATTCCAGTGGTGCGACACCACATGACGCCCCGCGCCCCGCGCACCGCCGTACTCGGCGTGTGCCGCCGCTGATCCCCGGGCCTCTTCACACCTCACTGGAGGCAGCATCATGTCCATCCACGCAAGACCCGGGGCCGAGTGGCCCCGCAGGATCGCCCGCTCGGCCGTGCTCGGCTGCGCCGGGCTGCTGGTGAGCGGTTCGCTGATGGTCACCACGGCCTCGGCGGCCGATACGCCGGACACCGGACCGCACGGCGCCGTCACCCTCCCTGTTCCGCCTTCCACCCGGCCCACCTTCAGCGTCCCGGGCCGCGACACCGCGGACACCGCCAAGGGCCAGGACCGCCGTCTCGCCGCCGGCCGGGCCGCGGCGGGCACCCCCGCGCAGCGCGCCGACATGGACGGCGACGGCTACGGCGATCTGGTGTACCGCACCGACTACGGCGAGGTCTGGGCCGACTGGGGCTCCGACGGCGCGGCCGTGATCTCCGCGGACGACTCCCAGGTCAAGGACCTGCTGCTGCCCGGCGACCTCACCGGCGACGGCAAGGCCGACCTGCTCACCGTGACGCCCACCGGCTCCCTGCGGCTGCACAGTGGGGCGAACTCCACCCTCTACGGCGGGATGACCTCGTACACCACGCTCAGCACTGGCTGGCAGAAGTACGACAAGCTGGTCGTCCCCGGCGATCTGACCGGTGACGGTACGCCGGACCTGCTGGCCCGCAGTTCCTCGGGACTGTTCCTCTTCCCCGGCACCGGTAAGGGGTTCAAGGCCGGGATCCAGGTGGGTGGCGCCGGCTGGAGCCAGTTCGACCAGTTGGTCGGCGTGGACGATGTCAACGGCGACGGTCTGGCCGATCTCGTCGCGCGCAACGCGACCGGGCTGTACGTCTACCCCGGCAACGGAAGCGGCACCGGCTACCCCTTCAAGGACCGGATCCAGATCGGCGGAGCCGGCTGGAGCCAGTACAACCAGTTGGTCGGTGGCACGGACTACAGCGGGAACGGCACCCCTGACCTGGTGGCCCGCGCGTACGACGGCACCCTCTACTTCTACGAGGGCAACGGCAACGGCACGTTCGCCGCCCGGGAGCAGATCGGTACGGGCTGGGGACTGGTGACCCAGTTCGCGGGCGCGGGCAACCGGCCGCACTTCGGCAAGGCCGGCGTCTTCGCCCGTACCTCCGGCGGCACGCTCTACTACTACGGCACCACCGGCACCGGCCGGCTCACCTCGAAGTACCTGATCGGCGACGGCTGGGACCGCTCGCAGGTGCGGCTGACCCACGCGGTGTCGCTGCGCGCGAATGGCAGTTCGGACCTGATCGAGCACGGCACGTACGACGGCCATCTGTACAACGCCGGTGCCTATGCCTCGTCCGACCCCGAGATCGCGGGCGGCTCGAAGTCGTACAACCTTGTCATCGGCCCGGGGGATCTCGACGGGGACGGCAAGAGCGATCTGCTGGCCCGTAGCTCCACCGCGCTCTACTTCTACGCGGGCAGCGGTACGGGGATGTCGTTGAAGGGCCGCGTCCAGATCGGTGGCAGCGGCTGGTCGCAGTTCAACAAGATCGTCGGCGCGGGTGACTTCACCGGCGACGGCCGCGCCGATCTCCTCGCGCGCAGCTCCAGCGGCCTGTACCTGTATGCCGGTACGGGCAAGGCCGGTTCACCGTTCGGCGCGAAGGCGCAGGTCGGCGGCGCGGGCTGGAGCCAGTACAAGAACATCGCGGCCCCCGGTGACCTCAACGGCGACGGCGTCGCCGACCTGCTGGCCTCCAACTCGGCGGGCGAGCTGTACTTCTACGCGGGCACCGGCAAGGCGTCCGCGCCCCTGAAGGCCCGGGTGAAGATCGGCAGCGGCGGCTGGAACCAGTACGCCGACCTGCTCTGAGCATCCGAACCCCTCGGGGGTCGCGAGACCTCTCGGGCGTCGCGAACCCTCCGGACGCTCGCGGTCGCTCGTTCCGGGCGCCTCAGCCGGTGCACCACACCCGCGGGGGGGCCCCGCCCCCCCCAAGGGTGCGGCGGGCGCGGGGCGGCCGCCCCCCGGGCCCCGGGTGGTAAAAAAAAAAACCACCCCACCACAC
>NZ_JBHUBB010000032.1:71526-100200 GCF_042789485.1 Streptomyces sp. NPDC056835
GTCACCCAGCCGTACCGGGGGGGCAACTAAACCCTCCCACACACCTAGCCACATTCCCTCGGGGGGGGCCCCCCCCCCCCGCCCGGCGGGGGGGGCGGTCCGCGCCCGCCCCCGCCCCCCCCCCACACCGGCTGAGGCGCCCGGCCACGCCTATGGCTGCGGCGGTCGCTCGTCGTCCGCGCGCGTGCCCGTGCTGTCTGTGCGCGTGCTCGTCTCCGCGCATGTGTCCGAGTGCAGTACGCGGCGTATCTGGCGCAGCAGCGGCACGCCGTCGCGCGTTCTGCGGCCGTGCACGCGCGGATCGTCCATCACGTCGTACCGCTTCACATACGCCCCGAGGAACGCCTGGAGCGTGGCGACCGCCGGGATCGCGATCAGGGCACCGACCGCGCCCAGCAGCGCCGTCCCCGCGATGACCGACCCGAAGGCCACGGCCGGGTGGATGTCGACGGTCTTGGCGGTCAGCTTGGGCTGGAGCATGTAGTTCTCGAACTGCTGGTAGAACACCACGAATCCGAGCACCCAGAGCGCGTACCAGGGATCCACGGTGAAGGCGATCAGCATCGGCAGCGCGCCCGCCAGATAGGTGCCGATCGTCGGGATGAACTGGGAGACGAGCCCCACCCAGATCGCCAGCGCCGGTGCGTACGGCACCCGCAGGATCTCCAGCACGACGTAATGCGCGGCACCGGAGATAAGGGCCATCAGCCCGCGTGAGTAGAGATAGCCGCCGGTCTTGACGACGGCTATCTCCCAGGCGCGCAGCACTTCGGCCTGCCGGGCCGGCGGGAGTACGGAGCAGAGAGCGCGCCGCAGCCGGGGACCGTCTGCCGCGAAGTAGAACGAGAACAGGAAGATCGTCAGCAGCCGGAACAGCCCACCCAGCACGGTGGTGGAGATGTCCAGAACACCCGTCGCGCTGTTCTGCACATAGCGCTGGAGCCAGTCGGAGTGCAGCAGGCTGTCCTGGACGGCGACCCTGGACAGCTCCGTGCGGAAGGTGTCGTTGATCCAGTTGATCACCGAGTCGAGGTACTGGGGGAAGGAGTCGACCATTTCGATGATCTGGCTCGCCAGCATGGACCCGAGCATCACCATGAAGCCGACTGTGACGATCAGGACCGCGAAGAAAACCAGGAAAGTGGCGAGTCCACGCCGCATCCCGCGGTCCGCCATCCGGCTCACGGCGGGCTCGACCGCCAGCGCCAGGAAGAACGCGATCAGCATATTGATCAGCAGGCCGATGAGCTGGTGGAACGCCCAGCTGCCGAGCTGGAAGCAGGCTATGAGCGCCAGCGCGAGGACCATGGCGCGCGGCAGCCAGCGGGGCATCTGGCGCCGCACGTCGTCACTGTCCGCAGCGGCCGCAAGGGACGCAGGGGACGCCGGCGTGCCCGATGGGCTCGTGGAAGAGCCCGCGGGAGCCGTCGTCGGAGGAGCCGCCGCGGAAGCCGCCGAAGACGCCTCGGGGGGCGTGTCCGGTGCGGGATCCGGCGGAGGGATCGGCGGTCGGAGGTCCGGTGCGGAGTTGTCGGTCGGTGCCACTGAGCAAGTGTCGCCTACCGCTGTGACAACCGGCCCCACGGTCGGACGAAATCACATCGCCTCCGCGGCGCCGCGCCGCCCCAGGGGCGGTGCCGGGCCCGCACGTCAGCGCTTCTCTGGCGGAATCCCCATGGCGACGCAGACTCCGCGCCAGACGTCCTTCGCCTCCCAGCCTGCTTCCAGCGCCTCGTGGACCGTACGACCGCCCAGCTCCGCCATCACATGGTCACGGGCGAAGGAGTCGGCGTAGGCCGCCCCGAAGTGCTCCGCCATGCGCTCCCAGAAAATCGTCAACCGCATGCCACCAGTATCCCGCCCCTGAGAGTGCAGCCCGGCCGGTCCCCCTTGCTCAGAACCCGTTCCGCCCTACGGTCGGACCCATGGCCGGCACCGCAGCATCCTCCGCGTTCTCAGGGCCCTCCGGAGCCTCCCCCTCCTCCCCGCCCTCCCCGCCCTCCCTGTCTCTCCCGTCGCCCCTCTCCCGCGCCGAGCACTTCATCTGGCTCACCGCCCGGGTACTCGAACAGCGACGTTTCGCCTACCACTTCCTGGACGGAGGGACCGGTCGGGGCCGTGGCGCCGAGGCCGTCGAGGCGGCCCTCGTCGCGTACCGCGAGGAGGACGGCGGGTACGGTCACGGGCTCGAACCCGATCTGCGCGGCCCCGTGAGCCAGCCGCTGCACACGGCGCACGCGCTGCGCGTACTCGACTCCATCGGCCGCTGCGACGGGCTGCGGGTCGAGCGGATCTGCCGCTACCTCACGGCGGTCTCCACGGCCGAGGGCGCGCTGCCCGCCGTCCACCCCTCCCTGCGCGGCTATCCGTACGCACCCTTCCTCCCGGTCGTCGACGATCCGCCGGGCGACCTGCTGGCGACGGGCCCGGTGGTCGGGCTGCTGCACCGCAACGAGGTCTGGCACGCCTGGCTCTTCCGCGCCACCGACTTCTGCTGGGCGGCCGTCGAGGGGCTGGAGGAGTCGCATCCCTACGAGATCGAGGCGGCGGTGGCCTTCCTGGACGGCGTCCCCGACCGGGCGCGGGCCGAGGCGGCGGCGGACCGCCTCGGCCGGCTCGTACGGGCGCGCGGGCTGGCGGTACTGGATCCGGCGCGCCGCGCGGCGTACCCCGTACCACCGGGGTACGCGCCGGGCGAGCACCACTTCCCGTACGACTACGCGCGCGTGCCCGAGTCGCTGGCCCGCGCCTGGTTCACGGACGAGGAGATGGAACGGTCGCTCGACCATCTGGCCGGCCTTCAGCGCGAGGACGGCGGCTGGCCGATCGGCCGTCGCGCATGGGCACCGGGTACGGCGCTGGAGTCACGGCCGATCGTGACCATCGAGGCGCTGCGCACACTTCGCGCCCATGGCCGTGTCATCAGTTGACGCCGTCAGGACCTGACGGGACCTCATCCGCCGATTGCCCGCACCCCCGCCGTGACGACCACCGCCGCCGCCACGACCACCAGGAACGGGGCGCGCAGCACCAGCGCGAGAGCCGCCGCGGCGAGCCCCGCGCCCCGGGCGTCCAGCACGAGCGCGCCGTTCGCGCTGAAGGTCTGCTGAGCGGTCAGCGCGGCGAGCAGGGCCACGGGCAGCAGGGCCGACAGCCGCTGGACGAGGGGGCGCTCCAGCGCGCCCGCGGGCACGAGCAGGCCCAGAAGTTTGACGAGGTAGCAGCCGACGGCGGTCGCGCCGATCGCGATCCAGATGTTCAAAGGTCCGTTCCCTTCCGACGGGCGCCGAGCCTGCGGCCTTCGAGCCAGAGGACGGCGGGTGCGGCCAGCGCCGCGACGAGCACCGGGACACCGGCGGGCAGCACGGGCAGGAAGCCGAGCCCCAGGACCACGGCGATCCCCGCGACCGCCCGCTCGGTGGGCGTACGGAGCATCGGTGCGAGCAGGGCGAGGAAGACGGCGGGGCCTGCCGCGTCCAGTCCCCAGGCGTCGGTGTCGCCAAGGGCTTCGGCGCCCAGCGCCCCGCCCAGGGTGGTGAGGTTCCACAGGACGTAGAGCGTGAGCCCGGTGACGGTGAAGCCGATGCGGGCGCCGCGCCGGGTGGGCTGGGCGAGCGCGACGGCGGTGGTCTCGTCGATCACCCACTGGGCGGCGAACGGCCGTACGGGCCCCGGCAGCCGCAGCAACTGGGACAGCCTGAGCCCGTAGAAGGCGTTGCGTACGCCGAGGAAGAACACGCCCGCGGCGGCGGTGAGCGGATTGCCGCCCGCCGCGAGCGCGCCGACCAGTGCGAACTGGGAGGCGCCGGTGAAGACCAGCAGGCTGAGCGCGCAGGTCTGGAGGACGGTGAGCCCCGCGCCCGCCGACGTGACGCCGAAGGCGAAGCCGGAGAGCCCGACGGCGATGCCGACGCCCAGGGCGTCGCGCACGACGGCCGAGTCCGACTTGGGCTCGGGCTCGTTCCCGAGCTCGGGAATGAGAATGGGAGCGGGGCCGGAGTCGGGCTCCGGGGCGCTCCGGGCGGGACCGTGCGCCGGTATGTCCGCGGCCGCGGACGCTGTCTGTTCTGCCACGTCAGGGACGTTACGCGGGGTGGGCGGGCCCGGTCTTGTACGTTCTTGCGCTCCCGCCCCGCCTCGGAGCCCGTTCAGCCCCCGAGGCGGCCGTCCGCTCCCTGCGGTACGCACCGGGCGGCACTCCGACGATCCGGCTGAAATGGCGGTTCAGATGGGGCTGGTCGGTGAACCCGACGGCCACGGCCGCCTCGGCCGGTGTCGTACCACCGTCCAGCAGCCGCCGGGCCCGGCGTACCCGCGCGTCCGTGAGCCAGGTGTGCGGCGGCAGCTCGTAGGTGCTCCTGAAGGCCCGCAGCAGCGCGAAGGGGCTGGTGCCGAGGTCCGCCGCGAGCCGTTCCAGGGACGGCGGGTCCGCCATCCGCTCCTCCAGCACGGCACGCGCGCGTGCCGCGATCCGTGCCCCGGCGCCCCTCACCTGGCGCTGCCTGAGCGGCCCGCCGTTCAGCCGCAGCAGCCGGGTCACCGCGACCCGCAGCAGTGTGTCGGCAGCGAGCGCGTTGCCCTCGTCGGCGGCGCGCAGCACCTGGTGGACGAGGCGCGTGGTGTACGGATCGTCCACCACGGGGGCGACGAAGCCGGGCGTACCGCGGAGCGTGGTGGTCTCCGCCGCGATGGAGGCGATGACGTCGACGGCCGGGTAGACGGCCCCGTACCGCCAGCCCTCGGGGCCCTGGGCATGGCCGGCGTGCGGGGTCTCGGGGTTGATCAGCGCGAGCGAGCCAGGACCCGCGTACTGATCGCCGCCTCCGTGGTGGAAGACATCGACCCCGTCCGTGATCGCGGCGATGACGAAGGTCTCGTGGGTGTGCCGCAGGAACGTCTTGTCTATGTAGCGCGCACGCAGCAGATCGACGTCC
This sequence comes from Streptomyces sp. NPDC056835, assembly GCF_042789485.1. Taxonomy (NCBI): domain Bacteria; kingdom Bacillati; phylum Actinomycetota; class Actinomycetes; order Kitasatosporales; family Streptomycetaceae; genus Streptomyces; species Streptomyces sp. NPDC056835. Next base: position 76,461 of record NZ_JBHUBB010000032.1, read on the forward strand.
GGAAGCTCGGAATAGCGCCAGTGCCGTGCCTGCTCCCGCGGTGCCATGCGTCCATTCTGCGCTGCCTGTCCCTGGCGCTGCACCGCCTGTACCTGCGGCCGCACCGCCTGTACCCGGGGCTGCGCCGCCTGTACCTGGGGACTGCGCCACCGGTCCCCCGGGTCAGCGCCACCGGTCCCCCGGGGTGTTTGCCCAGGTCCGGGCGATTGTCAGTGGCGGGGTGCACGATGGGGGGCATGGCACGCTCCGCGCTCGACTCCTTCTCCCCCGCGACCCGAGGCTGGTTCACGGGGGCCTTCTCCGCGCCCACCGCGGCGCAGGAGGGGGCCTGGCGTGCCATCCAGGAGGGCTCGGACGTGCTGGTCGTGGCCCCGACCGGCTCGGGCAAGACGCTGGCCGCGTTCCTCGCCGCCCTGGACCAGCTGGCATCGCAGCCGCCGCCCGCCGAGGCGAGGAAGCGCTGCCGGGTGCTGTACGTATCGCCGCTCAAGGCGCTCGCCGTCGATGTGGAGCGCAATCTGCGCAGCCCGCTCACGGGAATCCGGCAGGAGTCCGTGCGGCGCGGGCTGCCCGAGCCGGAGGTCCGGGTCGGTATCCGCTCCGGTGACACCCCGGCCGCCGAGCGCCGGTCGATCGCCACGAAACCGCCGGACATCCTCATCACCACCCCCGAGTCGCTGTTCCTGATGCTCACGTCCTCGGCCCGGGACGCGCTCGCCGGGATCGAGACGGTGATCCTGGACGAGGTGCACGCCGTAGCGGGGACGAAGCGGGGCGCCCATCTAGCCCTGTCCCTGGAACGGCTCGACGAGCTGCTGCCACGCCCCGCCCGCCGGATCGGTCTGTCGGCGACGGTGCGTCCGGTGGAGGAGGTCGCGCGCTATCTGTCGCCGCAGCGCAGGGTGGAGATCGTCCAGCCGCGCTCCGGCAAGGAATTCGATCTCTCCGTGGTCGTCCCGGTCGAGGATCTTGGCGAGCTGGGCGGCTCCCCCGCCTCGGAGACGGACAGCGCGGACAAGCCGTCGATCTGGCCGCATGTGGAGGAGCGGATCGCCGATCTCGTCCAGGCGCACCGCTCCACGATCGTCTTCGCCAATTCCCGTCGCCTGGCGGAGCGGTTGTGCAACCGGCTGAACGAGATCGCGTACGAACGGGCCATGGGCTCGGTCCCGGACGCGCCCGGCTCCGCCCCGGCGATGCCCGAGGACCACTCCCCGGCCGAGCTGATGGGCCAGTCGGGCGCCGCCAGGGGCGCGCCCGCTCTGCTGGCCCGCGCGCACCACGGCTCGGTCTCCAAGGAGCAGCGCGCCCAGGTCGAGGAAGATCTCAAGGCGGGCCGGCTGCCCGCTGTCGTGGCCACGTCCAGTCTGGAGCTTGGCATCGACATGGGCGCGGTGGATCTGGTGGTCCAGGTCGAGTCGCCGCCCTCGGTCGCCTCCGGCCTCCAACGGGTCGGCCGTGCGGGACACCAGGTGGGCGCGGTCTCCACGGGCGTCGTCTTTCCCAAGTACCGCGGCGATCTCGTCCAGGCCGCCGTGGTCACCGAGCGGATGCGCACCGGCGCCATCGAGGCCCTGCGCATCCCCGCGAACCCCCTCGATGTGCTCGCCCAGCAGCTGGTCGCCATGGTCGCTCTGGACACCAGACAGGCCGACGATCTACTCACCCTTACCCGCCGCGCCGCGCCGTTCGCGTCGCTGCCCGAGTCGGCGTTCACGGCCGTGCTGGACATGCTCGCCGGGCGCTACCCCTCCGACGCCTTCGCGGAGCTGCGTCCGCGCGTGGTGTGGGACCGCGTGGCCGGTACGGTCACGGGCCGCCCGGGCGCGCAGCGGCTCGCCGTCACCTCCGGGGGCACGATCCCCGACCGGGGGCTCTTCGGTGTCTTCCTCGCCGGAGCCGATCCGAAGAAGGGCGGCGGCAGGGTCGGGGAGCTGGATGAGGAGATGGTGTACGAGTCCCGGGTGGGTGATGTCTTCACGCTGGGCACGACCTCCTGGCGGATCGAGGACATCACCCGTGACCGGGTCCTGGTCACCCCGGCCCCCGGCACCCCGGGTCGGCTTCCGTTCTGGAAGGGCGACCAGTTGGGCCGTCCGCTGGAGCTGGGCCGCGCGGTGGGCGCGTTCCTGCGCGAGGTGGGTGCCCTCTCCGAGGAGGACGCCAGACTGCGGCTGCTGACCGCGGGCCTCGACGCCTGGGCCGCCGGAAATGTGCTGTCGTATCTGGACGAGCAGCGCCGCGCCTGCGGTCATGTCCCCGACGACCGGACGATCCTCGTCGAGCGGTTCCGCGACGAGCTGGGCGACTGGCGCGTGGTGATCCACTCCCCGTTCGGCGCGCAGGTGCACGCGCCGTGGGCGCTGGCCCTCGGCGCCCGTCTCTCCGAGCGGTACGGCATGGACGCGCAGGTCATGCACGCCGACGACGGCATCGTGCTGCGGCTCCCCGACGCCGATCTGATGGGCCTGGACCTCCTCGATGAGGAACCGGACCGTCTCAGCACGGCTTTCGACAGCGAACAGGCGCCGATCGGAGCCGCGGATGTCGCCTTCGACGGCGGCGAGATCCGCGGGATCGTCACCGACCAGGTGGGCGGCTCCGCGCTGTTCGCCTCCCGGTTCCGGGAGTGCGCCGCGCGGGCGCTGCTGCTCCCCCGCCGGAGCCCGGGCAAACGCACTCCGCTGTGGCAGCAGCGTCAGCGCGCCTCCCAGCTCCTCCAAGTAGCGAGCGAGTTCGGCTCGTTCCCGATCGTGCTGGAGGCGGTCCGGGAGTGCCTTCAGGATGTCTTCGACGTCCCTGGCCTCACGGAACTCATGGGCGACATCGAGTCCCGGCGGGTCCGGCTGATCGAGGTCACCACCCCCGAGCCCTCTCCCTTCGCCCGGTCGTTGCTCTTCGGCTATGTGGCGCAGTTCCTGTACGAGGGCGACTCCCCCCTCGCGGAGCGGCGAGCCGCCGCGCTGTCCCTGGACTCCCGGCTGCTGGCGGAGCTGCTGGGCCAGGCCGAGCTGCGTGAGCTGCTCGACCCGGAAGTCCTCACAGAGCTGGAACGGGAGCTCCAGTGGCTCACCGAGGACCGCCGCGTCAAGGACCTGGAAGGGGTCGCCGATCTGCTGCGGGTCCTCGGCCCGCTCACGGACACGGAGTTGGCCGAGCGCGGCGCGCGGCCCTCCTGGGCGAAGGATCTCGCCACCGCCCGCCGCGCCATCAGGGTGAGGATCGGCGGAGCCGATCACTGGGCGGCGGTCGAGGACGCGGGCCGGCTGCGGGACGCCCTGGGCACGGCGCTCCCGGTCGGTGTCCCCGAGGCGTTCACGGAGCCGGTGAAGGACCCCCTGGGCGATCTCCTCGCCCGCTACGCCCGTACGCACGGCCCGTTCACTTCGAACGCGGCGGCCGAGCGGTTCGGTCTCGGCCCCGCGGTCACGGACGGCGCGCTCCAGCGGCTCGCCGCGAGCTCCCGGGTCGTGCAGGGCGAGTTCCATCCTTCCGGCATCGGCCAGGAGTGGTGCGATGCCACGGTCCTGCGCCGGCTGCGCCGCCGCTCGCTGGCGGCGCTGCGTCAGGAGCTGGAGCCGGTGGCGCCGGCCGCTCTCGCCGCATTCCTCCCGCAGTGGCAGCATCTGAACGGCAACAGCCTGCGCGGTATCGACGGACTCGCCCGTGCCGTGGAGCAGTTGCAGGGTGCTCCCGTTCCGGCGTCGGCGCTGGAGAAGCTGATCCTGCCGTCCCGGGTGTCCGGCTACACACCCGCGCTCCTGGACGAACTGACCACCACGGGCGAGGTCCTGTGGGCCGGAGCGGGCGCCCTGCCCGGCAAGGACGGCTGGGTCTCGCTCTATCTCGCCGACGCCGCACCGCTGTTGCTCCCGCCCCCGCACCCCCTGGAGCTGACCGCCCTCCACGAATCGGTGCTGGCCACGCTCTCGGGCGGCTACGGCCTGTTCTTCCGGCAGATCACCGATCAGGTCCGGGCCACCACGCACCCGGATGTGACCGACCCTCAACTGGCGGACGCCGTATGGGATCTGGCCTGGTCCGGCCGGCTCACCAACGACACCCTCGCGCCGCTGCGCTCGCTGCTCGGCTCGGGCCGTACGGCGGGCTCCACGGCGCACCGCGCCCGGCGCCCGGTGCCGCGGGGACGTTACGGCACGCTCACGGCCGCGGCCCGCCCCGCCTCCCGTACAGGCCCGCCCACCGTCAGTGGCCGCTGGTCGTTGCTGCCCGCCCTGGAGCCGGAGCCCACGCACCGCGCCCACGCGCTCGCCCGTACCCTCCTCGACCGCCATGGAGTGGTGACCCGGGGCGCGGTCGCGGCCGAGGGGGTCGCGGGCGGTTTCTCGGCGGTGTACCGCGTTCTGTCCGCCTTCGAGGACAGTGGCCAGGCCCGTCGCGGCTATGTCGTGGAGGGCCTGGGCGCGGCCCAGTTCGCGATGGACGGCGCCGTCGACCGGCTCCGCGCGGCGGCGACGGTCCGTGACCGCGCCGACGCGCATCCCTCGCCCCGTGCCGTCGTGCTGGCCGCCGCCGACCCCGCCAACGCCTATGGGGCCGCGCTTGCCTGGCCCGATCCCCCGGACGGCGCCGGCCACAAACCGGGCCGCAAGGCCGGTTCACTCGTCGTTCTCGTCGACGGCGAGCTGACCCTCTACATGGAGCGCGGCGGCAAGACCCTGCTGGCCTGGCCCACCGACCCGGAAGACCCCTCGCTCCGGGCCGCCTCGGAAGCCCTGGCGAGCGCGGCCCGTGCGGGGGCGCTCGGTACGGTCACGGTGGAGCGTACGAACGGCACCCCTGCCCTGACATCCCCCCTCGGGCGCGCTCTGGAGTCCGCCGGCTTCCACGCCACCCCCCGGGGCCTGCGCCTGCGGGCCTGAGCGTGCGAGCCTGAAACCATGCCCGAGGGAGACACCGTCTGGCAGGCCGCCCAGCGCCTGCACACCGCGCTCGCGGGGCACCGGCTGATCCGCTCGGACCTGCGGGTGCCCCGGTTCGCGACCGCCGATCTCACCGGCCGGACCGTCCTCGATGTCACACCGCGCGGCAAGCATCTGCTCACCCGTATCGAGGGCGGCCTCACGCTCCACTCGCATCTGCGCATGGACGGCTCCTGGAAGGTCTACGCCCCGGGTGAGCGCTGGAGCGGCGGTGCGGCGCACCAGATCCGGGCCATCCTCGGCACCTCCGAGCGCACGGCCGTGGGCTATCGCCTCCCCGTCCTCGAACTGCTGCGTACCAGCGACGAGGAGCGGGTGGTGGGGCATCTCGGCCCCGATCTGCTCGGCCCGGACTGGGATGCCGCCAGGGCCCTGCGCAACCTGCTGTCCGAGCCCGCGCGCCCGGTCGGGGAGGCGCTGCTCGATCAGCGCAACCTCGCCGGAGTCGGCAATATCTTCAAGTCCGAGACCTGCTTCCTCGTTCGCGCGAACCCCTGGCTGCCGGTCGGCGAACTCCCCTCGCCCGAGCGCCTGGTGACCGCGGCGAAGACACTCCTCGAAGCGAACCGGAACCGTCCGGGCGGCTCTCGGCGGCTGTATGTCTACGGCCGCGCGGGCCGCCCCTGCCCCCGCTGCGGCACCTCGATCCGTACGGCCGAACAGAACGGCCGGCCCACCTTCTGGTGCCCGCTCTGCCAGCCGGGCGCCCCCAGTTGATGTACGAGGCGTACGAACTGTCGTAAGCGTTGACGTACGAGCCGACGGCCGCGCACGAGTTGGCGCACCGGCTGACGATGCGTCACAGCCGGGGGCGACGCTGCCGCGCCGACGCGACATGCACGGGCAGCAGGCTCAGCCCCCAGCCGCCCGCCGCCACCGCCCCTTCCACCAGTCCGGTGTTCTCGGGCACCAGCGCGATGCGCAGTACGGCCCACCACCACACCACGCCCAGGGCGAGCGCCGGCAGAAGGATCCATCGCCTTGCCATGGCTGCCTCCTCCGGCCGACCCTAGCCACGCACGATCACCCGCCGGGAGAGCGCATCGGGTGCACTCCCCGGCGTGCGCACTCACTCCCGGTCGCGCCCCTGCCGCAGCGACAACGCGGCAGGGGCGCGGCCGGCCCCTCGTCCTTCGCCCGGGGCTCCGGCCCGGTCAGGCGCTTTTCGCCTGGAACATCCAGGCGTCCTCCCATTCCACTCACAGTTTTTGGATCACAGTTCGGTACACACGCAACTTCCACCATGACACAACTGGAACAAAACGGGCATTTGAGAAAGACAAAAGCCCCTGCCGACATCACTGCCGACCGGGGCTCAGGTCAACGCTTCAAAGCTTCGTCAGGCGGCGACGACATCCACCGCCTCCGCGGGCGCCTTGATCGTCACCCGCTCCGTCGGCACTCCGGCCACCGACGTCACAGAGACGGAATTGAGCATTGGACGTACTGCCGCGGGCACCGGCTCGTTCGCCGCCGCCGACGCGGCCAGCTCGGCCAACGACAGCTCGTCACTCACTTCACGCATGAGCTCTGACATCCGTACGTCAAGCGCGTCGCAGATCGCCGAGAGCAGCTCGGAGGAAGCCTCCTTCTGCCCCCGTTCCACCTCGGAGAGATAACCGAGCGAGACCCGGGCGGACGAGGAGACTTCGCGCAGAGTACGGCCCTGGCGCTGGCGCTGCCGACGCAGCACGTCACCAAGCAGGCGACGGAGCAGAATCATCGGTGGCTCCCTCCTCGGACCGCGTAGCCGCATCCTTCACGCCCCACCGTACCGCCTAGTGCCGCGGCCGTGCGGGGAGCGATGTCGTGTTCACTCAGGGCTGCAAACATCAATTCCCCCCGTTCTGTTCCGTATCCTGTGCCCGCCCGTTCCCGGAGAGTTCGCTGAGGAGCAGACCGAGCACGCTCCGTACACTCTCTTTACGGATGTCCGCCCGGCCGCCGTTCAACCGCGGTGCGGCCACTTTCCCCACACCTTCCGGTCCCACCACCGCCACGTACACGGTGCCGACGGGCTGTCCGTCCTGCGGATCGGGGCCCGCGACCCCGGTGGTCGCCACTCCCCAGCCGGCCCCGAGCACACGGCGCGCTCCGGCCGCCATCTGGAGCGCCACTTCGGGGTCCACGGCGCCGCGCTCCTCCAGAAGGGTCCCGTCGACGCCCAGAACATCCCGTTTGAGGTCCGTCGCGTACGCCGTGACGGACCCGCGGAAGGTCCGGGAGGCACCGGGGACCGCCGTGAGCTCCGCGGCCACCAGACCGCCGGTGAGGGATTCCGCGACGGCCAGCGTCCCGCCGCGCTCGGCCAGGATCTCCAGCACCCGGGCCGCCCGGTCAGCGGCCGAGCGCACCTCCCCGGCACTGTGCGGCACCGCCCCGGCCCGCACGGCACTCACCGCGCGGACTCCGCCGCCGCGCGCTCCGCCGCGAGCCCCTGGCGCCGCAGGACGACCGCCTGCCGTACGTAGTCCAGTCCCGTGATCACGGTCAGCGCGACGGCCACGGCCATCACCCAGAACCGCAGCGTGGCCAGCGGCCCGGTCAGCGCGAGTACGTACATCCCCACGGCCACACCCTGGGCCAGCGTCTTCATCTTGCCCCCGCGGCTGGCCGGAATGACCCCGTGCCTGATCACCCAGAACCGCATCAGCGTGATGCCGAGTTCACGGAAAAGGATGACGCCCGTCACCCACCACGGCAGATCGCCCAACGCGGAGAGACAGATCAGCGCCGCTCCCATGATCGCCTTGTCCGCTATCGGGTCGGCGATCTTCCCGAAGTCGGTGACCAGGTTGTAGGCCCGCGCCAGGTGCCCGTCGAAAACATCCGTGATCATGGCGACGGCGAAGGCGGCCCAGGCCCAGGCGCGCCAGACGGGGTCGAAACCGCCGTCCTGGAGCAGCAGCAGTACGAAGCCGGGTACGAGCACCAGCCGCACCATCGTGAGGATATTGGCGATGTTCCACAGACTGGCCTGATTGACCGCCGCGGCCCCCAGCTTGCCGCCGGGTGCCTGCTTCTGGCCGTTGCCACCGGGCACCGGTGTCGCGCCGCCGCCCGCCGCGGACGCCGGGACTCCGGTCATCTGGCAGCCTCCTCGCCCGGGATCCGGGAGCCGTCCCCCGGAAGGTCGTGATACTCGGCCACCAGGTCCACGCCTTCGGTACCGATCACCTTGGCCTCGACCATGAGACCGGGGCGCAGGCCCTCGCCGGAGGTGAAGATCACCTGGCCGTCGGTCTCCGGGGCCTGGTGCGCCGCACGGCCGACCGCCGCCTCCCCGTTCCCGCCCTCCGGGTCGATCGACTCGACGAGTACTTCCAGGCTCTCGCCGAGCCGTTCCTCGGCCCGCTGGGAGGTCAGTTCCTCCGCCAGCCGGGACAGGTGCGCCAGCCGCTCGGCGATCACGTCACCGTCCAGCTTGTCGGCGTACGTCGCGGCCTCCGTACCGTCCTCGTCCGAGTAACCGAAGACGCCGATGGCGTCGAGCCGCGCCCCGTTCAGGAAGCGCTCAAGCTCGGCGAAGTCCGCCTCGGTCTCGCCGGGGAAGCCGACGATGAAGTTGGAGCGCACACCGGCCTGCGGCGCCTTGCCCCGGATGGTCTCCAGCAGCTCCAGGAAGCGGTCGGTGTCCCCGAAGCGCCGCATCGCGCGCAGCACACCCGGAGCGGAGTGCTGGAAGGACAGATCGAAGTACGGCGCGACCTTGGGCGTCGAGGTCAGCACGTCGATCAGCCCCGGCCGCATCTCGGCGGGCTGGAGGTAGCTGACCCGCACCCGCTCGATCCCGTCGACGGCCGCCAGTTCCGGCAGCAGCGTCTCCAGCAGCCGGATATCGCCGAGATCCTTGCCGTACGAGGTGTTGTTCTCGGAGACGAGCATGACCTCCTTGACGCCCTGCTCGGCCAGCCAGCGCGTCTCGCCCAGCACATCGGAGGGACGCCGGGAGATGAAGGAGCCGCGGAACGAGGGAATGGCGCAGAAGGAGCAGCGCCGGTCGCAGCCGGAGGCGAGCTTCACGGAGGCGACGGGGCTGCGGTCCAGCCTCCGCCGCAGGGGCGCTCGGGGCCCGGAGGCCGGAGCGACCCCTTCGGGAAGGTCCTCGGGGGCCGGCGCCGCCTCGGCCGGGGACTGCGCGTGGCCGGGCAGCGCCACCTCCGCGCCCTGGCGCTCGACCGGGCTGAGCGGCAGCAGCTTGCGCCGGTCGCGGGGCGTGTGCGAGGCGTGGATGCCGCCGTTGAGGATGGTCTGGAGCCGGTCGGAGATATCGGCGTAGTCGTCGAATCCGAGCACGCCGTCGGCCTCGGGGAGGGCTTCCGCGAGCTCCTTGCCGTACCGCTCGGCCATGCAGCCGACGGCCACGACGGCCTGGGTTCTGCCCTGATCCTTGAGATCGTTGGCTTCCAGTAGGGCGTCGACCGAATCCTTCTTCGCGGCTTCGACGAATCCACAGGTGTTGACGACGGCGACATCCGCCCCCGAGGCGTCCTCGACGAGCTCCCAGCCGTCCGCTGCCAAGCGGCCTGCAAGCTCCTCCGAGTCCACCTCGTTACGGGCGCAGCCAAGAGTGACAAGGGCGACGGTACGGCGTTCGGGCATGGGCTCAAGACTACTTTGTCCTGGCCCCGCCCCCGCCGTGCAGGGTTGCTCAGCCGGCCTCGGGGTCGCCCTGGGTGTACGAGAGTCGCTCAACCTGGCCCGGCTCGAACTCGTCCTCGACCTTCTTGCCGTTCACGAAGAGCTCGATCGCACCCGCGTTTCCGAGGATCAGATCGATCTGCTCGTCGTCCTGGAAGGTCTTGGAATCGCCCTTCCGCAGCGTTCCGTCGAACAGCAGCTTGCCATTGGACGATTTGGCCGAGACCCAGCTCTTGTCGTCTATGGCCGACAGCTTCACCGTGACCTTGTCGAGCGGAGCGGCGGCGATGGCGCTGTCCGACGGCTCGGGTTTGGGGTCGGCCGACTTCGTGGGACTCGGTTTGGTGCTCTTCGCGGGCTTCGCGCCCTCGGCGACCTTCTTGGTCTTCGCGCCGTCGTTTCCGTCGCCGAACGCCGTGAAGCCGACGAAGCCGACCACCGCCACGATCGCGGCGACCATGGCCGCGGTCCAGTTGGGACGGCGGCGCTCCGGCCGGATCCGCTCGGCCTCGAACAGCGGCGCCGCGGGCGTGGGCACCGGCCGCCCGCCGTGCTCGGAGTCGAACTGCTCGACCAGCGGCACGGGATCGAGCCCCACCGCGCGAGCGATCATACGGATGTGCCCACGGGCGTAGACATCGCCGCCGCAGCGCGAGAAGTCGTCCTCCTCGATCGCGTGCACGATGGGGATGCGCACCCGCGTGGAGCCGCTGACCTCGTCGACCGTCAGATCCGCGGCGATACGGGCCCGCAGCAGCACCTGGCCGATCGAAGGCCGGTCCACCGGGGGGGAGTTGGTGTCGGAATCGGCGTCGCCGGGGACGTGGTCCTTGGCCTGGCCGTCGATTTGATCGTCGGGAACGTTGCCGTCTGGGGAATCTGGGGACTTGCCGTCGGGGGATTTGCCGATGGACACGAGGGCGCCTTTCGAGCGTGTAGCCACCTGCTGGACGTTCAGTCTATGGGTGGTACGAAAGGGTGGGGCAACCGGGCGGATGCAGTTTGTACGCCATCAGAATGGCCGGACGGCGCAGTGGAGGAACAAGACGCTCTTCCTCTCTCCAACTTGACGTATGCGCACGGGAAACGGTTGCCCTCGGATTGCCTCGGGAATCCGTTTCCCTACGCTGGAGACTCCCCGCGGATCACCGCGAGCACTCCATCGAGTTCGTCGGCCTTGACCAGGACGTCACGGGCCTTGGAGCCTTCGCTCGGGCCGACGATGTTCCTCGATTCCATCAGGTCCATCAGCCGGCCGGCCTTCGCGAAGCCGACCCGCAGCTTTCGCTGAAGCATCGAGGTCGAACCGAATTGTGTGGAGACCACCAGTTCGGCGGCCTGGCAGAGAAGGTCGAGATCGTCGCCGATGTCCTCGTCGATCTCTTTCTTCTTCGCCGTCCCGACCACGACATCGTCCCGGAAGACGGGTGCCATCTGATCCTTGCAGTGCTGGACGATCGCCGCGACCTCATCCTCGGTGACGAAGGCGCCCTGCATACGGGTCGGCTTGTTCGCTCCCATCGGAAGGAAGAGGCCGTCGCCCTTGCCGATCAGCTTCTCCGCGCCCGGCTGGTCGAGGATGACCCGGCTGTCCGCCAGGGAGGACGTCGCGAACGCCAGCCGCGAGGGCACGTTCGCCTTGATCAGACCGGTGACGACATCGACCGAAGGACGCTGGGTGGCCAGCACCAGATGGATTCCGGCGGCGCGGGCCAACTGGGTGATACGGACGATCGAGTCCTCGACGTCACGCGGCGCGACCATCATCAGGTCCGCCAGCTCGTCCACGATCACCAGCAGATACGGATACGGCGACAGCTCGCGCTCGCTGCCCTCCGGAGCCATGGCCTTGCCGTCGCGCACGGCCTTGTTGAAATCATCGATATGGCGGTACCCGTACGCCGCGAGGTCGTCGTAGCGCAGATCCATCTCCCGTACGACCCACTGAAGCGCCTCGGCCGCCCGCTTGGGGTTGGTGATGATCGGCGTGATCAGATGCGGGATGCCCTCGTACGCGGTCAGCTCGACCCGCTTGGGGTCGACAAGGACCATCCGGACGTCCTCCGGGGTCGCCCGGACCATCACCGACGTGATCAGGCAATTGATACAGGACGACTTTCCGGAGCCGGTCGCGCCCGCGACCAGTACGTGCGGCATCTTCGCGAGGTTGGCCATCACATAGCCGCCCTCGACGTCCTTGCCGAGCGCGACCAGCATCGGATGGTCGTCCTCGGCCGCGTCCGCGAGCCGCAGAACGTCACCGAGGTTGACCATCTCGCGGTCGGTGTTCGGGATCTCGATGCCGACCGCGGACTTGCCGGGGATCGGGGAGATGATCCGTACGTCGGGGCTGGCCACGGCGTACGCGATGTTCTTGGTGAGGGCGGTGATCCGCTCGACCTTCACGGCCGGGCCCAGCTCCACCTCGTACCGCGTGACCGTCGGGCCCCGGGTGAAGCCGGTGACGGCCGCGTCGACCTTGAACTCCATGAAGACATTGCTGAGCGAGGCGACGACGGCGTCGTTGGCGGCGCTGCGCGTCTTGCCGGGGCCGCCGCGCTCCAGCAGATCGAGTGAGGGCAGCGAGTAGGTGATGTCCCCGCGGAGCTGGAGCTGTTCGGCGCGCGGCGGCAGCGGCTTGTCCCGCGCGGGCGGCGCCTTGGTCAGATCCGCGACACCGGCGCCGGCCGCGGGAGGCCGCTCGGCCTCGCGCGCCGTTGGCAGGGGTACGGAGCGCTCTGCCGCGTCCTCGACCGGCTCTTCCAGGGGCACCTGCCGCTCTCCGGGCCGCTGCCCCGCCTTCCGGCCACGGTCCACGGAAACGCTCTGGGTGAGGTCCGCGACGATCGGCGAGGGCGGCATTCCGTTGAGGACGGCACCGTCCAGCGCCGCCGCGGCGGCCGCGGCCACATCCACGGCGTCCATGGGGCGGTCCATGGACGGCTGTACGGAGGCCCTGCGCGGCCGGCGCCGCTTGGAAAGCGCCTCCACCTCGGCCCGGTCGGGGTCGTACTCCGCGGGGCCCCCGCCGCGGCGCGCGGACGGACGGCGTCCACCGGAGGGCAGCGCCGCGCGCCACTGCTCGTCGTACCGTGCGTCGTCGTCGTACCGTTCCTCGTCGTCGAACCGCTCGTCGTCGAACCGCTCCTGCTCATGGTCGGGCCGAATGATCCCGAGCTTGGTGCCGAGCAGCCGCAGCCGCTGCGGGATGGCGGCGACGGGGGTGGCGGTGACGACCAGCAGACCGAAAAGGGTGAGCAGCAGAAGCAGCGGTACGGCAAGGACCTCGCCCGTGGTGAAGATCAGTGGTGTGGAGGCGGCCCAGCCGATCAGCCCGCCGGCGTCCTGTATCGCTTCCGTGCCCGCGTCTCGCCCCGGGGCGCCGCAGGCGACATGGACCAGCCCGAGCACGCCGATCACGAGCGCCGAGAGTCCGATGACGATCCGTCCGTTGGCCTCGGGCTTCTCGGGGTAGAGGATCAGCCGTACGGCGATGGCGCCCAGCAGTATCGGCACCAGCAGATCGAGCCGGCCGAAGGCTCCGGTGACGAGCATTTCGACCAGGTCGCCCACCGGCCCGCGCAGATTCGACCAGGTGCCCGCCGCGACGATGAGGGCGAGGCCGAGCAGCAACAGGGCCAGCCCGTCCTTGCGATGGGCCGGATCGAGCCCTTTCGCTCCGCGCCCTATGCCGCGGAACATCGCGCCGACGCCGTGCGCCGCTCCGAGCCAGACGGCGCGGACGAGCCGGTACACACCGCCGGTCGGGCTCGGTGCGGGTTTGGGTGCCGGCTTGGCGGCAGCCTTCTTCGCGGGAGCCTTCTTGACCGGTGCCTTCTTGGGCGCGGTCTTCTTCGCCGCGGTCTTCTTGGCGGGCGCCGCCTTCGCGGCACCGGTCGTACGGCCGGCCCGCGGCTTTGCGGTGCCCGCCGTGCCCTGGGAACCCTTGCCGGACGTACGTGAGGCCATGGTGGTGAGGTTACCGGTGTGAACGGCCGGGGACACGTGTGCCCACCGCTTCACCCGTTCGTGTCGCCCGCGCCTCGGCGGGAAACTGACGTGGCCGCTCGGTCAGTTCGGCGAGGGAAGCGGCGGCGAACCGCTGCCCGTCCCCGGCTCCAGCGCGTCGAGCGCCCGCCGCAGTCCGGTGAGTTTGCGCTCCAGATGGGCGGCGGTGGCCACGGCGGAGGGGTCCGCCGAATCGTCGTCCAGCTGTTTGGAGAGCGCCTCGGCCTGTTCCTCAACTGCCGCGAGCCGCGCGGACAGTTCGGCCAGCAGCCCGGCAGGCTCTCTGACCTCGCCCGCCCCGGCCAGCTGAAGTCTCAGCAGTTCGGCCTGTTCCTTGAGCTGGCAGTTCTTCATGTACAGCTCGACGAAGACCGAGACCTTGGCGCGCAGCACCCAGGGGTCGAACGGCTTCGAGATGTAGTCCACCGCACCCGCCGCGTACCCACGGAAGGTGTGATGCGGGCCATGGTTGATGGCCGTCAGGAAGATGATCGGGATATCGCGCGTACGCTCCCGCCGCTTGATGTGCGCGGCGGTCTCGAAACCGTCCATCCCCGGCATCTGGACATCCAGCAGAATGACCGCGAAGTCGTCCGTCAGCAGCGCTTTGAGCGCTTCCTCCCCTGACGATGCCCGCACCAGCGTCTGATCGAGCGCGGAGAGGATCGCCTCCAGCGCCAGCAGATTCTCCGGCCGGTCATCGACCAGGAGGATCTTGGCCTTCTGCACCATGGCCGCCCGCCCTCCTCGCCCCGGCATGGGGCGCCCCCTGCTCGCGGAGCTCGGCGAAACACCGGGCGCCGCCCCAGGGGACGGCTCCCTTACGCCGTCCGTCCTTGTGCCGGTCATCGTAGCCGCACCCCGCCTGTCGCCACACCCTGTCACCGTTATGTCACTGTGCTCGAAGCGGAAACGCGGCGCGAGACCAGAAGGTTCCCCGAACCACGGCGCCTCACACGCCATCGGGCATATTCCTTCAGCACATCACACTGATTCGTGCACCCGCCGATCACTTGTCGCGCATCCACTGCTCCATCACCGACAGCAGATGATCAGGGTCGACCGGCTTGGTGACATAGTCGGACGCGCCGGAGTCAATGGCCTTCTCCCGGTCGCCCTTCATCGCCTTCGCGGTGAGCGCGATGATCGGCAGCCCGGCGAACTGCGGCATCCTGCGGATGGCCGTCGTCGTCGCGTATCCGTCCATCTCCGGCATCATGATGTCCATCAGAACGACTGTCACATCGTCGTGCTGCTCCAGGACTTCGATGCCCTCACGGCCGTTCTCCGCGTACAGCACCGACAGTCCGTGCTGCTCCAGCACGCTGGTGAGGGCGAAGACATTGCGGATGTCGTCATCGACGATCAGCACCTTCTCGTTGTCGAACGAGAAAGTACGGCTCTCCCGCGGCGCCTCCTGACGGCCCGCGGCGGCCACACCCGAGCTCCAGGACTCCAGCCCGCGCGGCCCGACCGCCGGGCCGTCCGACGTGCCCGGAGCCCCGCCCTGCGGCTGGGAGCCCTGCTTCCCGGCACCCGCGCTCTTGCGGCGACGCCGGAACAGGGCGGCCGGACCGGGCAGTTCCGCGGGCGCGGAGGATGCCTCCAGCTGCCCCTGTGCCTGTCCCGACACCTCTGTGCCGTCGTCCGTCTGACGTCCCTGCGGATGGAGGCCCGCGGAGGTCAGCTGCTGCATCCCCGCGGGCGTCAGCTGCGGATAACCCTGCGGGGGCAGCTCGCTGGGGTGGAGCGGCAGATAGAGCGTGAAGGTCGAGCCACGCCCCGGCTCGCTCGCCGCGTGGATCTCACCGCCGAGCAGCCGGGCGATCTCCCGGCTGATGGACAGTCCGAGACCCGTGCCGCCGTACTTCCGGCTGGTCGTACCGTCCGCCTGCTTGAACGCCTCGAAGATGACACGCATCTTGCTCGCCGCGATCCCGATCCCGGTGTCGGTGACCGAGAACGCGATCAGATCGCCGTCCGCGTCCCGCAGCGAACCCGCCTCAAGCAGCTGCTCCCTGATGGCGTCCGGCACATCCGTACCGGCCGGCCGGATCACCAGCTCCACGGCGCCACTGTCGGTGAACTTCACCGCGTTGGACAGCAGATTGCGCAGCACCTGGAGCAGCCGCTGTTCGTCCGTGTGCAGCGTCGCGGGCAGCTCGGGCGAGACCCGTACGGAGAAGTCGAGCCCCTTCTCCGCCGTGAGCGGCCGGAAGGTCGCCTCCACATAGTCGACCAGCTGGACCAGCGCGATACGGGTCGGGCTGACGTCCATCTTGCCCGCCTCGACCTTCGACAGATCGAGGATGTCGTTGATCAGCTGGAGCAGATCCGAACCCGCGCCATGGATCGTCTCCGCGAACTCCACCTGCTTCGGCGAGAGGTTCGACTCGGCGTTGTCCGCGAGCAGCTTGGCGAGGATGAGCAGCGAGTTGAGCGGCGTACGCAGCTCGTGCGACATGTTCGCCAGGAACTCCGACTTGTAGCGCATCGAGACGGCGAGCTGTTCGGCCCGCTCCTCAAGCACCTGCCTGGCCTCTTCGATCTCGGTGTTCTTCACCTCGATGTCGCGGTTCTGCTGCGCCAGCAATTCGGCCTTCTCCTCCAGCTCCGCGTTGGACTCCTGGAGGGCCTTCTGCCGGTTCTCCAGCTCCGCGGAGCGCTCCCGCAGCTGCTCGGTCAGCTCTTGCGACTGCTTCAGCAAAACCTCCGTCTTGGAGTTGACGCTGATGGTGTTGACGCTCGTCGCGATCATCTCGGCGATCTGGTTGAGGAAGTCCCGCTGGATATGGGTGAACGGCTGGAACGACGCCAGCTCGATCACACCGAGGACCTTCCCCTCGAAGAGCACCGGCAGCACGATCACATGCGCGGGCGCGGCCTCCCCGAGCCCGGACGAGATCTTCAGATAGCCCGGCGGCACATTGACCTGGATGGTGCGCTTCTCCTCGGCGGCCGTCCCGATGAGCGTCTCGCCCGGCCGGAAGGACGTCGGCATCGACCCCGCCGAGTAGCCGTAACTGCCGCGCATGCACAGCTCGTACGAGGCGTCCTTGCCGGTGTCCGTGCCGACCTGCGGCACCGTGCCGGTCTGCATCGCCAGGAAGAACGCGCCGTGCTGCGCCGAGACGACCGGTGTCAGCTCGCTCATGATCAGCGAGGCCACATCGTCGAGATCGCGGCGGCCCTGCATCAGACCGGAGATACGGGCGAGGTTGCCCTTGAGCCAGTCCTGTTCCTCATTGGCGAGGGTGGTGTCACGCAGATTGGCGATCATCGTATTGATGTTGTCCTGGAGGACCTGGATCTCGCCCGCCGCGTCCACATCGATCTTCAGGTTGAGATCGCCGCGGGTCACCGCGGTGGCGACGGCGGCGATCGCCCGCACCTGACGAGTCAGGTTGCCGGCCATCTCGTTCACCGATTCGGTGAGGTCGCGCCAGGTGCCGTCGACGTCCCGCACCCGGGCCTGGCCGCCCAGCTGCCCGTCCGTACCCACCTCGCGGGCCACGCGGGTCACCTGATCGGCGAACGAGGAGAGCTGGTCGACCATCGTATTGATGGTGTTCTTCAACTCCAGGATCTCACCGCGGGCATCGATGTCGATCTTCTTGGTGAGATCGCCCTTGGCGATGGCGGTGGTGACCGTCGCGATCTGGCGCACCTGACCGGTCAGATTGGACGCCATCGAGTTCACGGACTCGGTGAGGTCCTTCCACGTACCCGACACGCCCGGAACCCTGGCCTGGCCGCCCAGTTCGCCCTCGGTACCCACCTCGCGGGCGACGCGCGTGACCTCGTCCGCGAAGGAGGACAGCGTCGTCACCATCGTGTTGACGGTGTCGGCGAGTTCGGCGACCTCGCCGCGCGCCTCGACCGTCACCTTCTTCGTCAGATCACCATTGGCGACCGCGGAGGAGACCCGCGAGATATTGCGCACCTGACTGGTGAGGTTGTTGGCCATGGTGTTGACGTTGTCGCTGAGGTCCTTCCAGATTCCGGTGACACCCCGGACCCTGGCCTGCCCGCCGAGGATGCCTTCCGTACCCACCTCACGGGCGACGCGGGTCACTTCGTCGGCGAAGTTCAGCAGTTGGTCGACCATCGTGTTGACGGTCGTGACCAGATCGAGGATCTCGCCCCTGGCATCGACGGTGATCTTCTTCGACAGATCGCCCTTGGCGACCGCCGTGGTGACCTCCGCGATATTGCGGACCTGCGACGTCAGGTTGTTCGCCATGAAGTTGACGGACTGGGTGAGGTCCTTCCAGGTGCCGGAGACGCCCTGGACCTCGGCCTGGCCGCCGAGGATGCCCTCGGTGCCCACTTCACGGGCCACCCTGGTGACCTGCTCGGCGAAGTTGGACAGCTGGTCCACCATCGTGTTGAGGGTGTTCTTCAGCTCCAGGATCTCGCCGCGCGCGTCCACGTCGATCTTCTGCGACAGGTCGCCGCGCGCCACCGCCGTGGCGACGCCCGCGATATTCCTGACCTGCGCCGTGAGGTTCCCGGCCATGCCGTTCACGGAGTCGGTCAGATCCCGCCAGACACCGGCGACGCCGGGCACCTGCGCCTGACCGCCCAGCCGGCCGTCCGTACCGACCTCACGCGCGACCCTGGTCACCTGGTCCGCGAAGGCCGAGAGCTGGTCGACCATGGTGTTGATCGTGTTCTTCAGCTCCAGGATCTCGCCCCGGGCGTCCACATCGATCTTCTGCGACAGATCGCCGCGCGCCACGGCCGTGGTCACCTGCGCGATCTGGCGCACCTGATCGGTGAGGTTCCCGGCCATGGAGTTGACGGAGTCGGTGAGCTCCTTCCACGTACCGCTGACGCCGTCCACCCGCGCCTGGCCGCCGAGCCGGCCCTCCGTACCCACGTCCCGCGCCATGACCGTGACCTGGTCGGCGAACGAGGACAGCTGCGCCACCATCGTGTTGACAGTGTTCTTGAGCTCCAGCATCTCGCCGGCCACATCGACCGTGACCTTCTGGGTCAGATCACCATTGGCGACGGCCGTGGTCACCTGCGCGATGTCCCGCACCTGGCCGGTCAGGTTACGGAAGGCCGTGTTCACCGAATCGGTGAGGTCCTTCCACGTACCGGCCGCGCCCGGCACCTCGGCCTGGCCGCCGAGCCGGCCCTCGACGCCGACCTCCCGGGCGACCCGGGTGACCTCGGAACCGAACGACTGCAGCTGACCCACCATCGTGTTGACGGCGTTCTTGAGCTCCAGCATCTCGCCCGCCACATCGACGGTGACCTTCTGCGACAGATCGCCGTTCGCGACCGCCGTCGTCACCTGCGAGATGTCCCGCACCTGAGAGGTCAGATTGCGGAAGACGCTGTTGACCGAGTCCGTCAGGTCCTTCCAGGTCCCGGCCGCGCCGGGCACCTGCGCCTGGCCGCCGAGCAGCCCCTCGGCGCCGACCTCGCTCGCCACCCGGGTCACTTCGTCCGCGAAGGTACGGAGCGTCTCCGTCATCTGGTTGATCGTCTCGGCGAGCTGAGCCACCTCGCCGCGCGCGCTCACGGTGACCTTCTGCGACAGATCGCCATTGGCGACGGCCGTGGTGACCTCCGCGATGCCCCGCACCTGGTTGGTCAGGTTGCCGGCCATCGTGTTCACCGAATCGGTGAGGTCCTTCCACACCCCGGCCACCCCGGGCACGGTCGCCTGGCCCCCCAGCTCGCCCTCCGTGCCCACTTCCCTGGCCACGCGCGTGACCTCGGAGGAGAAGGACGACAACTGGTCGACCATGGTGTTGACGGTGTTCTTCAGCTGGAGCATCTCGCCGGCCACATGAACCGTGACCTTGCGCGACAGATCACCCTTGGCGACCGCCGTCGTGACGAGAGCAATGTCACGTACCTGAGCGGTCAATCGATACGCCATCGTGTTGACCGAATCCGTGAGGTCCTTCCACGATCCGGACATACCTCGCACTTTGGCCTGACCGCCGAGCTTGCCCTCGGTACCGACCTCCAGCGCCACCCGCGTCACCTCATCGGTGAACGCCGAGAGCTGGTCGACCAGATTGTTGACCGTACGGGCCACCTTCAGGAACTCGCCCCGCAACGGCCGCTCCGCGCCCTCGGAAGAGTGCGAACGCAGCTCCATACGCTGCTCCAGATCGCCCTCGGCGACCGCGGAGAGGACCCGGCCCACCTCGGAGACTGGCCGCGCCAGATCGTCCACCAGCGCGTTCGACGCGTCGATCGCGGCAGCCCAGGAGCCCTCGCAGGCCCCGGTCTCCAGCCGCTCCGTGAGCTTTCCCTCACGCCCGACCATGCGCCGTACACGGGCCAGCTCGCCCGTGAGATGGAGATTACGGTCGGCGACCTCATTGAAGACGGCGGCGATCTCCGCCATCACATCGTCACCGGAGACGGTAAGGCGCTTACGGAAGTTGCCGTCCCGCATCGCCACCAAGGCCGTCAGCAGTCTGTTCAGCTCCGCCGCGTCCACCTCGATGGTCCCATTGCTTCGGGACCGTCCGCCTTTCGCGCGCGTGCCATTGCCACGCGCCGCCGTGCCAGACTCCACCGTGTCCCTCCCGCAGGGGTTGACCGTACTGCCCGAGCTGTCTCCGCAAGCCTGCCCAGTGTTTCACCATGGCCGAACCAGGCCATAACAGTTCGGCAGCTTCGCATAGCGTCCCCGCCCCCGCAGGGTGGAAACAGCGGTGACCGGCATCCGCTCGGACAGCGAAGTTAAGTAACCTGGCATCCGGCTGTCCAACCGTCCCGGTCCGCCCGGCGGGGACGGTGTGGCGAAGGTACTACCACCGGGCGCGAGGAGGGGCGGGGCCGATCATGGCGGAGCCGGGCGTCGAAACGCGTACGAGGAGTTCTGTGATCACCGCGCGGGCGGCTGCCAGCTTCGACCCTGTCGGGCGATCCGTCGCGACTGCCCGCGCCTTTGTCCGTGACACCCTCCAGGGATGGGGTTACTCCGATGTCGTCGATGACGCCGTCGTCCTCACCAGTGAACTCGTCACCAATGCGGTGATCCACGCCGGCACCTCCGCCGATGTGCTCTGCCTCCGGACAGAAGACGGCGTCCGGGTCGAGGTCGCCGACCGTTACCCCGAGCGCGAGGTCCCCATTCAGGGCACCGGCCAGTCGTTCGGCAGCCCGGACCGCGAGAACGGCCGGGGACTGCTGCTCTGCGCCGCCCTCGCCTCACGCTGGGGCGTCGAGTACACCCCGACGTACAAGCAGGTGTGGTTCCAGCTCGACCTGCCCCAGCGTCAGGTGGGCACCCGCTCGGCCGGCCCCGTCCTCCCCACCAGCCTGCTCCCCGTCGCCGACGAACGCGTACGGGTGGCCGTCGTCCAGATCGACCGCGGCGGCACCGTCGTCAACTGGAACGAGGACGCGGAGCACCTGTTCGGGTACGCCGCCGAACAGGTCACCGGCAAGCCCCTCACGGACATCGCCGCCTGGCCGCACACCCCCGGTATCGGCACGGGTATCGTCGAGGCACTCCAACTCTCCCGCTGGGAGGGCAGTTACGGCATCCGCGGCGCCGACGGCCGGGTCATCCCCGTCTACGCCTCCCACCTGCGGGTGCGCGACACCCACGGCGAGCCGTCCACGGTCTGCCTTCTCGTACGCGACGACGAACGCGCCGTCATCCAGACCCCATTGCGCACCCCCGTGACCGACACGGGCTCCGAGAGCCGGAGCACGGACCCCTTCGAGGTCTTCATCGGCTCCCCCGCCCCCGACGATCTCGACGGACTCCTCCAGCGCACGGTGGAGCGCGCCCGCGACATGCTCGACGGCGATTCGGCGTTCCTCCTTCTCGCCACGGACGACGAGACGGAGTTGGAGGTACGGGCCTCCACCGGCCTTCCCTCGGCCCGCCAGCGCTTCGCCCGCGTCCCCGTGGAGGCCGGCACGGGCCGTTACAGCTCCGCCCGCATGCCCGCTGTCCACGACGACCTCACGGCCGTCCCCGGAGCCGTCCCGCTGCTCAACGACACCGGCATGCGCTCCGTCGTGACCGTCCCGCTCAAGGTCGAGGGCAGACTCACCGGCTCCCTGGGCGTCGCCGCCGAGGGAGCGGCCCGCTACTCCAACGAGGAGGCGCTGCGCCTCCAGTTCGCCGCGGACCGTATCGCCCTGGCCGTCGAATCGGCCCGTCTCGGCGAACTCGAACGCCTGCGCCGCGGCTCACTCTCCTTCCTCGTCGAGGCCTCCGATCTGCTCGCCGGCACACTGGACCGCGATCAGACGCTGGCCCTGATGGCACAGATGACCGTGCCCACCCTGGCCACCTGGTGCGCCGTCTACACGATCGCCGACCAGTCGTCGGACCCGTACCTCTCCTACGTGCTGCACGAGGACGAGGACCGCATCGACGGCCTCAAGGCCCTGCTCTCCAAGATTGACCCACCGGATCCGGTCCCCGCGCCGGGCGCCCGCATCTGGACCGCCCCGGCTGACGCCGCCCATCAGGCCGCCCTGCGCACCTCCATGCGGCAGTTGGGCAGGGGTTCGAGCCCGGTCTCCTCCGGCATCGGCACAACGCTGGCGACGGCGGCGGCGGTCGGCGGCGAGACCGTCGTGCTACCGCTGGTCGCCCGTAACCGCGTCATCGGCATGCTGACCCTCGGCAAGCCCTCGGACGACCACTTCCGTCAGGAGATCCTGGAACTCGCCGAAGACCTCTCCCGCCGAGCGGCCCTCGCCCTCGACAACGCCCGTCTCTACTCGGAGCGTACGGCCATCAGCCAGGCTCTCCAGCGCAGCCTGCTGCCGCCGGGACTGCCCCAGGTCCCCGGCGTCGAGGTGGAGGTCATCTACCGCGCGGCGGGCGAAGGCAACGAGGTGGGCGGCGACTTCTACGACCTGTTCCCCATCCGGGACGGCGCCTATGGCTTCGCCATCGGAGACGTCTGCGGTACGGGCCCGGAAGCCGCGGCCGTCACCGGCCTGGCCCGGCACGCCCTGCGTCTGCTGGCTCGCGAGGGCTTCGGCGGCCCCGCCGTCCTTGAGCGGCTGAACGCGGCGATCCTCGACGAGGGCGCCCGCAGCCGCTTCCTCACGCTGCTCTACGGCGAGTTGTGGCCCCAGGAGGACGGCAGCGCTGTCCTCAAGGTGGTGTGCGCCGGCCATCCGCTCCCCTTGCGTCTGCGCCAGGACGGAACGGTCGAACCCGCCGCGGAACCGCAGCCGTTGCTGGGTGTCATGGAGGACCTGGAGCTGTACGAGCAGATGGTCACGCTCGACCCCGGAGACGTCCTCCTGTGTGTCACCGACGGCGTCACGGAACGCAGGGAGGGCACACGCATGCTGGGCGACGACGGCCTGGCCGATGTACTGACGACCTGTACGGGCCTGACGGCCGGCGCGGTCGCCTCCCGCGTACTGCGCGCGGTGGAGCGCTTCGCCGCCGAGCCGGCCTCCGACGACATGGCCATCCTGGCGATGCGCGTCCCGGAGCCCCACAACAGCTGACACATACGCGAAAGGCCCCCGCCGAGTGGCGGGGGCCTTTCTCTTACTTCTGAGCCCCAATACGGAATCGAACCGTAGACCTTCTCCTTACCATGGAGACGCTCTACCGACTGAGCTATTGGGGCGGAGCAACGAGATAAAGCATACACGATGATCAGACGTGCACAGCACCGTTCCGAAGGGAAACGGGGGTGGAACGTGGGGAACACGGGAGGGGAACGCAGAAATGCCCCGCACCAGAAGGTGCGGGGCATTCCCACAATAATTGTTCGGCGGCGTCCTACTCTCCCACAGGGTCCCCCCTGCAGTACCATCGGCGCTGTGAGGCTTAGCTTCCGGGTTCGGAATGTAACCGGGCGTTTCCCTCACGCAATGACCACCGAAACACTATGAAGATATCGAAACAGCTGGATGACAACACGGCCGTTCGTTACTTCAGAACTAACACAGTGGACGCGAGCAACTGAGGACAAGCCCTCGGCCTATTAGTACCGGTCAACTCCACCAGTCACCTGGCTTCCATATCCGGCCTATCAACCCAGTCGTCTACTGGGAGCCTTAACCCCTCAAGGAGGTGGGAGTCCTCATCTCGAAGCAGGCTTCCCGCTTAGATGCTTTCAGCGGTTATCCTTTCCGAACGTAGCCAACCAGCCATGCCCTTGGCAGAACAACTGGCA